>NZ_JBNIIX010000007.1:0-118602 GCF_050106635.1 Levilactobacillus sp. LN180102
CAATGACAACACGGTTCTGGAATGATAAAATAGTGGTGCTCATCAAGGTCCTTCTTTCTAATGGATTGTGTGGTAACACCATTAAAGACCTTGATGGGTTTTTCTGTCCACTTAAATGTTCAATTTAAATTTTACAATCTGCCTTTCACAAATAAGAGTGTCTCGCCCATAGCGATCTGTGGGGAGACACTCTTTATTTGTGAAATTCCCCTAGTAAATTACATCTATTTTCAAACGACTTCTCTATTAATTTAATTTCCAGTTATTGGACCTAGAGTGTGCCGTGACGCCAGGACTCTTGACGCCAGCTGTAAGGGCCAAACCGGTTAGCATTAGCGTCGACCAAACAGACTGACGCCTAGGATTTGAAGTGACGTCATTGATCCGTCGATCTGGTCGATCTATTTGATGCGTTACTCGGAACGTGAGGAGTCGATGCTGATAATGGTCTGACTTTAACCGTGTGTTAAAAGACGAGACACTAACAAAGCATCAGGAGAAATCTTGTCGCTACTGTCTTTTAATCGATTGCCAATTATTTTCAGATGTAACGTAACAAAAAGCCCGAGACCAATTGTCTCGAGCTTTTGGCGTAACAAACTAGCACACCATGCTACTTAGCGGGTAAGACACTGACACCTTCTGGCACCATAAAGTCTTTTTGAACTAACGTTAACTTGCCGCTTTGCGCATCACGTTCAAATAACGAAGCGTTATCCGAGTTTTGGTTTACCACTAACACTAGTCGCTGGTTGGCAGTCCAGTTAAAGTCACGCGGAAAATCGCCTTCCGTTGAAATCCGCTGAACCAACGTCAACTGACCAGCTTCATCACTGGCAAATACCGCTAGTGAGTTATTGCCACGGTTAGATACATAAACAAACTTACCGTCGGCACTTAACCGAATCGCTGCTGCCCCATTGTGGGCCGTCCAATCGTCTGGAATCGTTGAGACAATGGTCTTTACCGTAAACGTTCCCGTTGCCGTATCGTAGCTTAATGTTGCCACGTTGCTGCTCAACTCACCAACTAAGTAAGCCACACCCTTTTTAGCATCAAACACGATGTGCCGCGGACCATAACCAGCTGGTAAGTCAAGGTGACTAACCGCTGACAACTTGCCAGTTGCGGAGACATCGTACACGTAAACCCGATCAGAGCCTAAGTCACACACGACTAATCGGTTATCTGGCGTTAAATCAGCAAAATGGGGATGGGGCCCATCAGCCTGTTCTGGTGCCGGGCCGACCGGGTCCTGATCGATTACTTGATCTGTCCGCTTCAGGGTGCCATCCGGATTGATTGCGTAGACGTCAACCGCAGCTGTGTGGTAATTGGCCGTATAGACTAATTGCCGGTCTTCATCAACGGCCACATAAGCTGGTGACGAACCCAAATCTAAGAGTTGTTGAATCGCTCGTGGCTTGTCTTCCGACATATCATAGATAATCAGACCACCATGTGTTTGACCATCAGTTTCTTTCTTATTGATAACGTATAACCGCTTGGCGTTAGACTTCGCGATGTAGGTTGGGCTTCCTGCAGAAGCTAACCATTCGCAATCCATCAGCTTGGGTGTGGTCGTATCCACACTTACCCGATAGATCCCGCGACTGATCCGTTTGGTATAAGTCCCAATATAAAACTCTTCCGTCATATTGTGCTACCCCTTTCAACTTACCAATGTTACTTTCAAGTATAGCACAGCTCCCAGTCAAACAGCGATTAAGTCACTGGCTCAACGAGCAAAAGACCGGTACAATATGATTAATGAACTGAAACGGAAAGGATGCACCAGACATGTCTAGCTTTGAAGGGTATCACCCGCTACTAACCCCCATTTTTCGCTTTGATTGGCTAACCCAGTTTAAACTTAAAAATGTCGCCGAATTGACCAAACAAGATCTGGCCGAAACGGCTGACTGGGTAAACGCAACCATGCAACAAACGATGGGCCAAACTGCCCTGACTTGGGGGATTGAACGCCGCCAAACACACAAACTAATTGGCTGGGGTGGCTTTACACACTTAGATCTCAACACACGCACAAGTCAGCTGACCATTCAAGGACGACGACTAACAGCTGTGGAACAACAAGAGATCATTGACCGTCTCGTGCACTTTGGTCAAGACGAGTTACAACTCAAAACCATGACCCTCAGTCAAAGTGCCCACGTTGAACCAACGGTGTTAGCTGCGGCCGGTTTCACCACTCAGAATAACGACTGGATTTGGCAACAACATTAAAAATAGCCACCATCCTCGGTAGACCCACTACCGCAGATGGTGGCTATTTAATTGCATAGATTAATCTTCATTAACCCGCCTGTTCAAATCAACCGCAATCTCAAAAGACTCACTGCGGTAAGCGTCTCGTACCCCTAAGTAGTAGCACACCAGACTCCCGATGACCACCAAAACAAAATCTAAGGGATAAGCCACCCAACCGGTACCACCAAATTCATGGCTTCCAATCAAGGACATGACGGTTAACCAGATCATCTCTAACAACAGCCAGCGACTGCCCCGCAGACTTGCTTGCAGCGCCTGCCAACCAGCTGGACGACGAATTTCATAATAAATATAGAAGATCAGGCCTAGCGCAATGACGCCAAACACCTCAATCGTCGTGGGCCACTTTGCCCAGTAAATTGCTAGACTCGCTAAAACGTAAGCGAGTGGTGCCCACCACCGTAAACCGGCTAAGCGAAAGGGGCGACTAAAATTAGGCGCTTGTCGTCGTAAAGCTGTCACCGTCACCGGCCCCGTTAAATAAGCAATCAGCGTCGATGTCGAGATAACATTCGACAGCGCACTCCAATTACGAAAACCAGCCACCAACACAACCCCCAGCAACATGTTCACAACCATGGCTCGTCGTGGCGTTTGGTATTTACGATTAACTTCACCTAACTTAGTCGGCATGTGCTTACTACCAGTCATCGCGGCGAGTGCTCGACTCGTGGTTGCCACAAATGAAACCCCAGTACCAAATGGTGAAACAAAGGCATCTAGGTACAACAACGTTGACAGCCACCCTAGATTCAGCAAAATCGCCAGGTCAGCAAACGGTGACTCAAAGTTCACCCCTTGCCACCCGTGCTGCAGTGCACTAGCTGGCACGGCACCAATAAAGGCGACCTGTAGCAACGTGTAGATCACCGCACTAATCCCAAAGGCAATCACAATTCCCCATAAGATGTTGCGTTCGGGATGCGCAATTTCATTGCCCATGTTGATCGTGGTTTGAAAGGCGTTATATGAAAAGATAATGCCGGCCGCCGTAGTTGCCGAAAAGATTGCTGCCGTGCCGCTGGGCATAAACCCGGCCGCATGACCAAAATTTTGCGGCTCAAATCCCGTCCCGATCAGTACCAGAATCGTTAACGTAGGAATCGCTAATTTAAAGATCGAAATAAAACTGGTAAACCGCGTGAGCAACTTGACGGACCAAAAATTCAGCAGGGTAAACGCCAGAATAAATAAGAAAACAATGACTAACCCTTCATTAGTGATGTCCCCGTGCCGCAAAAAGCCGCGGGTCCAATTGGCCCACGCCCACGGCCAAGAGCTCATGTACTGCACAGCAGCTACGGCTTCAATGGGGATAATGGTCAGTAGCGATAGCCAATTAGACCACCCCGCAACAAACCCCAACAGCGGACCGTGTGAAAATGCGGCGTATTGACTCATCCCGCCACTCGTGGGAAACATCGTTCCCAGTTCAATATAATTTAAAGCAATTAAGCCAATAATAACGGCACCCAAAATCCAAGAGATAATCGCCGCTGGTCCGGCGATCTGGGCTGCCATCCCCGCGCCAAATAACCATCCAGACCCGATGATGGCACTCAGCGTTAGCATGACTAACGAAAACAAACTCATCTTACGCTTCAAGCCAAATTCCTCATTTCCAAAAGATATTTGACTAATTTTACACTAGCTTTCTGACATTGCAATAAGAAAAGAACAATAGTTTTGTTAGAAGAACTGACCCACGTAATAGTGAATAAACATCGTGATAATTCCCACGATAACGTTTCTGATAATTGCGGTTTTCACGAGTCCATGACCCAATTTGGCACTCAAATACCCGGTTAACGTCACGGACAATAATACGGCTACAATCGTTGCCGGCCACTGGGTAGCTGCTGGAAAGAGTGACATGGCGACTAAAGGAAAAGTTCCGCCCAAGGCCGCGGCAAACAACGAGGAGAAGGCCGCGTTCCACGGATTCATGTAGTGCCCTAATTGAATATCTTCTTTGACGTTAACGACCGTTGCCAGGGCATCCTTAGCCATTAAGTCATTAGCAATAGCTAACGAGGTTTCCGCAGTCACACCCCGATCTTCATAGAATTGCTGCACGGCGGCCAGTTGGTCGGCATAGTTGGTCTTTAACAACCGTTCTTCCTTAGCAACGGCCGCCTTTTCAGTATCCTTTTGTGTACTGACTGAAGCATATTCCCCTGACGCCATGGAAAACGCACAGGCTAGTAAGTCGGCTAGCCCCGCAATAAAAATCGTAAACTGATCGGTCGTTGCGGCGGCCACACTGAATAGCACACCAACAACCGTTAAAATACCATCATTTGACCCTAATACCCCAGCACGCAGCGTGTTGAGCTTCTCGTCCATCGTCTGGTGTTGCTTAACCTTCTTGATTTGTACCTGTTGATTTGCTGCCATTTAACTGCCCCCTAAGCAAATAAGTGCCCGATGCCGTAAGTCACTAGCATCGTCAAAATTCCCGCAATGACGTTCCGCATCGTCCCATTCCGTCGGTTGGCTTTCCCTAATACCGCCGCAATATAGCCGGTAATCGCTAAGGCCACGACCACCGCAATGAAGGTCCCCACGATCCGATAGCCTCTAGGCAATAATGTAATTGAGACCAATGGCAGAATAGACCCAGTTGGAAATGAGATCATGGATGCAATCGCCGCAGAAAATGGATTGGTATATTCACCAACATTAAACCCAAAACGCTCGCGTACCGTGGTTTTTAATGGATCACGGGTCATCATTTCTTTAGTCGCCTGCTCTGCCAATTCCGGCTTAATCCCACTGGCAACATATTTATCACGCACAAAGCCAAACTCCGCCTCATAGTCATCGTCTAAAGCGGTGGTTTGCGTCTCAATCGCCTTTCGCTGGGCATCCTTTTGCGTATTAACTGACACATACTCCCCCATGGCCATGGACACAGTCCCGGCAATCATGCCAGCGATGCCAGAAATAAAAATCGCAAAACTACTGGTTGCCGCACCCGCAACCCCAACAACAATTCCGGCAACCGACAAAATCCCGTCATTGGCCCCCATGACACTCGCCCGCAAGACGTTGATCCGTTGTGCCAACGTTGCAGTCTTCTTCACTTTTGTTTCCATTCTTACGCCACCCCATCTGCAACAATCCCCATCTAATCAGCTTTACTTTCAAAAAGTTAGGGATAGTCAATTTTTATCTCTCTTTAGAATAGTTCTTATCTGCTACTGAATCCATTGTACTCTATCCGTCATAAAAGTAAACCTCTCTAGATTTTATTTTTCATTTTTGTGACGATTTATTCTAAACTAGAGCTTTCTGCTGGAAGTCCTGTTAAAATGTGTTTTAATAGACTTAAACTAGAGTGATTCTTAGAAAGGAGACTTTAGATTTGGCAACGCAACAACAAGAACTTAATGCGGCCATTCAATTACTGCGGGAACATCAAGTACGGGTCACCCCGCAACGCCAGATTATCTTAAAGTATCTGGTCGCACATCACAATCACCCTTCAGTGGAAACCTTATTTCACGCCTTAGAGGATGAACTGCCTAATCTCAGCATGGCGACCGTCTACAACACATTAAATCTCTTTGTTGATCTGGGCATCGTCATTGCCCTCCCCAACGATAAGGGTGGGCTGCGTTATGATTTTTACGGCCGACCACACTACCACATTATTTGTGAAAATTGTGGAAAAATTACCGATGTTTTTGCCCCTAATATCGCCGCAGTTGAGGCTAACTTAAACCACCAAACGCGAGAACAAACCCACTACTTGGTCACTAGCAATCACGTTGAACTTCACGGGATCTGCCCTGAATGTCAACGAAAGCTGCACATCGATCCTGAACAACAGGGATGGACCCAACCAACTAAGTAACCATTACGCACAGGTCGCCGACGCAACGGACGATCTGTTTTTTGCGTGCACTACGCCTCGTGAATGGGAACAAACGGCGCTATGTCAATGTTACAGATAGGTTACGTCCTGTCGTGAAGTTTTAATCTATTTGCAAACACGCTAGGTAAATGCTGTTACCACCGCGCGTTCCCGCGTAATATTACGCAGAAAGCCTGATTTGACGCTTGTCGTTAGCGTCTAACATGTTATAGTGGATAACGAATCGTACAACCACCGACTGAGCAACCAATTTATTGGTTGTCGTAATTAATGACTAGAAAGATTTGAGGGATGATCAGGGTGAACATGCACAAAATCGTTTTAACCACACTGGCTACCCTTGGTGCCGCCGGAATTTTTGGATTATCAACGTCCACAACGACCGCTTCCGCAGCGACTTCCAAGGTTAATAGCTATATTTCAAGTAAAAACATCACGCCAGCTAAAATTACCAAATCAATTTGGAATGGCTTCCCGAAGTACAAGTATCGCCACGGTAAGGGTAAGCCAGAAGGGGTTGTTGTTCATGAAACGGCTAACCCCTCATCAACGATCTATAATGAAATTGCCTATATGAAGAATAATTACCAAAACGCTTTCGTGCATAGCTTCGTTGATGGTTCCCGGATTATTAATATCGCTAATACGGATTACCTGGCTTGGGGTGTTGGTTCCCCTGGTAACTCTCGTTTCGTTCAATTTGAACAAGTTGAAGTCCACAGTAAGTCTGCCTTTGCACACGAAGTTGCTAACGCTGCTTGGTACACCGCCTACTTGCTGAAAGAATATAACCTTAAGCCTAACGATGCTGCTTATGATGGCAAAGGTACCGTATGGTCACATGGGTCCGTTGCCAGTCACTTAGGTGGCTCAACGCATACTGACCCCGTTGGTTATTACTCAGCAACTGGGAAGAAGTATTTTGGCCAAGGCTACACGATGGCAATGTTCTACCAGATGGTGAAAAAGTACTATAACGGTTTCAGTACCTCACACACCAAATTGGTAAACGCAACCTACACGTCAGTGAATAAACAAGCTAAGTTAAGTAGCAAGTACAAGAGCTACTACCTATACAACCACGTCAAGGGGTCCAACAAGAATGCCACTAAACAAAGTTGGTCCAAGATTTCACCTAAGGTTGGTAAGGCTTACTACATCGACATGACGGCTAAGAAGAGTACTGGGTCCATGTGGTACCGTATTCGGCCATCTAAGAACAGTACGAAACGTTACTGGGTCTACTCTGGTAACTTAACCAGCATCAAGGATGTCGCTACCACAACGGCAACTGCAACATCTGCTAGCGTCGAATCATCCAATGCTAGTGCTGCTAGTTCAAGTGTTGCAAGCTCAAGCAGCAGTAACTAATAATGACCGTCTAACGATTACGTTAGGCGGTTTTTATTTAGGTTGTTAGTTCACTAATTTTCTAATTCCACATAAAAAGCGTTAGGACGTGTATCTCCTAACGCTTTTCGTTTACGATAATCTTGTTATAAACCACTCGCATCTACAAATTCATCAAATTCGTCTCCTAACAACTCTCGAAATTCGAAGGTCATATCAGCGTGATAACTATTGTCTGGTAGTCGACCAGTCAAATGGCACTTATTGCCGTCCCTGCTTAAGCTTGTCAAAATATTACTAGCATCAACCCAACGTGGTTTTGCAAAATCCAGAGTTCCTTCATCTTCTGTTCCATCCTGAGCAAACATAATTGTATTAGCTGCTAATTCCCACAAAGGCCTAGTAATATTTTCAAATATTTCAAATCCTTCGGCCTTATTTCCTTCATCATCAAACGTATAAGTCTTGTCCTTATCAGTAATTACTGCATGCAAATTTCTCATATCAAAGGCGTACAGTCCAACTCGTCTTTTATCCAAAGTGAACCGAATCTGATAAGTTGTTGCCAAAGATTTACTCGTACAGCACAACAAATATCTAGCGGCCTTTCCAGGTCCCCTCGAAGTTAGCACAGGCGGATAATAGTCATCATCTTCCCAAAAAATCCCCTTGAATAATAGTCGCCTCATCTTCGGGATCATCATCGTCTTCAATTTCAAAACCTTCTGGCATAATTTCTTCTTTAAAAATATGCCACATAAAATCAGCCAATCGATCATAAGCCGGAAATTCACCCAGCATCTCATAATCTGAAAGCTCCAATTCAGAATATTTCACAGACAAATTTCTTGTTCGTTTAACATTAATGTTTCTTACCATACAGTGAATTCTCATGTTTTTTCTCCATTATCGTCAGTTAATCCTTACTTGGGAGTCTCTTCTTTCGCCGCTCGTTTTCGTTTACCAGCTACCGCGCGGGTCATGACCCAAGTCGTAATTGGCACCGTCAGAATCACGCTGACCATTGCGTACAAGATCATGAGAATCTCCGCTACAAAAATTTTATCATTCAGAATTTCCCCAAATGAGTAGTGCACGCCGGTAAACCAAATGAATAGTGCCAAGAAGCCACCAAAGAACCCAAAGAATAGCGTATTAAAAGTCGTTCCAATAATTTGTTTGCCGACATCGATACCATCTTTTAACAAGTCATTTAACGGGACCTGTGGGTGCTGCTCGAGGATTTCACTCAAGCCCGCAGCAATTGCCATGGCTGCCTCCGCAATCGCCCCTAGCGTGCTTAAAATGGCTGTGGCGGTGCTTACCTGAATGAAGTTAATCCCCACCAAGACCGACAGCCCTTCTAAGTCCTCACTATCTTCGGGACCGAACCCTTGGACCAGTGCCCAATGCTCAACTGGGACAATCAAAGCAATTAAGACCACTAACACCACCGCCGACGCAATAAAGGCGACCGTGCTCGACAGATCATCCCCACTACTCATGAAGATGGTCAGCGCTAACACTAACATTCCCACGACTAACGTCACAATCAAGGGTGAGAAGTGAAACGCCACCAGCACAATAGCGAGATACAAGAGCCCAAAGTTCAAAATGAGGGCTAGAAATGACTGGGCCCCGGCTTTGCCCCCGACCAGAATCATCAGCACTAGCAGGACTAATCCTAACGCCGTAATTGTACTCATGCCATCACCTTCTTTTCCATGAACCGACTAGCCAAAAAGCTCGCCAGAGGAACGGCCAAGACAATGCCAATCCCACTAATCAAGCTTTGAACAACCCCCATCGACATGTTCATCGAAAAGGTGTAGCCCCAACTGTTCCCATTTTTGAGGTACAACATCGCCATAGGAAATGTATCCGCCACAAAAATGAAGAAGAGCACATTAATCAGTGGCCCCATAATCGTACTGCCAATTTGGCGACCAGACTTAAAGACTTGAATAGCTGATAATTCGGGACGCTCTCGTTTTAAGGCAAATAATGACGAGATGATATCAGTCGATTCATCCATGACGGCTCCTAGCGACCCAAGTAAGGTTTCTGCCAAGAACAGTGGTCGTGGCAATTGCGTCACATACTGCATGGATTCATAATACATGCCCTTTTCGTGGGTGAAATGAAAGACGAGTAAGGCCACGATAATAGAGAACGCCGTTCCCCCTAACGTCGTCGCTAAGGTAATCACCATCTGGCGATTGGCCCCTAACACCAACCATAGTGTCAGCGCCGCAAAAACAACGGCCAAGCTACCAAAAATCCATAAGACCTGTGCCCCTTGCGTCGATCCATTTAGTAAAATCGCCAATAAGAACAAGACCCCATTGGCGGCCACACTGAGAAAGGCCATAAATCCACTAAATTGCATGATGAGCAGTAATAGCCCCACAACTAACCACAGCATAAAGACGAGTGGTGTATCACGCTTTATATCCTTAGCCGTCGCACTAAGGTGACCATCCGCATGCGTATGTAGGACCACGAAGAGCTGACTCCCCACATGGTATCGCTGGTCCATAGCCCCCGATTGCGAATAGGTATTCGTAATTGTCAGTTGCCGTCCCCGGTGAGAACCATTTAAAAGCTTGCCGGTTAAGGTCTGCTTAGTCTGGCGATCGACATTATGGAAATCATCGGTCTCCTTAGTTGGTGTCCCCGTCTTAACCTGGGTCACTTGTAAGATCGGATCATGATAAATGCGAGCATCGTGCTGCGTTCCCCAAACCAATAGGCCACCAATGAGTAGCGTGACTAGCCAGGCCCACAGACGTCCGCGCTTCGTTGTCAAAAAATGCATGTTGCCCGTCCCTTCCTTACCTGTTGCTGAATTATTCCCAATATACCACTTTCTGACGGGGGCGTTGACCCGTAATAAAAATTTTAAGCAAATTGCAGTAAACCGCGTGCCAGTAAGCTTGAACATTCATTGATTTACATAGAAACTCCGTAGGCCCTTGCTTTTTCCGTAAATATCCAGTAGAATGACAGTCGATTGTTATTTTAGTTAAGCGAGGGTTTTTACAATGAGAAAAGCACATCCAAATGGCGTTCAAGGCCGGCGGAAGGTTAACCGTAAAAAGGACCGGAAGCGGCGCGACGAAATTTCAGACTTACAACGTTGGTTAAAGAACAAAAAGTAAGTTTGACGCCATATACGTAAAAATGCACTGACAAGTTAATTGCCAGTGCATTTTTGTTTGCATTTAAAGTTTAATCAACAACTAGGACACTACTCTTAGAGTTGTTCACCACATAGGTCGTTGTTGATCCCATAATGGCCCGACCTAGTCCGTGAACCCCTGAACGACCGATTACGGTAAGATCCGTCTTTAATTCATTCGGGAGGGTTTCAGCAATTGTCGGTTTAGGCAAACCAACCTTGAAGCTGGTTTCTACAGGTACCCCCTGCGCCTCAACTTCCTTGACCGCGCTTTGTAAAAACTCAGCCGCTGCATCTTTAAAATGCGTGACAATCTCACTGCCAAATTCCGCGCCGTAGTGGGCATAGGTCTGATCACTAGCGACGGAAACGATGAACAGTTTCGATCCCAATTCCTTAGCGAGTTTGGTGGCCTCCATTAATGCCGCATGGGCATTCTTGCTACCATCCATTGGTACTAAGATCCGTTCATACATAATATCCCGTCCTTCCCATAATAAACCATCGATGTGGTCTGCTTTCAACACTTTTATCATACCAATTCTTTTCCTCACGTAAAAGGGATTTGCACACGCTTTCACGAGATTTTTAGGTTCACCGCTAAAATGTTAGCCAATTCTCATACTCGCTTCCCTAGAAGAATGTGGTAAGATAAACCAAGTAAATTAATCATTGAGGGATGAATATAAAATCATGAAAAAGTTACTGTTGAGCGCCCTGGGATTATTAGCCCTAACCTTAGCCGGCTGTTCAAATAATGCTTTAACCACTAACAAAACCGATTACCATCCAACGGCCTTAACGGCAGTTATTAAGGGTGACGCCAAGACTAAGACGGTCCACTATCGGATCAATAATGGGGCTACTCAGACCGTCAACGTGAAAAGCGGTACTTATTTCTTCCAGGTTCCCGCTTCCACTAAGACCCAAACGGTCAAAGTTAGCGCTGGAACGACCCATAAGACCGTGACAGTTCATCGGGTCAAAGCACTTGGCAACTACCGCAAGTTGGCCGCTAAGTATAACCAAATGACCATTGCTAGCCATTTGCCAGCTAAGGTTCAAAAACAACTGCAAGCCGCACAGAAAAATCAAGCGACGACGCAAAAAAAGCTGACCGCTTTAGCTAAGACAAATCCGACAGCCGCGGCCGCAGCAGCGCAAAAACAGCAAGCAGCAGCCAAACAACTGCAAGCCAAGATGGCAACAGCTAAAAAACAGGCTAAAGATGAGTTACTCCCGACCAGTACATCCGCTGGTGTTAAGAACCTAGTTGCCACTAAGGATGTGACTATTCGGGGCAACGTTCAAAACGGTCAACTGATGGGATTAGCCTTAATCACCCCAACCAAGCAAATGAAGACAACGGCCGGCAAGAAACAATTTGGGACGACCTTCGCTCTGTTAGGTACCTCGCTAGACGCTAAACCTAAGTACGTGATCAAAAAGTTTGAAAAGGTACTGAAGGACGCTAAGAAGAAGAGTACCTCCACGACGACCAAGACCATTTACTCAAATGGTGTGCGCTTCAATACTGGTTTCTCTACCGATCATTTGTATATTTATATGACGAAATAATCCTCTAACCATACTCAAGCGGGCTATTCAGTATATCAATTACTGAATAGCCCATTTTGGGGTTACAGCAAACCACCTTCACTTAGAATACAAGGTGACCTATCTTAGTGACAATGGTCGAGTTCAATTATTTTCATCCCTACCCGTTAGGCCGCATAATAACGGTAGTCTGAGGTAGTGAAGGACCCGACGCGTTGGCGCCGCGTCATTTGCTAAATCGGCCGAATTCGTTTTCCAAGGGGGAGTTATTATGCAAAACGAGGATAGAGTATTTGAAACATTTCTGCGGCAGTACCGTGGTATCTTCCGAGTACTGATCAATGCAGCTGAACAGATCACCAGTCAGTATGCCGTCAGCTTTGAACAGTATCTGTTGCTTAAACAGATTCATGAGCAACGTAATATCACACTGAGCGAACTGGCGGATTCAACACGAACGACCCGTTCCGCTGCCGCTCGGAAGTTACGGGCCCTACTGCTAGATGGCTTTGTCGAACAAGAAGCCAAGCTTGATGACCGCCGCGTAAAATACCTGCGCTTAACCGATAAGGGGACTGACGTTGAGCACGATATTCGGCAAGCCTTTTTGCAAAGCGCTCAGACTTGGGAGCAAATCCCAACCAGTCTGACACCCGCTGACATTACCAGTTTCTTCACCCAGTATCAACAAAGCATTGCCGTTTGGGATCGCAACCGTCCCAAGTTTCAACGCCCCGTGTTACGGGCTAAGAAGGACGAACTAAGTGGTCACTAAAGCTTGGAGGGCTGAGATGCAACTCAGCCCTCCTTTTCGTGTCAGTATTTTGATGAGATTTCGATGATAAAACAATTCCCTTTTGTCGCTGAAAGGGTTAATCTGTTGGTAATCACTAATTTGAGGAGGATTCAGTATGCGACTTAATCATTTTACATCTGATACACCAGCCGGTGGAGCAGCCACCTATCCGGTTGACGAAACCAAGCTCACGCAAGATTTCTACGATGCCGTGAACGGCCAATGGGCTGAACACGCTGAGATTCCCGGGGACCATTCCTCTACCGGGGGCTTCATGGATCTGGTCGATAATATCGAACACACGCTGATGGCTGACTTTGCCGACCTCTTAACTGGCAAACTCACACCAGCCAATCCTGAGATGGCTGAATTCAAAAAGCTCTACACGTTAGCGCGTAACTTTGCTAAGCGCGAACAAGACGGCACCGCGCCACTCAAGCCATTTTTGGATAAAGTAGCCGGGTTAAAGGATTTCGACGATTTGAACGCCCATTTAGCTGAATGGTACCGACTAGGTCTGAGTACGCCAGTAGAACTTAGTGTTGAACCAGATATGAAAGATACCAGTCAATACGCTTTATACGTCGATGCCCCTAGCCTAATTCTACCGGACAAGACGTACTACGAACCGGGTAACGAAGCAGCTAAACAGCTCCTCCCAATCTTTACCCAAACAATCACGAAGCTACTACAACTAGCTGGTTATGATGCAGCCACTGCTGCCAAGATCGTTGACCAGGCCAAGCAATTCGATGCCTTGATTGCGCCACACGTCAAATCAGCAGAAGAATCAGCTGATTACGTGAAGATGTACAATCCCTATCCGTTAGCTGATGTCGATAATAAGATTGACCATCTCGACTTGACGGGAACCATCACGGAACTACTTCACGACACCCCTAAGCAAGTGATCTTGCCACAACCGACCTACTTTGACGCCGTTAATGACTTGCTCACTCCCGAGAACTTTGAGCTCTTGAAGAGTTGGATGTTAGTCGGGGTAGTTTATGATGCGACCGGCGCTTTAACCGAAGAGTATCGCCAAGTCGGTGGCACCTATGGTCGGGCATTATCTGGTCAAAAGCAGGCCCGCTCTCGCGAAAAGGCGGCTTACTACCTGGCAACCGGCACCTTTGGTCAAGTCGTGGGTGATTACTACGGCCGCAAATACTTTGGTGAGGCCGCTAAAGCTGACGTGCGCCAAATGGTTTTGAAGATGGCTGGCGTCTATCAACAACGTTTGAAAACCAACGATTGGTTGAGCGCCGCTACACGTGATAAGGCCATCGTTAAACTGCAAAAGCTCACGATTAAAGTGGGTTACCCAGATGAAATCGATCCACTCTACAGCCAGTTCAGGATTGACGAGAACAAATCGCTCTTTGATAATCTTCAGGCCATTAGTGAAATCATTATCGCTAACCACTTTGGTCACTGGGGTCAACCCGTTGATCGTAAACGGTGGGACATGAGTGCTCAAACGGTTAATGCGTACTACTCGCCGTCAAATAACGAAATTGTCTTCCCGGCTGCGATTCTCCAAGCACCCTTCTATAGTTTGGAACAATCAAGTAGCGCTAATTATGGTGGGATCGGCGCCGTCATTGCGCATGAGATTTCCCATGCCTTTGATAACAATGGTTCTCAATTCGACGAGTTCGGGAACATCAATAACTGGTGGACCGAAGCGGACTTGAAACACTTCCAAGAACTCGCGCAAGCGATGATTAAGGAATTTGATGGCATCGACTTTGCTGGACAAAAGGTCAATGGTAAACTCACCGTTTCCGAAAACATTGCCGATGGCGGTGGACTTAGCTGCGCCTTAGAAGCTGCTAAGTCTGAACCAGACGTCGACCTACGCGCCTTCTTTATTAACTGGGCCAATGTTTGGCGGATGAAAGCTACAACCGAATATATGCAACTCCTGTTGTCCATTGACGTTCACGCACCAGCCAAACTGCGGGCCAACGTGCAGGTCAAGAACTTGGATGACTTCTACACAACCTTTAACGTTCAACCAGAAGATGCCATGTATTTGGCACCTGATGAACGGGTGAAAATCTGGTAATTAGAATACGTTCAATATAAATGAGGCTGTGACATAGCTAGTCCTCGCATAGTGAAATAGGACGAGAAACCGAATTTTGGTTTCTCGTCCTATTCTTTTACCCTTTATATCAAAAGGCTGTCCCATGAGAATCCAAAGGTTCCCATTGGACAGCCTTAGTTATAGCGACTTATGCCACAGCCCCATTTATTTCCACAAAAAAACAAGGATAAAATGTGCTACATTCAATCACGAAATTTTAAAACACTTCATGATCTGGATTCGTATCGTTTTTCAACTTCTTTTGATAAAGAATCACTTTATTTTACGGTATAATTTCCAAATAACGTAAGCGACCCCCACTACCAAAAGAAGAAGAATTAATATGCTCACAATGACGTATATTGAATCAAATACGTAAAATATGCTTAAAGCGTTCATAATTGTCAATCTCCCACTCGCTCTGCTTGATGCAGTGTAGCTGTAGCATTCCTATAACTGTTTGTTCAAGGCTAAATCCGGTTCCTCATTGCCTTAAAAAGCACCTAATTAGTGCTCCCCATTCAATACTCTCATACAAATATTATTTAACGGCGTAATCTTTGTAAGTCTCATATGCGAAAAAGAGACAGATGACCACAAGGGACAGAATTTGAATCCAAGAAAAATACTTGATGTAAAAATTAAAATATATAAAAAGTGCCGTTCCAAGTATTCCTAATGTTAACAGAATCCAATTTGGAATACGTTTAATAAGAATTAAAATCCCCCATAATATATTTATCCATGCTTGAACATTGACAATAGTCCACTTTATTCCCCAAGGGCCCGTTCCCGCCCCCCCGTTGCTTCCTAAGATATCCAATCCATTCCCTAGTGCAATGAATAGTACCAAAAGGCCAAGTATGACGTTAAACCATGTAGCAATAGTCCGCTTCTTATTCATATTATCCTCCTATTTATATGCAATTACTCGATGAATTGCTGTGGGTTTATAGGAACCCTTAAAGTTCCCAACTAATCCATAAGGCGACACTATATGAACTCCTCCCCACCATTGTTTCATGGCCTTTCGAGTTCCCCCCCAATCATAAGCCAAATACACATACTTTGAACAATAACTTGGGCTCTTTTTATACAATTGTTCCCCCTTAAAAATGCTATATTCAGAATTATGGTGCTTCAGCATTTTATAATAAGCATATCTTGCCGCCTTTTTTGCAATATGTGGATGGTGCATAATCCGATACACCATAACATACGCACTTCCACCTGAATGTTGCTTAAAGAAATGCTTTTTTGTTACAATTCGAGCATTCTTTTTTTTACCAACATGTTTAGTGCCTGGCATTTCCATAATATAACCTGATGAATTAACGATTGCAGCGTGCCCAGGGATACTCTTCATACTGTTAGTGTTATGACAAATCAGTATATCTCCAGCCTTCATGTGGTATCCCTTCCGCACTGCTTTTGTTCTGTAATGATAGTATTTTGAAGCTGTAGGCTCCGAAATTGCTGTTGTGACTGAAGCCGGTTTTGAACTTGCTCCAGGATCATCCTGACCATAATAATTATCCCTCATATATTGCGAAAAATTTTCCTCCCCACCATCCTTCAGGTAATTTACATATACTTGGGAAAATTCTTCATTACATTGTTTTTGAAACATAGTAAAAGTTACTTTTTGTTTATTAATAACTTTTGAATTAACACCCTCTTGATATGTTGACACATAGTAGTCCTGATAGTCAGGAGTCGCGGCTGCTCTCCCAATCATGTTACCTGTGGAGATACCGCCCGAAACAGTTGCAACTAATATCGCCCATTTAATCAATATTTTATTCATATCGTAGTCCCCTTATTTTATAAAACGCTCTGTTATTAATTTCCCTAGAAAAAAAACTGGAAGTAGTAGCAGTCCTATCAATGAAACGATAAGGTTACTGTTTTCGTTTGTTTGTGGTAATTCCCGCGTGCCATTTACTACAACAATGCGATTATTTTTGTTTTCTCCAATCACAACTGCTCTCGTATTATTAATCAAATTTTCACGCTTATTGGCCTTTGCCTTAACATTCTTACCTAGTTTTCGCTTCTCATTCGCCGGCCGATTACTTTTAGATATTACTGCGTTCTTGATACTCTTAACAACAATTTTTCCATCTCTAAAAGAATAGGAATAAAGCTTACCAGTGTCGCTTCTAAAGAAACCATTCGATGTTCCATCACTCCATAATTGGATTTTCTGATTATCAGAAAACTTAAATAAGCTCTTCGATGTACCTTTTTTTCCTGTACTATGATTTTGACTAGAAGTAGATGTAAATTTCACCATGGGCTCAGTAATATACTCACCATTATCCAACATATTTAATTTATAAAATGTTACCAAATTGCTGTCATCCGGAAGGGTAAATTGCAAAAACCGAGTCTTGCCACTTGCATCGTAGGCCCATATAACACTAATCCCTTTTGATCTTTTCTCTTTATAAATCAATTCTGAATAGGGAACAGTGATCATTAGATCATGGTCTGGCATGGTCCCTACTAATTGTTTTTCACTAAAATCGTTCCACAGAACCACAAGTTCCCTTTTTTGTAAGTTTGGCACTTGAAAAATGTATTGACTTTGATAATCCTTTTTTGAGACTTGTTCACTAATGACTTTTCCAGTACTTAGATTAACAAGTCTAAGTGTCAATGTGTGTGTGCGCGCTAAAGGATCACTAGTATCATTGGGTACTTCAGTTATTGGTGCCACATATACTGTATCTACGTTATCGCTGACATTAGCCGCTTTATCAATTGTACTGGCACCGGATGCAGAACCGTTTTCTCCATTTGAGACACCCGCATTAACTCTGGTCTTAATTTTCAATGAGTACGTTTCACCAGTTAGCGGCATCGTACTCTGTAGGTAATCACTAGGAAGCGTAACGCTAACTTGGTGGGTTTTGGAATCATATGTAATTAAAGCATCGCTAATCACATTTCCGTTACTGTCTAATAAATTTGCCTGTTGGTAGGTCACTTCACTCGGTAAAGTCACTGTTTGAATCCAAGATTGATAACGCAATAGCGTATCTTCACCTAGAGTATTTACTTGCTGATCTAACTGGTAATTAACGACGTCACCCGCCTTAGCGGAAGTCTTATCAACACTTAAAACCGGTTTAGGTGTCTGCGCTGGGGCGACCGTTGCTGAATTAAAGGTCGTTAAAGCGTAAGACCAATGGTGATTCTTATTTTTTAGGGTGTACCGAGTTGTACCATTCAGGAAAGTAAACGAGTTACCAGCAAGTTGGAAAGTTACAGCCCCATTTTCCGACGTTGGTGCTCCTAATTTATCCGTAAAATCACTTGAGGTCCCTACGTAGGCGTCACCGGTATTGGTAACTGGGTTAGCTTGATACTGAACGACCGAGTCCTCAGTAATATAAACTGACGTATTCGGATTGTCATAGTCAACGTACTCGTTCCCCATCGTGTTAACACTAGGTCCATTTAAGCTGCCTACCGTGATATAACCATCTTTATTGATGATAATTGGATTACCTTGCTCATCGAAAAAGGCAATGGTCACTTCGTCTTGCGCTACGTTATAGGTTTCAATTCCGCCGCCAAAGTCTGGATGAAACTTAATTTGAACCTCATTAGCTGGTAAATTGCTTGGTGCCGGATGATCCTCAGTATGTTTAACTAAGTTGCCCACCGTTACTTTGGCTGTGACGTTCTTTCCCTGATAGGTTCCTACGACACCATACTCGGCAGTAACCATATCTGTGGCCGTTGGATCAGTAATGGTCACGGTCTTAGTAGTATCGTTATAAGCCGAATTATCTGGGTTAGAAGCGGTAACTTTCTTAATATTAGCCACTGAATCCGTACTAATTTTTAACTGATTATCCAAGTGTACGGTGGAATCGTTCTTTTTAATCACCACCAGATTCTTAGGGTCCGCTACTGTCGGTTTAGTTGGATCAGCAATACCTGTCTGGTCGTTATTCGCTCCCGTTGAATTAGTACCGCTAGTGACATTATCCGAAGAATCAGTACCAGTTGCATCGTTAACCGAGGTTGTTTCTGTTACTGATTTTTCGACCTTAGTAGCATCTGAAACGATGCCAGTAGAGCTCCCTGTTCCCGTACTTTCAGTACTCACTTGTCCATTAGAGTCAGCACTTTTTAGTGTATTACTCTTTGGAATGCCAGTATACGTTTTTTCCTGTGAAGCATCACTAACGACCGAACTTTGATCCAAACTATTTGTAGCAGCATGTGCCGTTGTTGATTGACTTTGTAAAAGGGAAAAAGAAAACAACGATATTCCCAGTAAGCCAAGATACTTTGCACGCTCATATCTTACATTCATTTATTCCTGCGCCCCCAAATATTTATTAGTTTGTAAATTATATTACAAATGAAACATTACCACTTTTAAGGATATGTAACAATAAAATTTTCTAATAAACAATATTTTTCCGTTTTATCAATCTTTTCAAACTTCTTTAAATGCCAAGATGATAAGACTTATCAGTTCAAAGAGGCACAAAAGTAATTAATTATCTTCAATTAAGTCATGCACGTGGAAGAGTCATAATTAATATTGGTTAACATAAGAGTCATGTGCGGTGGGCTTAGCTGCGCCTTAGAAGCTGCTAAGTCTGAACCAGACGTCGACTTACGGGCCTTCTTTATTAACTGGGCCAATGTTTGGCGGATGAAAGCCACCACCGAATATATGCAACTCCTGTTGTCCATTGACGTTCACGCACCAGCCAAATTACGGGCCAACGTGCAGGTCAAGAACTTGGATGACTTCTACACAACCTTTAACGTTCAACCAGAAGATGCCATGTATTTGGCACCTGATGAACGGGTGAAGATCTGGTAATTTAGCCACAATCGTTACTGGCAACCACACTAAATAGACTTCCCAAGAATCTTAACGATTCCTGGGAAGTCTATTTGCGTTACCTTTCAAATTCATGGGGGTTATTTACGTTTGCTAGGTACTTCTTGATAGTGGTCTTGGTGATTGACGTAACGTGCTAGAGCAAATAAGTAATCGGATAAGCGATTGAGGTACGTCATGATGGCTGGTTCCAATGTCTGTTCCGTATTGAGCGCCACTGCCGAACGTTCTGCCCGCCGTGCCACTGTCCGGGCGTACTGTAATCGTGCGCCAGCTGCCGAGCCACCAGGTAAGATGAACTCTTTTAGCTCTGGGGTTGCCGCCATGTATTCATCAATCTTACCCTCTAGCCATTCGGTGTCAGCGGGCACCATAGTCTGGTGTCGTTTCACACTAATATCAGCCTGCAATTCATAGAGCTTGCGTTGAATATCACTCAATTCTTCTGCAATCGCCGTTTGCGTGGGTTGTAAGCTCGCTACAACCACACCAAGATAAGACTGCAATTCATCGATATCGCCGAGCGTCACGATTTGAGCGTCCGTCTTCGCCACCATCTTGCCACTAATTTGTTTGGTCATCCCTTGATCACCGACCCGGGTATAAATCTTCATACTACCAGCCACCTTCTTTAGTTAAGTGTCTTTATCATACCTGATTCTGACAAAAACGTCATTTGTTTTTAAAATTATTTATAGGCAAAACCCCTACAACCAGTTGGTTATAGGGGCCTCATCAATTTAAAATATTAGTTGTCAATGTCAGTTTTAACGGATCGGGCAAGCACCACTCTCACAGTCAGATTGATCCACTAATTCAATGTCCTTTTGATCATGATTCCCAGTCATTGCCGCAAACTTCTCCGCCACGTCAGCAGTAATTTCTTGGCATTTAGCGTCATAAGTTGCTGCATCAATTGGTTCCTTAGGTGCTTGCTTGAAATCAGCACCACTATAAGGTAATAGTGACGTTGACTTAATCGTATGCCGATATTGTAACAACAAGTCGCTAATATCTTGGCCCTCTTCGGGTTGGAACGTTACCGTACAACTAACTGCATTATCAGACCAATATGTCTGTAAGAACGCCTGCGTTGCAAACTGTTCCGCCATGGACACCTCACCGGCCGAAGCAAAGGCCGGTTCATCTGCATGGGCCGCTTTAACTGGAAATTCAACACACATCGTATTTTGACTGTAAACATCGGGTTCAACTTTATACCCACTAGCCTTCAAAGCCGGTAGCAACGGATCACTATCTTGGAACCGAATTCGCTGAATCAGGTACCGGGCGTAGTGGAAGTGCATCCCTTCGGAAACACCTGCAAGCTTGGCCACCGTCCCAGATGGCTTCACCGTTGTGTGCTTAATCGATGGTTGACAGCCAAGGGTGTCAGAGTAATCCTGATCCGCTTTAACAACCGCTTGGTAAAGCGCATTGAAACGATTAACCGCCGCTTGATTATAGATAGGTTGCATAAAAGTCTTACCCGTTTCGGCGTCATGCTTAGCTTCAAAGCCCGTCACAACCCGTTGCTTAAAGGTCTTTAAAATCCAATCTTGAATACCAGACATAGAGACCCCAATCCGCCGATTCTTTTGAATAGCCTTACGAGAGACCTCCCAATCGTAATGGCTAAAAGTAACCCGTTTGGTATACCGGGCGCCCAAGCCAAAGGCGTCTTCCAACTGCCAGCCCTGTTCTTCGGCCACACTCGGAAAGACTTCAAACAGGTTGCAAGGCTCACCATTACTTAACGAAATTTCACCACAAGGATTGGTGCCTTCAACAGCCTCATCGATACCTTCTTGGCGACCATCAATTAAGCGCCCGTAGTTACGTGACAATCCCAGATTGACAATACCAGGCTCGCCATTGTGTTGAATAGAGTCCGCAATCGGCGCATAGTCCGTGAAGTCACTGTCAACGGCCACACTGTTATTAGACGCCCACCGGTGATGGTATAGCTGGTCCTTATCCTGCTTCATCGTAATGAACGCATCATCTTCGGCGCCGCCTAAGGCCAATTCTGCCGAACGGCGAACGTTACCAGCAACCACCGTTTTACCAATCATATTCCCCATATCGGTACAGTCCACAGCGGTTAATTGCCGACCAACGGCATTATTTAAAATCTGATTAATATCAAACAACATTTCAACTAAAGGCATTGGACCAGAAGCGGTGCCACCGAACCCATGAATGGGTGCGTTCTTCGGCCGAATATCGCTAATGTCTAAGACAACCTTTGTCTTTTTCTCAGGATTCGTTGAATTGAAGTGGGCATCCATCATGTTGGCATTGGCTAAGACCCAACCTTCGCGGGTGTCTGGGAGCCGATAGAAGCGCACGTCAGCTAAGGAATTGTCATGCATCCATTCGGACCGGTTTACCGCCCCCAAGGCGACAGAGTCCGCGTAAGACGCACTCTCAGGGTCAATAACGATAGTTAAATCAACGGTCTGATCCACAACTGGCATTTGGTGCACGTTATTTGGCGTCACGGAAAAGCCAACGCCGCCGCCCTTCATCAATTGATCAAACATGAAGGAGAACGGCATGGAAACCGCCACCTGATCTTGTGTCAGGTAGCTCGGCAGGATATGGCTGTCACCATACGCTTGCGGCCGAACGGCGATGAACCAGCAGTTATTTAAGGCATCCCCATTGCGGTGTTGATAATCTGTCCCTGAAATCCACAAGTTCCGACCAGAAGGGGTGGCAGCTAAGCCATAAATCAACCGGAATAGGTTCTGGGCTTCAGTGGTTAATTCAGTCAAGACCTCTGGAGTCACTGTATCAGCCTGTAACCGGGGGTCCAAATTAATATTTCCCTCAACGACCCGCTTCACTGTTTCCGGCCATTCTTCATTACGTTGTTGCTCCGGTAACCACCGGGCATAGGTTCGTTTGTAAGTCACCCAACCCAATTCACCCCAATGTGGCGTAATTTCCTTTTCAGTTGCTGCGATAAATTCTGGCGTCAAGCTCACGGACGCTTGGGTTGCTGTGTTCATCATGCGAATCTCTCCCGTTCTTCAAGACTATGCTATATATGGTAGCCGATTCCTGATTAAAATACAATATATAGTTATTTCAAATTGTCCCTAGACTTTTTTATGAGACCCGCTAATAACAAATTCTCCTCAAAATGCAACTGATTTTGACTGGGCAGTTAATTGTAATTGGACAGATTCTTCCATCCGTTATGAGCCACGACCCACAGCATCCAGCAACATTGAACACCTTAGGTAGTAAATGAACTTGGACGGACGCAATTTAGCTATAAAAATATCGTGCTCGTTTTAAAAAAATAAATCATCTGCGGATTAACAGTTGTATAGTCAGTGACCACCCCCTATATCTTGGGGCAGTCGTCGTAAATCAAAAATCGCCACAAGCTGGTGATATTGCCAACCCGTGGCAGTTACTTTTGCAACGCTTGATCTTTTGAATATCCAGCGTTGATTTATCCAACTAAAAAAGATGATCATTATAGTCATCTACCGGTTTTCATCTTGTCTATCTTTAATCAGTTGTGCCAGTGTCGCCAGATCCTCATCACTTGCTATCTTAATAGAACGCTTTGCCGTAGCTTTATAGCTAATATAGCGCCGCTGCTCTCTATGATTCTCGGCCCACTTCCTACTGGCTTTCAGTTGTGTTTCATTGGTCTTCTTTTCTGTCATATTAACCACCACAGTAGTAACCCAATCACTGCAAACCCTAGTAAGGACTCCCAGAACTCCCATCTGGTTGTCCGACGTACACTTATCGTGATATGTTTCTTATCTACCAGCTTCATGCTAATATCTCCCAATATATCTAGTTGTATGTATGAACAAGCGTAAGACTCATTGCAATCAAGTGTATCTTAATCGTTACACTCACTTGTGTGGGCTTTTTTATTTTAAAGTGTCTCAAGGTTGAGCTGGTCACATGAACCACCTTGCTAAACAAAAGATGGTGTCCGGTCGGACGATCACCGTATGTCCGTGAGTCTAGACACGATATATTGCATCCCATTGCCTCCCGTGCTATTCTATATATATAAAAAGTGAGGACTGATTGCGACAGCCCCCACAAGTTCGCAAGTTCAGGTGCGGTAAAAATGGATAAAGCTACTTCTTAATTGAAGTGGCTTTTTTGTATATCAGATATGCCTTTGCTAGATCAATCGCTAATTTACCAATTGCCCTAAGCATAACCGATACCCCTAACAGCATCGCCGTTATGGTCCACCTTTCCGCGTGGCTGATACGTGCAATACTCTCACCCCCGCTTATTCAGGTTGAGAAGGTGTAGCGTCGCACTAACTTGCTAAGCCTCGCTTCGGGTAATTACTCCGTTGCTTAACTGTATGCCCATTGTATGCCAGATGACTTATAACATAAAGGCTTTTATTGAAGATCCTTTACCCAGTCAATGAATCAGAACACCTATACGTAATCACAAGTTTAAACGCCCAACAGTACAGAAATCGCAATATACAACAAACACAATGCGACAATTAACCCTAAGATACCTATTATCATTCTCATCAGTCCCCTTTGCCTTAACTTAAGGACTATCGTGCCCCGCTTAATTATAGTGAACGTTATCACAACGATTATCAAGAAAATTATGATATCCATAGTCACTAACACAAAAACGACACCCTTCCCAACTAGGAAAGGGTGTCGTTTTTGCGTTAATTCTCATAAACTAATCGGTTCTAGTTACTTTCCCGTGCTCTCCCGGAGCATGAGTTCCGTTCCAACCGTCACCAATTGTGGGGTTTTCCGGCCACTTTGAATTCGATTCTCGACCAGATCCACTGCCGTTGCTCCCAACAGCTCCGTATGCACATGCACACTGCTGAGCTCTGGGAACACATACTTTGCAATGGTTGTGTCATTGAAGCTAAACAAGTTCACCCGACCCGGGACATCTAAACCGTTCTCATGTAAGGCTTTCAACGCCCCCGCAGCCATCGGGTCATTGCTAACGAAGAACGCTGACGGGAGATCATCGCCGAGTTGGGCAATGGCCGTTTGCATCTCCTGATAACCCGAATGATTGGTGTAGTCGCCCGCAAAGACCAACTTAGGATCAAAGGCCTGCCGGGCTTCCATTTCCTGCCGAAAGGCTTTGTACCGGGGATCGATGACCTCCAATTGGCCATCCGTCGTCCATTCCGTACCATACAACAGGCCAATTTGTTTTTGCCCCCGTTGCATGAAGAACTCAATGACCTGGTTGACCGCAAAGCGGAAATCGGTGACCACACTGTCAAATCCATGGCAGAGTTGGTCCTGATCCACAAACACCAGGTTCGGCGTCAATTGCGCCATCGTCGTCACCTGTTGATTGCTGAACTTACCAATGGCAATAATGGCATCCACATCGTCCTCAATCGCCTTGAGGTCATTTTGAAACGTCTGCGACACCTGAAACCGCTGCGCCTCACACCGTTTCTCCAAGCCCATCCGAATCGACATGTAGTACAAGTCATCCAGCTCTTTGGTCTTAGAATACCATTGGACGATGGCAATCTTTAACGGCTTCGTAGACACGAGTGCGTGGCGTTTGAGCTTGGTATAGTTCAGTTCCTCGGCAACCTCAAAAATCTGTTTTCGCGTCGACTCGCTCACTGACAAGGTTCGATCATAGTTTAAGACCCGTGAGACTGTCGCTAGGGACACACCCACTGCACTCGCAATATCCTTTAACGTCGCTGCGATTACCATCACCTCCTAACATCTATGTTGCTTAAATCTGAGCAATGAATTTATCTAACGCTGCTTGACCAGCAGGTGTCCGCTTAAAGACCCCGGCGTCAGCCAAGACACGTGCAAAGACATTGCCAATCGCTTCATGCACAATCGCGGTGACATTCTCAGCCGTTACGTGATTGGTCTGTTTCAAGTCATCAGCCCAAGCCTGATGCATCGCTGCCATCTGGTTCGGTTGATCTAACAAATACTTTTCCACTTCGGCCATTTCCGTCTTCAAGCGGGCTGGTAAAATCGCCCGTCCCATGACTTCGATCAGTCCGATATTTTCCTTTTTGATATGCTGAACGTCTTGATGCGGATGGAAGATTCCATCCGGATAAGTGGTGGACGTCTGGTTATCCCGCAGAACCAAGTCAAGCACGTAATCGTCGCCCTGACGGTAAGCAATTGGGGTAATCGTATGGTGCCGCGTACCGTCCGTGTAGGCCCGCACATCCACCTGCTCATCAGAATAATCAATCCAACTGTTAAGCACTTTGGTTGCTGCCGTAATCAGTGGTTCTGGTTGGCTTCCAGTTAACCGAATATCTGTCATCGGCCACTGAACAACCCCCGCCGTCACACCGGCAATCCCTAAATCAATCGACCGATCAATTGGCGCTTTCATCATCGGGAAGGTATGTTTTCCCCCCTGATAATGATCGTGCGTCAACATGGACCCGCCAACGATTGGCAAATCCGCGTTGCTACCAACAAAATAAGTTGGTAACTGACGCACAATTTCCAATAAGTTCGTAAAGGTATGTTGATTAATCACCATTGGTCGATGAATCTGCGATAAGAAAATCGCGTGCTCAGAGAAGTAAGCGTATGGCGAATATTGAAATCCCCACGTCTCACCGCCGAGCATCATCCGAACAATCCGGTGATTGCTACGGGCTGGGTAACCTAATCGACCCAAATAGCCTTCGTTTGTCATACACAACTGATCTAACGGGTAGCTAGTCTTCTTCTGGGTAAGCGCTGCCGCAATCGCCTTCGGGTCTTTTTCTGGTTTGGACAAGTTAATTGTAATTTCCAATTCACCAGCCGGTGTTTTAGCCGGAAAGACCACGTTCTTTGCAATATTACGGGTCTTAATATAGTTATTGACCTGGCTGAGTTGATAGAACCAATCGGTAGCCGCGCCAGGACTTTGTTGATACCGATCCCAGAATCCACGATTCAACGCGGATGGTAGTGGCGTCATCAAATCCATCAATTGCGCCTCTAAGATGTCCTTAGGACTAGGTGCATCTTCAATTTGACCGTGGTCAATGGCCGCTTGGACTAACGCATTAACCAAATCAATCGGTTCATTTGCCGTAGCAGTTGGTACGGAACCCTCGCCAATCAAGGCTAGAATCCGATTCGTCACGTACTGCCGATCCAGCTCCGTATAAGGCGCTGGCGAGGAAACAATGTGATCAATGAATGTTTGAATGGTATCTTGGGTCATGCGTTACTTCTCCTCGTTCCGATCGTTATAGCCAGCTGGATGCGTTTGCTTCCAGTTCCAAGCCGTCCGAATAATATCTTCTACATTATCAAACCGGGGTTGCCAGTTCAATGTCTTGCGGGCCTTATCACTAGCCGCAATCAACGTGCTGGGATCACCAGCCCGGCGTGGCGCCATCTTTGCTGGGATTTCCTTACCGGTAACTTTACGAGCGGCTTCCAGCATTTCCTTGTTAGAAAAGCCCGTGGAAGACCCCAAGTTAAAGGCATCACTGTCATGACCAGCCTTAAGATATTCCAGCGCTAAAATATGGGCGTCAGCCAAATCAACGACGTGGACGTAATCCCGGACGTTGGTACCATCCTTAGTTGGATAATCATCACCGAAGATGGCTAATTGATCTCGTTCGCCAGCAGCGACTTCCAAGATGATAGGTACCAAGTGGGTTTCGGGATGGTGATCTTCACCAATGCTCCCGTCTTCTTTGGCCCCAGCCACGTTGAAGTACCGCAGAGCAACGAATTTAATCCCGTAGGCTTCATCAGACCAACGCATGATCTTTTCCATCATCAGCTTGCTTTCACCATATGGATTGGTTGGCACTTGCGGATCCGTTTCTTTAATGGGAATCTGCTTGGGTTCACCATACGTTGCCGCCGTTGAAGAGAAGACAATTTTTTTAACGTTGTGCTTGTTCATAACTTCCAGCAAGGAAACCATCCCGGCCGTATTGTTGTCAAAGTACTTCAACGGTTTCTTCATAGATTCAGGAACCACGGAGAATGCGGCAAAGTGAATAACCCCTTCAATGTCTTCCTTATCAAAGACACCGTCTAGAAAGGCTTGATCCCGCACATCACCTTCGTAGAACCGAGCTTTCGCATTAACTGCGGCCCGGTGACCCGTTACCAAGTTATCGACAACGGCCACATCATAACCCTTTTCTACTAAACGATCGACGGCGTGAGAACCAATATAACCGGCACCACCTAAGACTAAAACTGTCATTGATCAATTCCTCCTCTTATGTTTAATTCTCTAAATTTATTTTACACTAATCAATCGGCCTAACGCCAACCAATCCTTACTTTTATAATTCAGCAGGACCGTCAGCAATCTCGGCCACGTAGAATTCAGCCGGGTGACCAATGGTGTCTTCGTAGGTCTTGCCAACCTGTGCTTCAAAATCAGCCACGTTGTCTTTCTTCACAATGGCAATGGCACAGCCACCGAAGCCAGCTCCCGTCATCCGAGCGCCTAAGACACCAGGTTGTTGCCAAGCTGTTTCAACTAACGTGTCTAATTCCTTCCCGGTAACGGCAAAGTCGTAGTTGAGCGAAATGTGAGAGGCGTTAACCAAGTGACCGAAGCGTTGCAGATCATTCTTTTGCAGTGCGTCAAAGGCCTTCAAGGTCCGTTGATTCTCAAAGACAGCGTGGCGCGCCCGCTTGATCAGTACGTCATCATTAATCAGATAAGCATTCTCATCAAATTCGTCTTCGTTCAGGTCACCTAATGTCTTAATAGCCAACTTCGTTTGGAGCCGGCGTAAGGCTTCTTCACATTGAGCCCGCCGTTCATTGTACTTGGAGTCAGTAAGTTCTCGGCGCTTCTTGGTATTCATAATAACCACCACATAATCGCCAAGAGCTAGTGGTGCGTACTCGTAATCCATCGTGTTGGTATCTAGCAAGATGGCTTGGTCTTTCTTGCCCATGCCGATTGCAAATTGATCCATGATTCCCGTATTCAACCCGAAGTAATCATTTTCAACCTGTTGGCCAACTTTAACCATTTCGACTTCATCAAGCTTCATGCCATAAGCGGCGTGAAGAATTTCGCCCATCAACATTTCCATTGAAGCGGACGAAGATAAGCCAGAAGCATCTGGTAAGTTACCGTGGACGAATAAATCAAACCCATGGTCGATGGTCAAGTCTTGCTTCGCCAGCTCGAATAGCATCCCTTTCAGGTAGTTCGCCCAGTTATCGGCTTTATCAAAGGCCAAGTTATCCAGTGAGAAGGTTAAGACCCCGGCGTCTGGTACATTGGCCGAGTACACGCGGAATTGCTTGTCATCACGTGCTGAGTAAGCGGCGTAAGTTCCCATACTGATGGCAGCGGGGAATACATGCCCACCATTGAAATCGGTATATTCACCGATTAAGTTAATCCGACCAGGTGAGAAGAACACCCGTTGTGGGGCGACATCAAATTTTTCTTGGTATTCTGTTGCTAAGCTGGCGAAATCCATGGCAATTAGCTCCTTAATAAAATTTTTAGTAAAGTTTTACTCGTAATCATCATAGTCGCTTTATGCGACCGTGTCAATTAAATATAAAACGTTTTCATTAGCGTCATTAACAACAATAGGGCCAAGGCGTTTTCCACCCTAGCCCCATTAAATTTGTTTCTAATTCTGTTTTTCAGCTTCTTGTGCTTCAAGTTTCTTTTCCAATTCAGTGACAATTTGTGCGTGACGCTTTTCAGATAATGAAATCTTGAAGTAGTAGATTAAAGCAGCCAGGATCAATGAAGCGATTGGCATGTAGAACATGAAGGAATGGAAAATGAACAAGCCATGAGCAGAAATATCACTTGGCTTAGCGTTCCCAGTCATACCAGAGTTAACCGCAGCAAGCACTACAATCCCCATGGAAAAAGCACCGGCTAGTTTATCAATCAGCGGACGAACCGCTAAGGTGACGGATTCATTCCGCACCCCATTCTTCCATTGACCATATTCCACACTATCTGTGATCGTCATTAAGGCGGCTAAGAAAATCATTGGGTATGGGAAGAAGAAGACAGCATCGGCAACTAAGGTCATCACCACACTGGTTCCCGCAAAGATGAATAACAGGTAACCCACAAGCATCATGATAATGCCGCCAACGTAGATACCTTTACGGGTAATTGCTTTAACCAAGACTGGGAACAGAGGAACCGAAATAATGCCAAGAACGGTTGTAATTCCCCCAACCATAGAGTATTTGGTGGCTGCCCCTAAAACATATTGGAAATTATAAAGCAGCAGAGAGTTCGTCACAACGTATCCCAAAGCAAACAGAAGATAGGATAGTGCTAACCACATTAACTGGTCATTTTCTCCCAGCACCTTAAAGACATCCCGTAGTCTCGTTTTTTCCGTATTTTCCCGAATCAGGCTGGTATTTTCCTTGGTTCCTGCGACTGTTGCCCAGGCCCCTAAGAAGGAAAGCAAGGCAATGAAGATGGCAAAGCCCAGCCATCCGGCACGGGTTTCGGTTCCATTATGCGTCCCCGAGAACTTTTGAGAGAAGAAAAGCACCATTGGCATAATGATAATGGCAACCCCTTGGGCCCCAATCGTTGAGCCGAACCGGCCAATCGTTCCAAACTTGTTCCGCACTTTAGAATCCACACTCAATGCCGGGAGCATGGACCAAAATGCAATATCTTTAAACGAATAGAAGATATCCAAAATAACAAAGATAATAGCAAAAAGAATAAAGTAAAGTGTCGTGTTGCTATCTGCTAATCCAAATAAACTCGTAAAGATGGCGATTAATCCCAGAGAACTTACGATAGCCCCACCTAAAATCCAAGGCTTAAACTTCCCCATCTTGGTGTCCGTATTATCAACAATCCCACCAATCATCGGATCAAACGCGATTTCGACTAAACGGATAACAACAACCATTGTGGTAACGATACTGGCTAATTTTGCGTCAGTTCCCGCTCCTTTACCAACAAATAAGACACTGGTAACAAACATGGCGAAATACGTACTTAACGTTGCATAAAAGGCATCATGTCCCAATGCCCCAGCGGCGTATGATAAATATTGCTTAACCATTATTTTTATTCACACCTTTCAAAAAGTAGTTCCTAGTGATAACGCCGTTCAATAATCTTCGAGAGCACATCTTCTCGTTGCTGTGAACGGGCCATATCGAATTGCGTTTCTTCAAGATTATTGAAATCTTGTGCCAACAAGGTTGCTTCCAAGTACAAGGTCAATTGCCGCTTGATATACAGCTTATTTTCCTCATCTGGACGTTGCGCGTTACCACCCAACACCGCGGCCGCAAACTCTGCCGGATCCAACATCATTTTGTCATTTTTCTTAGCCATCTGAAACACCCCTTATCTGTTTTCAACATTTATCTAAGGTTAGTAAAACGTTTAGTATTGTTTTACTATATGTAAGCGCTTTACAGTAGCCATCATAAGGTTATTTCGTTAAATAAGCAACCACTTAATTTGTGTAAGATTACACTATAAATAGTAATACAGACTGAAATACCGGTATTGCAACCGGTTGTATTTTACTAAGTAAAAATTTAGTAAATCAATAAATAAATTTGTAAAAAGGGAACGGCCATAAAAAATCTACGGCCGTTCCCTTTTTATATTTATCGCTTAAATCGACGCGACATATTGCTTTAACGCACTTTCATACGTTGCTAGCCGCTGTTGTGCGGCGGCATCAGTCTCATCACTAGTCCCAATATAGAATTTCACTTTAGGTTCCGTTCCTGAGGGCCGAATACAAATCCAAGTTCCATCACTTAACCAGTATTTCAAAACATTTGACTGTGGCAGATCAATCGAACTGGTCGTTCCGTCTGCCAATGTTTTGACACTCGTTGAGAAGTCTTCAACGGCCTCAATTTGATTGCCGGCAAAGGCAGTCGGGGCGTTTTCCCGGAATTCACTCATTAAGTGGGCCATTTGGTCCGCACCGTCAACACCAGGGAATTCCTCAAACGTGGTCTTTTCCGCAAAGTAACCATAAGTTGCGTAAAGTTCTTCGATCCCATCATACAGGGTCATTCCCCGTTGTTTGTAGTCTGCTGCTACTTCTGCCAACAGAACCGTTGATTGAATGGCATCCTTATCCCGAACAAAGGGCTTAATCAGATAGCCGTAGCTTTCTTCAAACCCAAAGAGGAAGGTATGGTCATGCGCCGTTTCATACTGATGAATCTGCTCGGCAATAAACTTAAAACCAGTCAAGACGTTCTTCATCTCAACACCATAAGCGGCGGCAATCTTAGTGGCCAATTCGGTCGATACGATCGACTTCACTACCCGACCATCGCTTGGCAACTGCCCCGCTTGCTTGCGGGCCTTCAAAATGTAGGCCAACAGAATGGAGGCAATCTGGTTCCCCGTTAGTAACTGATAATCACCATTTGGCTGGCGAACTGCGGCACCTAATCGATCGGCATCTGGGTCGGTGGCGACTAATAGGTCAGCCCCCTCTTTTTTACCAAGCGCGATCGCCATATCAAACGCTTGTGAGAATTCAGGATTCGGGAATGGCACCGTTGGAAATTCAGGATCGGCAATGGCTTGTTCGGGAACCATCGTAAAGTTCTCAAATCCGGCCCCCCGGAGTGCCCGTTCGCCGATAACCTTCCCTGTGCCGTGAAGTGGTGTGTAGATCAGCTTCATTGTTTTACCGACACTGCGGATTAATTCAGAATTAATCGTCACACTTTCAACGTTCTGCAAATAAGGTTGGTCGACATCTTCGCCAATAATGCGTAACAATTTGTTGGACCGTAGTTGCGTCTCATCAGCTACGTCAATGGCAAAGACGTCTTTAGCCGAACGGACAAAATCGGTAATCATATCGGATGCTTTCGGTGGCATCTGACCGCCATCCGGGCCGTAAATTTTAAACCCATTATATTGCTTGGGGTTGTGGCTCGCGGTAATCATAATGCCCATGGCCGTCTGTAAATGGCGAACCGCAAAGGACAACTCTGGCGTTGGTCGCATATCGTCAAACACATAGCTTGGAATATGGTGCGCACCCAAGACGTGCGCGGCTTCGTGGGCAAATTCGCGGGAGTGGTAGCGAGAGTCAAAGCTAATGGCAACACCCTGTTGTTTCGTCGCATCATCGAGCGTGTCCAGATACCGGGCCACACCTTCAGTTGCTTGGCGCACCGTGTAGACATTCATTTGCCCAATGCCGGGGCCCATCACACCACGCATTCCGGCGGTTCCAAAGCTCATGGGTGCAGTAAATGCAGCCTGCTTAGCGGCATCGTCTGTAGTGATCGCATCTAGTTCTTGCTTGATGTAAGGAATCAGGTCAGGTTGTTGGGCCCACACCTGGTAATTTTCTTGCCAACTCATATCTAATCTCTCCTCTTAGACTTACTTACGCGTATATTGATAACTAATTGTATGTTCCACTGGTTGGTTAGCCGGCAGAACCACATCGCCGAAATCAGCATGGTGAATCGCGTCAGGTAACGTTTGTGCTTCCATTGCTAAGGCATTGTAATCCCGAACATCGGCCCGTGCATCATCGGTTGGGTTGGCGGTAAAGACCACTAACCCATTGCGATCAGAATAAATGGAAACTTCCCGGTGTCCCGTGGTATCCCCGATTGTCGCAATTGGGGTGTCCTTGCTAGGTTCTACGACAAAGGCATCGTCATATTCAACTTGGCCCATTTGGTGAAGTTGATCCAACCCATCCTTAACCGTTCGTGGCTGACTAAAGTCGTAACCCGTCCCGGCCGTTGGCACCATCTCACCAGTCGGAATCTTCGCTTGATCCAAGACCAACCGCTTGTCGCCACTTAGTTTAACCCACTGCTGGTCTAAATCGTGTTGATCATCAGTCACATTAAAGTAGGTGTGAATCGTTGGGTTGAAGAGTGTTGCCGCATCACTTTGAGCATCGAAGGTGATGTCTAAGCGATTTTCTTCCGTCAGCGTGTACGTAATCGTCGTCTCCAAGTTACCCGGATAACGGTCATCGGCCGGCGTTGACGTGTGCGTTAACACCACGCTAGCGGTATCGGCAGTCTGATTGGTCGTCGCATCCCAGTTCACAAAGGTGAAACCATGAGGACCACCATGACTCGCATTTGGTTCTTCATTGGCTTCCAAATGTACCGTCTGACCGTCTAACTCAAATTGAGCGCCGGCAATCCGACCCGCAACACGACCTAAGGCTTGGCATAAGTAATACGGATTGTGGTCATAGCCTGCTAAATCAGGCTTATTCACAATCAGTGAATGACGCTTGCCATCCTCCACCACACTAAATTCTTGCAGCGTAGCACCCCAGGTTAGAACCGCAACCTGCGTCCCTTGTTGATTCGTTAACACATATTTTGAGACATCCTGCTGGTTCAACGTACCAGCCGCACTCTTCGTAATTTCCATCAAAGTACACCTCCAAAAAATAAAGAATCCGGTTTCATTGTAACCTAACCGGGGGTTGAGTACCAAATTTTTTACTAAAATTCGCCTAATTATTTTACGTCGAACAATTAAAAGCCACTTTACGATTAACCTTATTTGAGTTTAGACGAAGGTGTTTACTCCGTAAAATTAAATCAATACCATTATAATATAATTTAGGAATTCAATATATTCTATATGGGAATATTAAATATTCTCTATTTGCTATTTGCCCCTAGACTTATCATTTGATAATCCGCTATACTCACGTTATTCGCTCACATATGCACAAACAACTTCAAGGAGGCCCACTTATGTCAACAACGACTGCTGCTGAAAAATTACTATTGCAAATGGTGGATGATTATACGCAAAAAGAGATTGCGCCCCAAGATATGCCGATGGACGCGGCTGGTGACTTTCCCGCCGGTTTCATGGAAAAGTTGACAGCGACCGGCTTCTTAGGACTCATGTTACCGCAAGAATTTGGCGGCGCTGGCTTTGGCCCTGAAATTACGGCAACGGTGTTGAACCACATTGCCCGCGGAAACGCCAGCACAGCAGTGACCCTTGAAGGTCATTTCAAAACTATTGATCAACTCTTAAAGTATGGTACACCAGCTTTACAACAACAATTACTACCAACGGCTACCGACCGGATTTTTGCCTTTTCCATGACCGAAGCTAGTGGTGGTTCTAATCCAATGAGTATTAGTTCAACGGCCACTCGTGAAGGAAATCACTGGGTACTCAATGGCGATAAAATTATGATTACGAATGGTGGTCTGGCTGAGGTTTACTGTGTTTTGGTCAAAACCGCCCCAACAGAGCTTTCCGTCTTTGTAGTCGATCAAGACATGCCCGGCTTTTCTTTTGGTAAACGCGAGGACTTTATCGGTTTACGGGGAACGCCAGTCGGCGAAATCGTCATGGACCATATCGTTGTCGATGACGACCACCTCCTCGGAAATCTCGGTGACGGTGGCCTCATCGGTGACTCTGCTCATGACGACGCTCGGGTATTAATGGGTGCCGTGCTCACCGGTATTATGGAACACGAATTAAAGATTGCAACCGATTATGCTAAAGAACGTAAGGCCGGCGATCAACCACTAACGGCCCTTCAAGTTACCCAACGCAAAGTTGCCGACATGGCAATCCGCAAGGAAACCACCAAATTGATCTACCAACAGGCGGCCCATCTCAAAGCGCTTGGTCAACCCTACAGTGAACTCGCCGCTATGGCTAAAGCTCATGGTTCTCGTGCCGCAGTTAGTGCTGGCGATGATGCCCTTCAAATTCTAGCCGGCTATGGCTACAGCCGTGAATATCCAGTTGAACACCTGATCCGTGATGCCCGCGCACTAGAGATAGCGGAAGGAACCGTTGAGAAAATGCGTTCAGCTATTGCCCTCGCCGAATTTAACCACTAGGAGGTTCTCATGAAAATTATCGTTTGTCTAAAACAAGTTCCGGAAACCAATAACGTGACGATTGACCCCATCACACATAACCTTGATCGTCGTGGGCTGGCCGGTGTCATGAATCCATTTGATAAACATGCCATTGAGCTTGCCTTGTCATTAAAAGATACCGCCGACACTGACGTCACTATTACGTTACTCACGATGGGGCCCGATGATTACGCGGATTCACTCCACGAAGGCCTCGCCATGGGCGCTGACGAAGGGGTTTTACTTTCCGATCGCGCTTTTGCAGGTGCCGATACACTTGCTACCGGTTATGTTTTGGCTCAGGCCATTAAAAAAATTGGTAACGCCGACTTGATTCTATTCGGTCGCCAAGCCGTTGACGCTGATACTGGACAGGTCGGTCCGATTGTCGCCGAGTTCCTCCACCAGCCACAGATCACTTACGCTGCCAACTTACGTTTAAGTGGCCCCAATGAAGTCACGGCTGAACGCTTACTGGAAGACACCAAACAAACGCTAGTCGCTCAATTACCCGCTGTAGTCAGTGTCCGCAGTGAGTTGAACACGCCACGTTACCCCACCCCGCGGCAAATTCAACTTAGCTTCGCCAAACCCCTGACTGTCTGGCATCACGATGATTTAGAGCTGGACGACCAACGCCTCGGCCAAGTTGGTTCACCCACAATCGTCACGAAAGTCTATGCGCCGGCACCCGTTAAGCGCGAACTAACGCCATTAACCGGAACACCACGCGAAGCCGCCAGTCAACTGATTACGGCCCTAAAAGACCGTCAGCTCATTTAAGGAGGAAATCGGTATGTCACAACCAGAACTATGGGTCATTTCAGAGCGTCGTTTAGCCCACATCGAACCAACTACACAGCAACTGATTACTAAGGCCAAATCAATCGCCGGCACCACTTTTAAAGTGGTCACGATCCTGCTAGAAGCACCGACTGACCATTTGGAAGACGAGCTGACTCCGTACGCCCCAGATGAAATTCGGATCGCGCGCGATGAACGCTTCCCAACTGCTACCGATGCGGAGCAAGCCGATGCACTGGCCCAACTCGTTACTGCTTATCACCCCAACACGATTTTATTTGGGGCTACGATTACCGGCCGTTCCATTGCCCCACGACTTCAAGCAAAATTGCAAACAGGACTGACTGCCGACTGTTTGGACCTACGCTTTGACGAAGACACCCTCGTTGCCACCAAGCCCTCATACGGTGACAATATTATGTGTGAAATCATTTGTCCTGACCGTCGCCCACAGATGGCTAGCGTTCGGCCCAATACCTTTGTTGCCCACCCGGCAACGGGCACCCCAACGCTGACAGCCGTTACGGTCACCTTCCATCCAGTGGAACGACTACAAATCACGGCAACGACACCAGTCGTCAATACCGCTACTACGGTGAGCGATGCCAGTCGGGTAATTGCGCTGGGTCGTGGTGCTGCAAGTGAAACCACCATCACAACTGCCACTCAATTAGCTGAAAAACTGGGCGGGCGGATTGGGGTCTCGCGGCCACTAACCGACCAGAAACGGTTCACCCATGACGACCAGATCGGCCAAAGCGGCAATACCATTCATCCCGAACTTATCTTAAACTTCGGGATTAGCGGTGCAGTTCAGTACCTCGTGGGCATGCAAACGGCACAGACCATCGTCGCAGTCAATGCCGATGAACACGCCCCGATCTTTGACGTCGCCGACTACGGCTATGTTGGCGACGCGCCAGCATTTATGACAGCCTTGTTAGAACAATTTAACTAGGAATCAATCGCAATTATCAAAAATCTCGACAGTAAAGAACGGATAGACAGTTAAGTTGTCTACCCGCTCTTTTTATTCTGTCATGGTCACAATAATCTTGCCATGTGCTTTACCCAAACGTGAGTAAGTCAGGGCGGCCGCAATTTCCGTTAACGGATAGATCCGATCAATAACGGGGACCAGCTTGTTCTGCTCAACTAGTGTGGTTAGTTCGGCTAGCTGTTGACCACTGGGCTGCATAAATAAGAACCGGTAGCTGACGCCCGAGACCTTTTCCAATTGGGTCAATCGTCGCGTTGCTAGCCGCAACACCCCTCGTTTCCACAATGGCAGACCATACGTCTGAGCAAATCGACCATTGGGACGACCACTGACGCTAACGATAATCCCACCCGGCTTGACAACTCGAAAAGCCCGTTCTAAAGTATTTCCACCTAACATATCAAACACGGCATCATAGTCTTTGAGGACCGTTGCAAAATCTGTACGATGATAGTCAATGACTTCATCTGCTCCCAATGATTGGACAAACGCGGTATTGGCAGCACTTGTCGTGGTTGCTACATACGCGCCCAACTGCTTAGCTAACTGAATAGCCACAGTCCCAACACCACCAGACCCAGCCTGAATGAGAACCTTTTTCCCAGGACGAAGAGCCATCAAATCATGTAAGGCTTGGTAGCTCGTTAAACCTACTAGTGGCAGGGCTGCTGCTTGTTCATAACTTAGATTAGTCGGCATTAGTGCAATGTCACCAGTGTCCACCGCTAAATAGTCTGCGAACGTTCCAATTCGGTCCTTTTGCGGACGACCATACACCGCATCTCCCACTTGAAACGCAGTCACCTGACGCCCCACAGCAATCACATCGCCAGCAAAGTCACTACCCAAAATAAGTGGCATCCGGTAGCGGAGTAGTAATCGCAGGTCTCCTGCCATCGTTTTGGTATCAATTGGATTAACGCTGGCCGCCCTAATCTTAACGAGAACATCATGGGGGTGGATTACGGGTTGGGGAACCAACCGAATCTCCGGGTCAACTTGGTGGTAGTGGTCAATGACGGCAGCACGCATTTTATCTGTCATTTTTATGCTCCTAACGGTTTATTATTTTAAACGATAATGATGGCATCGTAAACTATTGGTTCAAAATTGTCAACGAATGAATTCTATAGTTTCAGAGTTGACAGTAACATTCCATCGTGGTTTAATGGTTTAAAATAATCAACAAAGAAGATGACTATCGATGTCCGACTTAACTAAATTAAAGCATGAATTTGAAAAATCCAGTGACTTTTTGGTGGCACTAGGCGACCAGAAGCGTCAAGCCATCATCCTCGCCTTGCTCGACAAGCAAGTGGTTCACCGGGGATTACGGGTCAGTGAATTAACCGACGTTACGGGGTTATCCCGTCCAGCAGTGTCGCATCATCTTAAACTACTGCGAAATGTTGCCCTGATCGATTACCGGCGAGACGGCACCAAAAATTACTACTACCTCACACATCGCACGAAGCGTATCCAACAACTACAAACGCTACTCACCCACGTCACCACCGTTATGGAGGAAAACGAGCAATTATGAAAAAAATCTTGATTGTCTTAACCAACGTTACCCACTATGCGCACACCACTGATGCCACCGGCTTGTGGTTAGGCGAAGCCACCGAATTTGTAGAAACCGTCCAAGCTGCTGGATACCAGGTCGACTATGTCAGCCCTCAAGGTGGCTTCGTTCCCTTAGATCCACGCAGCATGCGCTATACCGATGAAGCCAATCTCACTCTCTATGAAAGTACTGATTTTCAGCAACGAGCCTTAACCCATTCTCTACGGCCACAAGACGTGCAGGCCAGTGATTACGCCGCCATTTACTACACCGGAGGACACGGCGTGATGTGGGATTTCCCTGAAAATACTGACCTCCAGACGCTGTCACTCGCAATTCTTCAACAAGGTGGCTTTGTCACCAGCGTTTGTCACGGAATCGCCGGATTACTTAATATTCAAGATCGGCCCGGTCACTACCTCATTGCTAACCGCCGGATTACCGGGTTAACCACAGCCGAAGAAATCCTTGCGGGCAAGAAAAAAGTGGTGCCCTTTCTCAACCAAACTGTCGCCACGAACCACGGCGCGCACTTCGTTCACAAGCGCGCCTACAAATCATTTGCGATCCAAGACGGCCAGTTGATTACAGGCCAGAACCCCTTCTCAGCTAAAACCGTTGCTCAGCGCTTACTGACTAATTTAAAATAATCTCATAGCAAAAACCACGACACACCAATTTCTAATGTGTCGTGGTTTTTCACTTGTCTTACAACGCCAACAGTTCTGTCAGTAAAGCCCGCGCTGACGCGTTGAGTTTTTCTTGTGATTTGTCGTTACCCAAGTGCGTATAGATTTCACCGATATACACATCGTCAGCAAATAACTGGTCAAAGACCGCATCGATAATTGGCCGCGTAGCCGCTTCTTCTTGCACTGGACCAAATGGATTGGCAAAGAAAGTGGTACTCATTCCCACCTCGTCCGTGGTGCCTAAAGCCCGACGTTTACCAGCGATAAACGTCTCTTTGGCAAGTACTTGGTCCGCGAACCGTTGCACGCCAACCGCATCATCATAGTTATTGGCGTAGACCCACATATCAATCTCATGGTGGGCCACCACACGTGACCACGTATTAGCCGGAATAATTACCCGCGCATTCTTCTGTTCAGGGTTCATATAAACACCCCGGTCCATGTTGTTGAACGCCACTTCACTACTGAGGTCATCCAAACGGACAAAGGCCCCCGTTTCAGTCCCCTGTGCATACAGATGTCCATCGGCCAAAGTAAAGCTCCCCATGTCATCGAAGATCGTTTCAATATTAGCAATCTGATCATCAGCGACCGCTTGAAGCGCCTCAATAGATTCTGACTTACCGGCCCCCGAGTCACCAAAGAAGACCACCGTCTTGGTTTGTCCATTCGTAAAGGTAATCTTGACCATTGAGCCATGAATTGGGAGGCGTTTTTCCGCAATCATGTGGAGATTGTGCAACGTCAGACACATCTTCTTCATGTAGCCGAAGTAGGTCGTCTGGTCATTGTACGGCACTTGCCCCACATACACGCCATTAGCTTCATCGTAGAAGTAATGCCCATTTTCTGGTTGCTCATCCCCAGCGGCACTGGGAGAACCAAATAGTAAAATCAAATCGGGCTTCTTGCCGGCAATCGCTTGACTATCCGCTAATTGGAATAGGTTAGCTAAGGCAATCCCTGACGCTAAATAATCCCGATGGAAATAAATATAAGCTAAGCTCTCACCGATCATAGCCGGATAGCAGTACCAATCCGTTGCACTCCCCGTGAAGTTAGCGATCGGATTGGTTGCTGACGCCGTGAAGTGTCCCTTTCGCTTATTACTCTTCGTGTGCACCATCATTGGTGGTCGCAGCATCAAGCGACTAATGAACGGAATATCCTGTAAGCTTGTATATTCGGTTGGTGCGGGCCACGCAATTTGCTGGAGTAGCATGCAAGCACTCGACCCCGCATTGACCTGGCGATATACCTGATTGGCATGCCCCTGTAATTTTTCTTCAATTGTTCGGTACAACCGAATGACCAAATCATTGAAACGCTGGTCAATGGTCATAAATTCACTCGCCATCACGTCATTTTGTTGGCTCGTCATCGTTGCCACTCGCAAGAAAGTTCGGTAATACGAGTAGAGGTCTTCAATGCTAGCCAAAATCTCGGCTGGTTGGAACCGCTGGTAAGCATCTGGGCGATCAGTCAAGATAGCCTTAATCGTCGCCAAGTAAACCGCGGGCGTCGCCAGATTAAAGGTTGTGGTTGCATCGGCTTCTGCTGGCACCTTAGTCCGTTGATCGGCTAAGAACACCTGAACGAAACTCGCGAGCTCATCGCTGTTAACCAAATCAAAAATACTGGTAATAAACCGGGCATTGTAGTTCAGAACCGCAACGCTCCGATCTGGATTGGCATAAAACGCGGCTAAATCAACTGTTGCTGGTGTTGGCATGAAAAAACCCCTTTCACGTTATCTTAATATGCCATTTTAGCGTAATTCATCGTCAGTTGGAAGCGTCTTCTGTCGTTGTTCGCGAATTAAATAGCTGAAAGAGCTGTTGAAGTGCGGCATGTTGCGGATTAGCCGCCCGATACATCGCATAAATCACCCGTAAGTCTTCGGGAACCGTCACCGGAATTTTAACCAGGTCAAACGCGGCTAAATAAAGGGTATCTGCTACCAGCCCCACCGCCAGAGATGATTGCACCATCCCCGCAATTGAGAGTTCATCGGGATAAGCCGCCCGTAGTTTTAGCTGCGAAGCGACGCCCTGCCGTTGTAATGTCCGCTGAACCTTTTTCCCAATTAATAGCTCTGGTGAATAGGTTAATACGGGATAGTCGGTTAGGTCAGCTAAATCTAACTGACGACGATTCGCTAGCGGATGCGTTGGCGCCACAATAACAATAAAGGGTTGCTTAAGCAGTGGCTGGTAGTGCATACCTGCCTCGCGCGTATCTGCAGCCGCAATCCCCAAATCAAACGTCTTAGCCGCTAGTCCCGACTGGACTTGTTCAGTGGTCACACTATGTAGTTCAAAGGTCACTTGCTGCGGATGAGCTTGTTCAAATTCATGCAAAACTTGGGGCAAAAAAGTCCCAATAACTGTGGGAATACAACCAACTCGTAGCTTAATCGGTTGCTGACTATTGGTCGCTATCACCTGGGCTACGCCATCATCTAACGTCTGTAAGCTCTGTTGAACGACCAACAACAGTTGCTGTCCTGTGCTAGTCAACACAATATGCCGACCTTGCTTCACAAATAAGGTTAATTTGAGTTCGGCTTCTAGCTTATGAATGGCCGTTGTCAGACTGGGCTGACTCACGTGTAATTCCCGGGCTGCTCGCGTATAGCTCTCCAATCGACCCACACATTCAAAGTAACGTAATTGATTTAAGTTCATGACGACCTCCTCGTTCTATTATTCACAATCTATAGTCGGTCGCTATAGATCCACTAAAAATCGGTATTGGTATTCTCTTAACTTCCAGCCTATCATAAAAGTCATAGAAAACGTTTTCTAAATTTTGCACTTATCCCTAGTTAGGCGGTGTTTCATATGGAAACAACTCATGTCCCCACAGTCTCCGGTCATCGGCGGCTTATCTTTACCGCAGCTTTTATCATTATCTTTTGTTGTTCAGCTTCCGCTGCTTTCTCTGTTTTTGCCGATACATTGGTTAAGGCAACGCGTGCCACGGCCTCGCAAGTTGCCCTGACGTTAACCCTTTATCAATTCTTTATGGCGGCCTTTGGCATCATCTCCGGTCGGGTCATTGACCATGCATCGCCGAAACGGTTGATGTACGTTGGTGGCTTTATCTTCGGTCTCGGCTGGTTCTTGGGCGCATTCGCCCACAATATCTGGTTTTTATACTTTGCTATTGGGCTACTTGCCGGTAGCGGCAATGGTCTGCTCTATAACCCAGCATTACTGACGACTCTCAAATGGTTCCCAGAAAAACGGGGCACCATCTCCGGACTATTACTTGGTGCCGCTTCGCTAGGTCCGCTGGTCTTAGCGAAAGTGGGGGCTTGGCTCTGTGCTACGATGGGCGCCAACGGCCTGATGCCGATTGGTGCCGCCTACCTGATCTTAATCTGGCTAGTTGGCTGGCTGATGGCCTCACCAACAGCACCGACATCAACGAATGCAACTCCCGTCACAACTGGCAAATCACCCAAGGAAATGATGGGTTCACTTAATTTTTGGTTGCTACTACTCCTCTTCGCGATCGCCTGCACGGCCGGAATTATGCTAATTGGCTCGCTATCATCAATCGCCCAGATTCAACTGCAACTGACCCCCATCGTGGCCGCTAACTTTGTCGTCGTCAATACCCTAGCTAATTTCTTTGGCCGGATGATTACGGGTCGGGCTGTGGACAAGCTCGGCGAAACTCGTACCCTACTGATGATTCTCACCTTAACGATCATCGGGCTGGCTGGGTTACGTTTTGCTACCAGCATTGCCATGTTTACTATTTTCCTGATTATTCTTGGTGCCTCATTTGGCGGCGTGCTGGTGGTTTTCCCCACTTTAACGGGGAAAACATTCGGTCAAAAATTTTCTGGTACGAACTATGGCATCATGTTCTTCGGCTATGCCATTGGTGCCTTGATTGGTCCACAGATTGCCACCTTATCTATGAATCAGGCAGCTGGAACCCAGGCCTATAATGGGTCTTACCTTGTCGCGATTGGCGTGGCAGTTATCGGGATCTTAATTGACTTATACTTAATTCACCAAGGCATCGGTCGCCATACAACGACGACAGATTAATCGTTAGGAGGAATATTTTATGGAAATTGATGGTCATACCAAATTAGTCGGGCTAATCGCCCACCCCGCGGGACATTCACAATCCCCCGCCATGCACAACTTAGCTTTTGCTCAGGCCAAGATTAACGCCCGCTTTTTAGCCTTCGATGTTACCAATTCCCAACTGCCCGCTGCTATTGCTGCCATTCGGGCCTTTAACATGTTGGGAGCCAGTGTATCCATGCCCTATAAACAGGCCGTAATTCCCCTGCTTGACCACCTCGACCACACGGCTGAATTGGTTGGCGCAGTCAATACTATTGTTAATCACGACGGCGAATTGACCGGCTATACCACTGACGGGCTTGGTTTCGTCGATGCTTTAGCGGACGATGGCGTCCAACTAACTGGCAAAACAATGACGCTGGCCGGGGTTGGTGGGGCTGGAACACCCATCGCCATTCAAGCTGCCCTTTCCGGCTTGAAGACCTTAAACGCCTTCAACATTAACGACCCTTCGGTTAAAAACGCCCAGCAAATTGTCCAAATCATTAATGACCAAACAGCCTGTCACGCAACCTTCTATCCGTTAGAGGATCGCGACCAGTTCCAAGCAGCTATCGCGACTAGTGATGTTTATACAGATGCCACTGGCCTCGGGATGGGCAAATTAGTCGATCAATCGTTAGTAACTGACCCCACTTGGTTTCATACCAACATGACTGTCTTTGATACGGTCTACGCACCCAGTGTGACTAAACTCATGACAATCGCCCAACAGGCCGGGGTCGCGCATGTTATTAACGGTCAAGGAATGTTACTCAATCAAGGAGCCGCCGCATTTAAGTTGTGGACAGGACAGTCAATGCCGTTGGCTCCCGTTAAAGCTGCTATCTTTTAAAGGAGCGTGTTATGATGTCAGATTGGTTAGGATTAAAGGATAAGGTCTGTGTTGTTACCGGAGCCGTTGGTGGTATGGGCGTCCAAATTTGTCAGGCTTTGGCCGCCCAGCAAGCGACCGTGGTAGCTCTTGATATGGATCAGGCTAAGGTTGCCGACCTGGTCACGCAATTGATTAACGAAGAACACATTGCTGGGTTGGCTGTCAGTTGCGATGTTACCAAAGAAACCAGCGTCCAACACGCCGTGGATCAAGTCAAGGATACATTTGGTCATGTGGATGTCGTCATCAACACCGCTGGCATTTTAAAATTCGATCCACTAGAAAACCTTGATTACGCAACATGGAAACAGGTACTCGACGTTAATTTGAACGGCTATTACTTAGTTACCCATGAATTCGGTAAGCTAATGATTACCCAAAAACACGGAACCTTCGTCCATATCTCGACCGTTGCCAGCGACATTCCCGAAACCTATAGCGGCGCTTACAGTACCAGCAAAGCGGGGGTCAATATGCTGTCCAAGCAAGTCGCAGCAGAATGGGGAATGTTTGGCATTCGGAGTAACGTCTTAGAACCTTGTCTGGTTAAGACGCCAATGTCGGCCGCCTTTTATGCCGACCCACAAGTTGAAAACGGCCGTAAGACCTTGACCGCTAGCAAACGCATCGGCACAACAACGGATATCGCCAACGCCGTTCTCTTCTTGGCTAGCGACCGCTCAAGTTACATCAACGCTACTGGTCTCGTGATCGATGGCGGTTTCAGCGTCATGATGCAAAATCAAATTCCTAAGCCCGGTGGTCGCCGCGGTTTCGCTGAAACGCATTAGTCATATAACGTTGAGCTGTTAAATCGTCTTGTCAGTTAAGCCACTCTGGTGTAAGCTAACGCTAAGTTATCAAGGAGGCAGCAACTATTGGACGTAAAGACCTATTGGCAACACTTTAAAGCCCATCACCCAGAAATCACCACCGATCATTATGACGCCTATGCTTTTGGCAGTTCAGACGCAACCGCTGATTTGCTAGCGCACCTCGTCAAGATTGGACAAAAAACCGCAACCACTTCAGCAGTCGAGTTGTATGAAGCCGATGAACCCTTTCCGTTCGTTGGCGAATACAATATCATCTTAGATGCGCAAGGAAACCCGGTCTGTGTCACGCAAACTAAGGTCACCGAAACGGTGCCTTTCGATCAGGTCAGTCAGGAACACGCCTACCATGAAGGCGAAGACGATCGCACGTTAAGCACTTGGCGCAAAGAGCATCGCGCCTTCTTCACCCGTGAATACCAGGTGGCTGAACAAACATTTAACGACCAAATTCCCTGCTTCTGTGAGGTCTTTGAAGTGGTACGGTAACTCTCAGTTAGAAAAATAAAAGCTAGGTTCAACCAAAAAGTGGTTGAACCTAGCTTTTTTGACAACTTATGACTTAGTCGACTGACGACCATCACGCAACATGGCGGCAAAAATCCAACCAACTACGGCGACCGCCAAGAATGTCAGGAAAACCGCCTGATACCCAGCCAGACTCGCTGCCGTTCGCGACATTCTCGGCAAATGACTACTGGTGACCAGTGCCAAAACAAGCGTTGCCACCGCCACACCAGTTGACCCTAAAATTTGTCGCACAGTGGTAATCACTGCGGTTCCATGTGAGATTAACTGATCTGGTAGCGAGTTGGCGCCTAGCGTCACTGCTGGCATCATCACGAAGGCATTGCCCCCTTCAATTAATGCCGCAATCACCATCATGGCAACCAGTGATTGCCGCCCACCGACTAAGACTAACCATAACCACCCCAAGACAATCATGGTCATCCCGGTTAGCATGGTCGCCTTAAACCCAATGCGATCGGCTAACTTGCCAGTTAAGGGATTCAGCAAGCTCAAAACCACGGCCCCAGGAACTAAGGCCATCCCCGAAGCAAATGGCGAAATTCCCAAAACCTCTTGATAATACAATGGGAAAATGATTGTCACCACAATTAACGCAATATAAGACGTTCCCGTCAGTAATACGGCAAGATCAAAGTTAACGGTCTTGAGCACCCGTAAATCCAATAGTGGCGTTGCCACGTGAAATTGTCGCCAAACAAAGTACGCCACCGCCAATAAACTGACGATAAGTAGGCCGCTCATCCAGCCCCAATTGACAGCCGTCTTACCAATTTGGTTTACCACATACAACAACCCGATAAACCCGACGCTACTTAGAACCGACCAGTAGTCTAAATGGGCCTTGTGTTGGGGCATCACATTCTTAATCGTCTTGAGGGCCACTAGAAAGACCACCGTAACAACTAACATAAAGACCACGAATAACCCTTGCCAACTGGTGTACTTCAACACAATGCCGGAGATAATCGGCCCCACGGCTAATGCGGACCCCATGACTAGGCCTGCCATGCCCATAACACTCCCCCGCTGGGTTTCTGGAGTGATGCGCAACATGACCGTTTGATAGGACGGAAACATGATTCCCACGGCCATGGCTTCCATCACCCGCCCGACCATCATCAAGGGAAAACTGGTGGCTAGGTAAATAATAAAGGTCCCCACATCGAATAAGGCCAAAACACTAACAAATAAAATGGGAAACTGAATGTTATTTAAGAGCCACGGACTAACGGGCATCATGACCACCATGACTAACATAAAGCCAGTCGTCAGCCACTGCACCGTAGATGCTGGAATATTAAAATACTGCATCAACGTTGGGTATGCCGTTGACAGTGATGATTGACTAATCGACATGGTAAAGGTTCCCGCCAGTAACGTCCAAATAAAGGCTAGGTGGCTATACGGCCGCCCTTGTAAATCAACTGCTTCTTCCATCACAACCCACTCCCTTATGCCACTTTAGAAATATTCTTAACTAGAGTTTAGTTTAGTCCATTTTTCTTGGCCTGTAAACCATCCCGCAAGCACAATGACATAATCCGGTTACTTCTGGTTTAATCTTTGGTACAATGAACCTAGTTAACGAATACACCGTTAGGAATCGAGGATAGATCATGGACTTAGTCAGCTACTTAACCGATGAAATTAGCTTTTTAACCGAACAAATGGATCGCGCGGAAAATGAGAAGGATAACGCCATGCATTTCTTATGCGATGCGCGCATCACCGAAGCCAAACGCGTCTTAGAGCAGGTTAATGCGGGAAAGATCACCAGTTTAAAAGCTTAAATCGTCAACGGGCCCAGGCAGCTTGCCGCGGTCCGTTTTTTACTTTTAAGATTTAACCACATCTATTCGCCGAAAGAGCAGAATTGGTGTACATTAGAACTAGTCAAAATTTTTGAGGAGGTAACACGTTGATAACCATTAAATCAGCACGTGAAATTGAAAAAATGGCAGCCTCAGGCGCTGTCTTAGCCGGTGTTCACAAGGGTTTACGAGACATTATTAAACCCGGTATCTCAAGTTGGGAAATCGAACGCTTCGCGAACAAATACATTGAAGAACACGGGGCAACCCCTTCAGAAAAGGGCTTTGAAGGCTACAAATATGCCACCTGCGTCAGCGTTAACGACGAAGTCGCCCACGCCATTCCTCGTAAGGAACTAATCTTAAAGAATGGCGATATCGTTAAAGTCGATATGACGGTCAACTTAGACGGGTTTGAAAGTGACTCATGTTGGACCTACGCGGTCGGCGATATCAGCCCCGAAGCAAAGCATTTAATGGACGTCACCAAAAAAGCCCTTTATCTGGGGATTGACCAAGCGGTGGTTGGTAACCGTATCGGTGATATTGGTCATGCCATTCAGGCCTACACAGAAGGTCAAGAACACATGGGTGACGTCCGGGAGCTGATTGGTCATGGTATTCAACCAACCATGCACGAACAGCCTAACGTCCCTAATTATGGAGAAGCTGGCCACGGCTTGCGTTTACGCGCCGGTATGACCATCACCATCGAACCCATGATTAACTTGGGAACTTGGGAAATCATCACCAAAGAGGTCGCTGATAAGTCTTGGAACTACTATGCCACGGCCGATGGCTCCTTATCTGCCCAGTATGAACACACGCTCGTCATCACGGACGATGGTCCTAAGATTTTGACTTCACAAGATCCTGAATTCGATAAAGACTACCTACTGTCGTAAAAAGGAGCGCCGACCATGCCATTGACCAACCACACGCCCGAAGATCGGGTACAGGATATTTTTGATCACATCGCACCACAATATGACCAAATGAATAGTGTCATTAGTCTCGGTACCCACCATTGGTGGCGTCAGCGGGTAATGCAGGCTATGACGTTACATGCTGGTGATTTTGCCTTAGACGTGTGTTGTGGTACCGGTGACTGGACCATTGCTTTGGCCCAAGCCGTTGGCCCGGCTGGACACGTTGTGGGGTTCGACTTTAGTGGTGTGATGCTACAACATGCTACCACTAAGGTTCGCCAAGCCCAGCTTGACGATCGGATTACCTTACGCCAGGGAGACGCCATGCAGTTACCCTACCCTGATAATTATTTCAATGTGGTCACGATTGGCTTCGGCTTGCGCAACGTTCCTGATGCCACTCAGGTGCTACGAGAAATGGCACGCGTGGTGAAGCCTGGTGGTCAAGTGATTTGCCTTGAAACCTCCCAACCAACTAATCCACTGGTCCATGCCGGTTGGCAGGTTTACTTTGGCCATGTCGTTCCTTTAATGGGTCGGCTAGCCCACCACTACCAAGCCTATAATTACCTGCAATCATCCACGCACCACTTCGTTTCCGCAAAAGAACTCAGCCGGTTATTCACGGCTGCTGGTTTAACTCAAGTTCATTACGACTTATTTAATCTGGGAGCCGCGGCCGTCCACTGGGGACGAAAACCATACTAAATTTGCTATTAATAAAAACAGCGATATCAGAAAAAATTCTGATATCGTTGTTTTCATTAGTTGCATCTGCTGTGGGTCATGTGGCTCCTCACTGACGCCTGTCAAACACGCGACTCATGCAAGTCGCTGTCGGCACGACTGGTTGGAATCAGCTATAGCCACGAGTAATGACCAACACGAAAATATCAATGTTCACAAACAGTGCGATTAAAGAAGCTAAAATAAAAAATGGAATTATTCTAATCGGGTTTAAAGGTTAACCAACGCGACCGACCACGCCACACACCACAGTAGCCCGGCGGGAAGCGACAAATGGGCTCAGTACCGTCGTTATCCTTGGCGCGCGTTTTTAGCGCGCTTTAGGATAAGACCGAGCTTTAAGATAAGCGAGTTACTTGGCTTAAAGTCGTGTCCGGTACGTTCCAGCCCATTTTCCGCGACCAAAGGGCGGACAATTGAGACTAAAAAGTAATTGCTTTAGCCGCCCTAACCTAGTGGGACAGACGATTTCATTAGCCGTTATCTATGCCCCCGCATTGAAAGCCGCAATCTGGGCTAGTAGTTTTGTGTTGCGGTTCAAACGAGCGAATGCCGCCGCATCCTGAATGTCTTGCGTAATCTGGGCAGTTGCGCCATTGGTCTGCCGATAATTGCGCGCTCGTTGATACAAAATCCGTGCCAAATAATACGTCACATGGTAGTCCTTACAGATTTCGACGCCATAGCTAAGTAGATCGTTACTACGTGCCACCTCACCCGTTTCGCCAAGGAACTGGCCAGTGTAATAGATAATGTTCAGCGTTCGCCAGATATTGTGGCGGTTTTTAAAAGTGGACTGGTGAATTTGGCTAGCGCCCTTATTAAAGTAAAAGGTCGCTGCATCCAGATCCCCTTCCTGACTGTAGGCCAGTCCCATTCCCGTATAAGCCAGCAGCGTGTACATTGAATGGTGACCTTCGTCCAAGCGATTTAAAATTTGGGAAAAATCGTAGAGCGCATCCGCAATAGCGCCGCCACTCAATGCGGTCACATATCCCCGGATAAAGTAAAAACGAAGTTGAAATGTCGAGGTTCCCTTCGTGGGATCACCCAATTTGGCCAAATTGGCTCTTACCTGATCGTACTCCTCAACCAGTAGCTGAAACTCGGCTTCCTCTAGCGTCCGCGACCGCACCGAATCTTCATCATGATTCAACGGAAATAGGTCATTGAGCGTCAATTCCAAACGATCACATAGTTGCAGTAAAATTTTGAGTGATGGCACCTTGCCGTTACGCTCAAACTTACTTAGCGTTGCCTGCGTACAGATTCCAGCAGCTAATTGGTTTTGTGATAGGTGAAGCCGTTTACGCGTTTCAATGAAAATATCAATATTCATGAAGTCAGCCATCCCTTAAACATTATCGGCCTATTATAACAAATTTCGTGAGACTAATGGGGCATTTGCCAGCCATGATTTTCTCGATCCCAATCCCGTTTCCGACTATCAGAAACAAACGGATTCCCCGCAACAGTATAACGGAGTGGCTTGTCCTGCCAACTCCCAGCACTGACCCCTACTCGTGAGGTAGCCATAACCTGACGTGGGTGCCGCGTAACCGTTGGCGTAATCGTTAGATTCTGTGCACCCAACGGTGTCCGATTCAACGCTTTAGATTGTAAACCTAAGGCCGCCGTTAATTTTCCCGGCCCATTGGTCAGATCAGGTAACGGTTTATCTCGGTGGGTCTGCATCAACTCAATCCCGCGGTTCGGTTCAATCCCCCGAATTAAGATTCCTTGGGGAATACCATTCGCTTGGGTTGCCACATCTAACATGTAATAGCCCCGTAAGACATAAATGTAGATGGTCCCAGGATCATCGTACAGTGCCGCATTTGCGGCCGTATACCGGCCATTAAACGCATGCGCCGCGGTATCCTGTTCTCCCAAATAAGCTTCTGCTTCTACAATCCAGCCGCTCATGATTCCAGCTGGTGTTTGATAAATCAATTCATGCCCCAACAACTCTTGTGTAATTTGTTCAGTGGGCCGCCCGGTAAAAAAATCGGCTAATAAAGACATTGTCGCAGTCGCTCGCTTTCTTTTAGACTATGGTACACTAACCGTATGGAGATGATTTTAAATGGCAATTAAGTGTGAACGAATCTACACGAAACCTGCTGACTTAACTGGATTTCGCGTGCTAGTTGATCGATTATGGCCACGGGGCATCTCAAAAGTTAATGCCCAACTTGATACTTGGGAGAAAGCGATTGGTCCGAGCACCGACCTACGGAAATGGTTTAATCACGACCCCGAAAGGTTTGCCGCATTTCAGACCAAGTATCGCGCTGAGTTACAAGCTAACCCAGCACTTCCGGATTTCTTGAAGGTCATCGCAACCCAAGTCGCCAAACAAGACGTCATCCTTCTCTTTGGGGCCAAGGACGAGACTCATAACCAAGCAATTGTGCTTAAAGACTTTTTGAAGACCCAATTGGCTGGGAAAGTACCCGCCGAACGGTTGCAAGACTAAGCTCCTGAGTACTCGTCAGCTGTGCGGTGACACCTGGAAGTGGCTGCGAATTGATTCCAATCGTTAAGCACCCCGCTGCCCGTGCGGCTTGAACTCCCGTCACGGTATCTTCAAAGGCCACACACCGTTCAGGCGGCAATCCTAAGAGACCAGCGGCCGCAAGGTAAACATCCGGCGCTGGCTTACTGGCTTTAAGACTCCCCGCCGGAACAATGTGCGTGAAGTAACTCGTTAAGCCGAGGTGGGCAATCTCTGCTGGCGCATTCGTGGAGGCGGACGCTAACGCCATCGGATACCCAGCAGCCACAATTTCATCCAAAAAAGCGGTCACACCCGGCAAGCGGTTAGCTGGTGTCAGCTCAGCCACGTACTGTTTGTACAAAGCATTCTCATGATCGGTCAGTGACTGCCGTTGTGCCGCCGTAAATGCCGCCTGTTGCTTTCCCGCTGCCAAGATGGTCTCTAGCGAATCCGCCCGACTCATTCCGGGTAGGACCGCTGTCAAATGGTCGGTCCATGGGATATGCAACTCATCAGCAATTGCTCGCCATGAGGCTAAATGATATTGCCAAGAGTCAGCAATAACCCCATGTAAATCGAATAGAAAACCCTGAACGACTGGCTGTTGCATCGACGTCTCCTCCTTTTGAAAGCGTTTCATTTAGCTTACATTATACACCAAATGACCCACTGACCAAACGAGTTGGTCGCATCAAAAAGGCTCCGTGAAATCCATTTAGATTTCGCGGAGCCACTTTTTGTAACCCTAACGAATGACAATGACCGAAACGTCGGCCTTTTTAGTCAACCGCAAACCAATGGCACCTGGATGACCATGACTCGCAAAGTCCACGTCAGCACCACACACAATCAAATCTGGTTGGAAATCTGGGACAATCTTTTGCAAGATCACATCATCCACATCGCCGCCCTCAGCAATGATTGGTTGAACATGCTCAACCCCAAATGCCTCGGCCTTCGCCGCATATTCTTGGACAATTGTTTTGAGATGCTCCCGCTTTTCATTTAACTTAGCCGGCATCAATGATTCATAAATACTAATATCGTTACTTTCTAAAACTGATGCAATACCCAAGTGGGCCTGGTAATCATGCGCCAACGTCAAAGCAAACCGGAATGCCCGGCTGGTTGACGGTCGGTCGTCTTCATCAATCGTAATCAAAATCCGGCGAAAGACTAATGGACTATCACTTTCATCTGCCATAAATTAAATTCCCTCCATCTGGATGATTCGGCTTAATTGTATCATATCTCATTTGAAAATTGGGACACAAAAGGCCGGTTAAACCGGCCTTTTTTTTACCGCGATTCATGATTAATTAGCATGGTCGGGTGATAAAATCATCGGTCCACGCACCGCCCGGGGTAATTCAACTGTAATCCGGCGAATAACCACCGGTTGAGGAACCACCACTGGTACTGGCTTGGGCTTTGCCGCTAACATGTGCCAGATGGAGTGCAGTAACAGCAAGCAGACTACCATGAGTGGGAAGCCCGCAATCGTTGAAACCGTCTGGACTGTCTTGAAGCCACCGACCATCACAATACCGAAGGAGAAGAAGATGAACACAACCACCCAAATCATTCGATTCCAACGACTTGGTTCTTGCCCGTCATCCAAATGTAAGCTGGTGAAGGAAGAAACAATAAACGCTGAAGATGAAATGGTTGTGGCCAAGAAAATAAAGCAAGAGATACAATACAAGGCTAAGATAATCATCTTAAATGGCAAGGTCGCAATGACTGTTGCCACAACGGCAGCTTGGCCCTGTGTATTTAAGATATGTACCAGATTGACGGCACCTGTCCGTTGTAACCACAATGAGTAGCCACCAAAGATGGCATAAAAACTCATGCAGCCCAAAGCTCCGTAAGTTAACATTCCTACTAAAACCTGACGGATGGTCCGCCCTTTAGAAATTCGGGCGATGAACAATCCCATAACTGGCATGTATGACAACCACCAGCCCCAATAAAAGATGGTTTCTTGTTGGGCAGTACTCCCGCCGCCACCATTAGGCAAGGTGTTCGTTGACATTGAAACAAACTTTTGAGCCATCAAGCCCAAGCTATTCGTTTCTGAATTTAAAATATAAATAGTGGGTCCTAAGACCAAGATAATGGCTAATAAGCCCAGTGCAGTCCAAATATGGGCAGAGCTTAGCCGGTTAATTCCACCGTTTAAGCCATGGAATACTGTGACTGCAAATAAAATAAAGAGAATTACGAAGAGTTCAATCTTTAGCATTAAATTATCTTGAACACCGGTAAGTCGGCTTAACACTTTAGAGATAATCGGAATTTCCATTCCGACAGATGAGCCAATCCCGCCCATGATCCCAAAGACCACGAGGAAGTCAATGACATGGCGCGCCACAACTTTTCCTTTGCTATCGCCTTGCAGACTTGTAATTGCCGCACTGACACGTTGAACCTTCCCATGCTTCACATATAACACATAGGCAATCGCAATGGTTGCTGGCGCAAACATCATCCACGCCATCGGCCCCCAATTAAATTGGCCCAACATGTGAGCAGAGCTATACGCCGCACTCGAAAATGGCTTGGCGCCAAAAGCGGGGTGCTGCACATAACGCAACGGATCAACGATCGACAGCATCAAGATGCTGGCATCAATCGCCGTGGCGAACACCATGCTTCCCCACTGAAAGTTACTGTAGTGAGGCTTATCATCGGGATCGCCCAATTTCACTTTACCAAACTTACCAAATGCCAAATACATAAAAAATAAAAAGTTGACGACGTACACCATCAGATAAGCCCACGACATGTTCGTATCGATCCAGTTCAGTAATGAACTCAAAGTGGTCTGTAATTGACTACCACCAAAAATAAAGATAGCTGACGCGAGAATAAATAACACGATGGTTGGCACGAATACTAACTTATCAATATTTTTACGCGCTAAAATAAATAATCCTCCTCATTTGTTTCCTGAAAGTCAAACTTTCAGCGGATGAATCGCGGCGCAGACGGTACAAAAAAAGCGCAGTTCCAGGGTCGTTAGCCGAGCCACCTGTACAGCGCATTACCGTTAAATACAAATTGCCTGCGAAATCTTTTAAAGCGATATCCATGTCTTATTATACGCAGGCTCATCAATTAGTAAAATCTTGCTCATGGATAAGTTTTTTCTATTGAAAATAAACCGGTTACATAGCCAGTTATCATAGTAATCTAAGAATTCAATGAGAATTTGTCATTTCCCGCAGAATGTCCAGTTTCAAGTCAAATTATTCATCACTAATCGCAACTTTTTAAATGACCATTGCCAAGTTAATGACCCAATTGATCCGGCCATTGCTGACGTGCTTGTGCGTTACCCGTTTCACTGTTATCAATTTCTTTAATCACTCGAGCTGGATTACCCGCAATCACCACATTATCCCCAAAGGACTTCGTTACAACCGAACCAGCGCCTACAACCACGTTGTTCCCTAACGTCACGCCAGGTAAAATGGTCACGCGGCCCCCTAGCCAAGCATTATCCCCAATTGTGATTGGGGCACCCATTTCGACATCCGCATTGCGGGCCATCGCGTTCAAAGGGTGAACTGGCGTATATAAGCCAATGTTGGGGCCAAAGTAACAGTGACTACCAATCGTAATCGGACAGGTATCCAAGAACGTCATATCGTAATTACCATAAAAATGATCACCAATGTGAATATTCCAGCCGTAATCAAACGTAAAACTGGCCTCCACAAAGAAATCTGGACCAACATCTGGTAATAATTGACGGTAAGCCGCCATACGAGCATCGTTATCTGCCAGTTGATTAGCCGTTTGCAACGTTTTTCGGGCCAAGACGCGCCGGTTGATCAGTTCTGGATCAAATTGATTATATGGTTGCCCAGCCGTCATTTTTTCCCGTTCTGTTGTCATTTATCAATCACTCCTCTGTAATCATCATACCACTTTGCTTTTGTGGACAAAAAAATGACGGAACAAGCCCGTCACAACATCCCTAATTAATCTGATTGGTAATAGTTGCCGTTTCCAGCGGTGGCGTCATGGGTTGTTCACGTAAAATCCACGTAATCCCGTAAGCGTCCACGATTTGCCCCATTTTGCCCCCAACTGTTTGCCCAGTAAAGGGGCTAATAACCTTCACATCTGATTTGACTAGCCGTTGATAGAGCGCGGCCAATGCCTTAACGCTGTCGCCGTCATTCTCATCCACCGCCAGCATCAGTGAGATTAGTGTCGAAGATGTGGGTTGCCCCATTAAGGCGTCGGCACATTGAATATCCAATCCCATGATCCGAAAACCGCCGCGCATTGTCATCTTTTCTAAATCTACCGTGGGTTCTAGGCCAAACCGTTCCGCTTCAGCCGCGGTTGGGCTAACACGGTAAACATCGGTTGCACCAAAGACGGACTGATAATACACAATCGCCTCTTTGGCATTTTCAAATTCCAAATATGGAATTAACTTTGCTTGCATCGTTGGTACCCCATTCGCATACTAAATTTTTGAAACTCGCCTGATTCTCTAAAAGTTGAATCAGTACCCCCACGAGACAACACCGCATTTAATCTCTAGTCGCTATTATACCCTTAATTATCGTCAAGTGGTAGATCTTGCAAGCTCCGAGCAATGTCTGCGACTGACTGATCCGGGGATTGATGACGGCCGGCCGCCGACTTTCCCGTTGGTTCGTCAACCGTCATTTGGTCCATCGTCTGGTTCAATAAATGATCGACAAAGACATTACCTTGATTCGTAGCGTGCCCCTTAGTCCATTGGTAACTTAACTGTGAAAACTGGGGGAGCAGTCGATCAACGTCTTGCCACAATTCTGCATTAGCTAATGGTCCCGCACTCCGCCGCCAGCCCCGCCGTTTCCAACCAGCCAACCAACCCTGTGTGACCGCATTGAGGACGTACCGTGAATCTAAAATAAATTGAATTGATTCCTGTGTCTTTTCTAATGCAACTAGCCGCTGTAAGGCATTGCGGAAGGCCATAATTTCCATTCGGTTATTGCTAGCCCCAAATTCACCAGCAGATCCCGTCACTACTTGGTCGGGTAGTTCAATGCGGTAAGCCCAAGCGGCCTTATCTCCGGTTTTCACGTGACCGCCAGCCACGTTTCCCGTATTCCGGGAACCACCATCGGTATAGACTGTAATCGTTGCCGTTGTCACAGTAGTCGTTGCACCAACTGACCGGGCTGGCTTGGAACGCTGAGTCGTGCTCTGCCCGTTCATGAAGGCCTCTGCCTCGGCTTGAGTGGTAAAGCTCTTATATTGCGCGCCAGAAAAACCACTAACTTGACGTTGAGTTTCCGGCCAAGTCCGATAGATTCCTGGCTTCTTTCCTTTTCTGACTGCATAGTATTTTTGTGCCACTTATACCCCTGCTTTCAACTTAATCTAAATTAGTTTACCATATTTTAAAGTTAATACTGGCCCATTTTTCATTACGCATTTTATGAACTCGATGCCAATCGCGTCACTGAGTCTCCCAGTTTTTTCAAAAAAATTAAATTATCTAGAAATTCTGCCATTTCAAGGGGTAAATTGTTTCCATAACTTTTCGATTATGCTAACCTAGAAAGTGTGGATTATTGACCGGAAAACATCATTATGACCATTTTTTTCAATTTTTAGAGGGGGTTTTTCATGAAGAATCCGATTCAAGCAACCATCATAACCGTCGATCAAGCCCGGGCCATGCTAAAGGACCAGCGCGACCAACGCGACGAACGTTTTCCGCAACTAGCCAGTTCCGGTCAGTACATCTTACCAGACTATCGGCTAACCCGTAAGCGTGAGGCCTTTAAGATTCGTCGTCATACGTTCTTGAAGAAGCATTTCCGCTCCTATGTTGCCTTTGATTCTGACAACGGCCAGACGCTGTGGATTCATAACTTTCCCAGTCTTTCTGAGGCCTGTTTTTGGTTGAACACCGGGTTAAAACCCAACGATACTGATTCAACCAGTACCTATCAGGAATGGAAAACCGAACATATGGCCGAGATTGATGTTTTAAAAGAACAACTACGAACCCAGCATCATGAACACAAAAAGCCAGTTGCTGCGGCTAAGCCGGTTAGTGTAACGGCCGTCAAGAAGGTCAAGCACGCTAAAAAGAAGAGTTAAAAATAATGAGTCAGAGATTATAATCTCTGACTCATTTTTATGATTAATTCAAATGTAAGTGCACTTGCTTGGGATCAGTATTGACGATTACCCGACCCTGATGAATGGAATAAAGCACTTCTGACCGTTGGTTTAAGGCATTGTAGAAGTTGTCATTATTCATCACAACTAAGTTGGCGGGCTTGCCGACCGTTAAACCATAATGGTCCGTCACGTGCATGGCCTTGGCACCGTGAGTGGTCACAAATTGATAGGAATTTAAAATATCATCATAACCCATCATTTGTGTCACGTGAATTCCCATGTGTAAGGCATCCAGCATATTACCATCACCCATTGGGTACCAAGGGTCCTTAATATCGTCCTCGCCAAAAGCCACATTGACGCCGGCCTCATTCAGTTCCTTAACCCGTGTTAAGCCCCGACGCTTAGGATACGTATCAAAACGACCACCCAAATGCGTGTTAATCAATGGATTAGAAATCATATTGATGTGAGACATTTGCAACAACCGCATCAGCTTGTAAGCGTAAGCGTTGTTGTAAGACCCCATGGCGGTGGTATGACTGGCAGTCACTTGATCGCCTAGTCCCGTTTCCAAGGCCAAAGTCGCCAATGTTTCCAAGCCCCGTGAGGCTGGATCATCAATTTCATCACAGTGGGCATCGACTAATTTGCCATACTTTTGCGCCAATTCAACCGCAAAATGTAGGGACGCTACACTGTACTCTCGCGTAAACTCAAAATGCGGAATGGCACCAATCACATCGACGCCGAGTTTCGCAGCCTGCTCCATCAATTCTTTACCATGTGGAAATGATAAAATTCCCTCTTGTGGGAAAGCCACTAACTGAAGTTCGATAAAATCTTTAACCTCATCACGAACCTCGATTAAAGCCTTCAAGGCCGTCAAGTCGGGATCGGTCACGTCAACATGTGACCGAACAAACTGAACCCCATGAGAAGCTTGTAGCTCCAATGCTTGGCGTGCGCGAGTCTTAACGTCTTCGATACTCAACGTCTTCTTACGTTCTGACCAAATCCGAATACCATCAAATAATGTCCCGGACTGGTTCCATTCTGGGTCCCCTGCCGTCATGGTACTATCTAAATGGACGTGCGGATCAACGAATGGTGGCAAAATCAATTTACCCGTTGCATCGATCACCTGTTCATGATCTTGCGGCGTTAAATGATCGGCAATCGCCGTAAATTTGCCATCTTCAATCCGAATATCCTGTGGCTGCGTTGCATTTTCAATGAGCCCTTGTTGAATTAACATGCGCGTTAACCTACCTCCTGTAAGCTTCACTAAGAATAAAATCCTGGTATCGTTAGTCCCAGTAACAACAGAGTGCTGTCGGTGATCACGCCAGCAATGACGGCCATTGCCGCCACCGTCGCCGGTACCAGACACCACCAGGGTCCCCGCCGCGCTGAATGAACGATCCCTACTAAGCTTATCACAGTTAAGCCCAATCCGAACGCTAAAGTCAACGGTTCAGTCGGAATGACCCGATAAATTTGGTCAAGACACCCGACTAACGCCACCCAACTTGCCACACCACCGAAGATACTCCACCCAATTACCGCCCAGCCTGCTTTCACGTTGCTCCCCCCAGTCTCTTTACTAGCGACTATACCACGATTAGACAGGTTCTGGTAAATTGACCGGTTCAATTAACGTGGTTATGGTGGCCTGATAAAGTTCCCTAACTGCCATCATAAATATCTTTGTACTCGCTCCATCAACACTTTTTATGAGACCTATGCTATGCTGAGGCTATCTAAATTTTATCTGGGAGGCCCTTTACTCATGACAAACGAATATCCTCAAGCGCTCACCATCGCGGGTTCTGATAGCGATGGTAGTGCTGGCATGCAAGCCGATTTGCACACCTTCTTTGCACGGCAAGTCTACGGTACATCAGTCATTACCGCCTGTGTCGCTGGTAACTCTTACGGCATTCACGCCAGCGTCGCCATGCCCAGCGACTTCATCGACCAAGAATTTGCTGACCTAGCGACTGATTATCACATTCGGGCGGCCAAGACTGGCATGTTGGCCGACTCGACGCTAATTAAAACCGTTGTCAAAAACTATCGGGCGGCCGACTTTGGTCCCCTAGTCGTTGATCCCGTGATCATGACCAAGCATGGCAACCAACTGCTAGAAGAAAGTGCCTTTACCACACTTCGCCAAGAACTGCTCCCCCTCGCAACGGTACTCACCCCCAACTTCTATGAAGTACAAAAGATTGCCGAAATGTCGATTCATTCCGATCAAGATATGATGGTGGCTGCTAAAAAAATGCAGAAAATGGGGGCCAAAAATATTGTTGCCAAGGGCAGTCACAACCAAACCAATCAGACCACAGTTCGTGATTACATTTTGCTAGAAACCGGCGAAGATTTTTGGCTGAGCGAACCTTATCACCCAACCGACCGAGTCAATGGGACGGGAGACTCCTTATCTGCCTGCATTACGGCCGAGCTTGCCAAGGGCACGCCCATGAAGCGCGCAATTGAAATTGCGAAACAATTTGTCAACACCGCCATTGGTCAGCCCATCGAAGTTGGTCATAAATTTGGTCCCATTAATCACTGGGCTGCCCAGAAACGCAATTTCTAGTAAAGCTACGGTTAAACAACATTAAATTATCTGCTAAAAGTGGCGACCGAAGATAACGGCCGCCACTTTTGATACTTTTATCAATAAGTTCAACTAATTCTACCAGCGATCGGGGCGCCACGTACGGCCATCAATTTCCCCTTCTAATTGTTCCTGACGCCGACCTTGCTCTTGAACGAGCCGGCTGAGTGCCAACCAAAAAGCGCGATCGGTGAATTGCGACTGGCGCACTGCTAAGTCTTCAATCTGTTCGCGTAACCATTGCGATTGTTCAGTCATCTTCTTGCTCCTTAATCAAACCTAAGGTGTCTGTAAGGGCTTCTAAGTCCGTTTGCTGCTGTTCAAATGCCGTTAGAATCAGTTGCCCAGCCTGTTGCTGTTCTAGCGGCAACCGTTCAATCATGGCCGGTAAATGTTGGGCAAACCACGCCTGCTTATTTTGCAAATTATCCGGTTGCGTTTGCGTCAGATAGCGCTGGTAATCGACAACCAGTTGTAGCTTTGCTGGTTCATCTAAGTAAGCAAACTGGTGAATGGCAAAAGTTGGTAACCACTTCATCTTTGCCCGGTTAGCTACAGCGGCTAACGGTGCCAAGGCCGCATCTAACGTAATCTGCTCAGCCCCGCCGCGTTGAAACGCCTTGGCCGGCATTCCAGTGGTTACGACTATTCCGAGTTCCTTACCAGCCAAGGGATAACGATGATCGCCGTACACAAAGGTCCGCGTTAGTACCGTATCTTCCCACTGCTTCAATCCGGCCGGTGCGGCATACCAGTATAACGGGAATTGTAAAATGATTCGGTCCGCTTGACGCAACTGCGCCTGTTCTTTTTCAATATCTATGGTCGCTTGACTCTCGATGTGTTCCCACAGTACCTCATCACTGTTGATACTAGCCTTTAAAAATTGTTGACTAGTCGAATCTGCTAAGTGTGGGTGCGATACTAAGACTAACGTGGTCACGTTAACACACTCCTTTTTTGGTTAAAATTATCCTTTCTACTGTAGCATACTCAGTCCTCAGACGGCAGAAATTGGCATGAGTCTAATCATAAATTCAACAAAAAAGGCGTCAGCATCACTGCTAACGCCCCCCTTATGTCGCAAGAGAGATTCGAACCCTCGACCTACGGTTTAGAAGACCGTTGCTCTATCCAGCTGAGCTATTGCGACCTCATCTGGTCTAAGACCAAGAACTCTTTAATTATAGAGAAGCAGTGAGAACGTGTCAATCACAGATATCGTTCAGTTGACACCCTTTAGTGCTTCCAGTACAGTTAAGCTACTATACATAAAGGAGGGTTTCTCTTGGGAATCGTTCATATTGCCGCAGAAATTGTCGTCTTTTTTGCTGCCATTAGTTTAATCTATTATTTTTTCCAAATTACTCAGGCATTGGGTGAACGTAAGCAAAATATTAAGTATCTAATTATTGCCGCTGTGGTTCTGCTCATCGCCTACCCCGTCTCCAACTTATCGGGTAAAAAAACGGTTAGTCCAACTAACCAAGTCTCCAATCAAGTCCGCAAGGCACAGAAAAAGCACCAGCAACGAAAGGAATCTGCCAAAAAAGCGTCCGAGTCTAAGGCATCTCAGTCTGCCACTCATCAGAGTAGCTCTAAATAACCCTCAGAAATTATCAAGAATTTCTAATAATTTGAGCATTCGTCTTGCAATCTGTTTGTAACATTAGGATAATATATTTGTAACCTAATGTTGACGGGGGGAATTGCTATGTATGCAGTTATTGCCATTTTAATGATTATTTTAATTGCGGGTGTGAGCCAACTTTACTTAGATAATCGCGATGCCTTTCGTAAAAAGAGCAAGCATCTGGCAACCGGTGATAAATTCCATGATGAATCTAATCGCCGATTAAGTTAACTTTTGGTGAACGCTTAGCCACGGCTAGGCGTTTTTCTTTTGCACAAAAATAGGCCAGGGCATCTACCCTGACCTCCGATAATCCAATTACGCTTCATATTTCCCGACAACCGGCAACTTAGCCAGCACTTTACGTCCATGGGGTGACTTCCCATCAATAACTGCCGTTAATTCTTGACCAGCTAAATTACCATGATGCTTGCCACCAGCCCAAGCTTCCACGCCCGTAACATCGTAGACAACACCGTCCACTGCTACATAAGCGGGTTGCCCCTGTTGCCCATCATACTTTGCTAACGTTGCTTGATTAAATACTTGTTCACTCACATCAGCCACCACCTTAAATATTTAACTTAATAATAAGCTGACTAATGCCGGAACACAACTAATTCATCTTTCAGGTGATAAATAAGTTGCCATTATTTACCACTACGCTAATCTTGGTCGACACCAAAATTACCTAATACCTCGTTATAAGACACGATGTATTGCCGGTTGACCCATCCCTTTAAGTGATGGTTATCTTCTGAAACAACCAAATAGTATTTGTCACTTTTTCCCTCTCCTCCAATGACTTTCCTGACAAACACTAAGGGTCAACCTTGTACTTTTAACGAGCGACTAAGCATTAATTAAAATCTACGACATACAAAAAACCCACCATCCGAAGATGATGGGTTTTTATAACGACTCAAGTTGGACTAAAAATTAGTCAACAACTGATACGTTAGCAGCTTGTGGGCCACGGTCGCCTTGTTCTACATCAAGGGATACGTGTTGGCCTTCTTCAAGAGTCTTGAAGCCTTCACTGTTGATAGCAGAGAAGTGAACGAAAACGTCTGAGCCGTTTTCCAAAGTGATGAAGCCGTAACCTTTATCAGCGTTGAACCATTTAACAGTACCTTGTTCCATAAGAATGAAACCTCCATGCGCATAGCGCAATAATATTTGCATTTGAAAGCTGGGGTAAAAAGGAGCCATTCTTAAAGAACGTCGAGCCTTTAAAACTTCCGAACCATAAATACATTAACCATAGGATAACAGGTATTTCGCAGAATAGCAAATACAAAGTTTTAAAAAAATAGATGATTTTAGCGTACCCTATAAAGCGTTTACCATTAGCCAAGTCCGTGCAGCCAAGACTTCTTGCGGGGTTAGCTGATGTGTCCCACCCGTCATTTCTAGGGTCGTGGTTGCCCCAATTTTTTGACAGGCCGCTGCAACTCGTTGGACGGTGGCGACAGTCACCAGTGGATCATGTTCGCCTGCTGATAACCAAGCTTGATAATCCGTTCGGTGCTGTGGTTGCGGAACCGACAGCCACAGAGGTCGAAATAACACAGCCGTTTTTCCCGGGAGGTGTCCCGATTGGAGACCATAAGCCGCCATTGCTGCACCATTAGAGTAACCGATTGTAATTAATCGCGTGGCATCCCAATGTCGTGACTGGCACACTTGCTGCACCGTCTGTCCCAACCATAATGATTCCATTTGGACTTGTTGGTCGTCCACGGGGCCCACAGCCGTTTGCGAAAAGTATTGTCGCTGTTGGCCTTCACCCTGTCGCCCGGCAATTGTGATTAACGGACTTTGTGGGGCTAATCGCCGGCCAAAAGCCAGCATTTCTTGATTAGTCCCCCCCGTTCCCTGTAGTAACAACACCGGGGGTTCTGTATTCGCACCAGGCATCGTTTCAATCAGCTCAGCCATCCTGCGCGCCTCCTAACGATGGACGATTAATTCAATTTTGCCCTTCTGTGGCGCAAAATTAAGCCCATAACACGGCTCTGATAAGATTTTTTGGTACTCAGCCAGCACATCGGCTGGAAGTGGTGTGTGCGTCTCTAAACGGGCAATCAGCTCATCGGCTGAGGCCAGGTCAGCCAGCGTCACAAATAATAAGGCATTGTTGATCAAGTCATGCAATAGATCCGTCAATAGGCCATTAGGCTTGCCAGCTTCATCCGTCACAACTACCTGTGGGCTCTCTACTTCTTGATGATTAATGGATACGTGCTTTAACACATCAAAAATCGTTTGCACGATAATCCCCCCTCGAATTCTCGTTTACCTTGATGATACTGCAAAACCACGGTCAGGCAAACTAGTTCTGCTTAAAAGCCGCCGGATGTCCCTGATTTTGGTACCGCGTCATCAGTTTCTCCTGAACTTTAGGCAAGGGCAACGTCTTAATGGTCGATGCCGCTACCCATTTTCCAGGATAAAACGTCAAATCCGCTGCTGATGACAATTCAGCGACCAGTAGTTTGACCTGCCACCGTTGATGCGTATAGGTATGACTCACCGGTTGACCGCTCAAGGGTGTCAGTGTGATGGGCAATTGATAGTCGGTCATAAACCGTTGTTCCAGGTGCGCTATATCAGTCTGGAGCGTCGCCGGTTGCTGGTCAGTTGCGTCTTGTAAATCCGCTTGCTGAATCAGCGGAAACGTCCAGTACCCCGTGAGCATTTGTGTTGCATCCCGTTGCACCATCAAATACCCAGCGGGTGACGTCACAATCAAACCATAATAAGGAACCGGTCGTGGCCGTGGTGCCTTAGTCTTTACTGGAAAATCAGCCACGCAATTTTCACGGTACGACGCATCGAATGCCCGCACGGGTGAATGCGCTGGGTCAGAATTCTTAGCCGTCATATAACTTGATCCTAAATCCATAATCGCCTGATTAAAGGCACCCGGACGTTGTGGGTCAACGATCGGCTGAATCACCTGTTCAAAGAGCTTTCGCGTTTGCGGTTTAGCAATATCAGCATCAATCAACAATAACCGAGAAAAGACCCGGAAAGCATTGCCATCCACTGCCGGCACGACTTCGCCAAACGCAATGCTGGCAATAGCGCCTGCTGTATACGGACCGATACCGGTTAAATCTAGCAATTCAGCCGCCGTTTGGGGCCATTTTCCCCGGTAATCATCGACTAACTGCCGCGCCGCCCGTTGAAGGTTACGGGCCCGTGAATAGTACCCCAACCCTTGCCAGGCCTTTAGCAGTTGTTCCTCTGGTGCTTGGGCCAGATCAGCTACCGTCGGAAACATCGCCATAAAGTTTAGATAATACGGAATCACCGTTTGAACCTGTGTCTGCTGAAGCATAATTTCGCTTACCCAGACGTGATACGGGTCCTGATCGTGTCGCCACGGCAGATCCCGACCTTCACGATCATACCAAGCCAGTAGCGTTTGTCGGAACTCGCGAATGGTCGCTGTCGACCACTTTTCCATGTTGTCGTCCTTCTTTTCTCAAAGTATTTTCCTTATTCTAGCGAATTCTATCATTGACCACAAGTAAAGCTTGACGCGGTCGCTGGCGTCCCCTATTATCAGGGAAGAAATAAGCTAAATAACGGAGTGGTAAAGTGAAACGTTGGGGATTCTTTTTTATATTAGCCGTGATCTGCAGTGGCCTAGCCGGCTGCACGATGGCGCAAGAAACCACCTCAAAAAGTGATAGTAAAGGCGTTATGACGAAACGACAAGTGCTGAATTTGTCGACATTTCGGCCATTAGCTACCTTAGATACGGATAAAATGGCTGAATTCGGTCGGTTAAACAATACAATTGAGGGACTCTATTCAACTACTGGTGAGGGCCAAGCTGAATTAGCACTCGCCAAAAAGGTAAAAATAAACGCCCGCAAGACAACCTATACCTTCACGTTATGGAAGGACTCTTATTGGAGTAACGGTGACGTCATTACCGCTAAAGATTTTGTCTTTTCCTGGCGTCGGGCCCTGTCACCGCGGACTAAAGCTCCCAACGCGGATCTATTTGTCGGTATTCACAATGCTCGGCAAATTCTCGATGGTCAACTTCCCGCCCGAAAACTTGGCGTCAGTGCGCCGAATAAGTTCACTCTAGTCGTTCATCTCGACCATCCCATGGCCGAACTACCACAGCGACTGACCTATCCGTTATTTGGACCTCAAAACGAACGGGTCGCCCACAAATTCGGAAAAAAATACGCCACCAAGCCACAATATCAAGTCTACGCTGGTCCCTTCATGGTTTCAGCGAAAGGAAATACCGCCAAACACTGGCACATGGTTCCCAATCCCCACTATTGGGATCGAGAACACGTCTACCTTCAACGGATTAATGTGACCGTTTATCGTAACTGGCAAAAAACCTGGGATGATTACCGCAACGGCCGTTTAGATGAAGTTCGCCTTCAAAGTGCAGCGAATATTAAGCTCTACGAAAAGCAAGCTGCCTATACGGCACGGCCATACTCGCGAATGGTCCTCATCAGTTATCGTAAGCAAGGATCGCGGTCTCAAGTGAACCAACTGATTGCCCAGCGAAATGCGCGCTTGGCCATTTCTCACGCGATTAATCGCAAGCGACTAAGCCAAAAATCTTACGGCGCAACCTCATTGACGGCCCAAGGCGTGGTCCCAGCCGGTCTAAGTCGCGGACAACGCGGCACGGCGGACTTTGCGGCGGCACAACCGGAACAAGAAACACTCGCCTATAATCCTGCCCTCGCCAAACGCGAGTGGCAAGCGGCGCTTAAACGGGCTCATCTCAAACGGATCACCTTGACCTTAGGCTATCTAGATGCCGAATACAGTGGCAAAATTGCCCGAGCCCTAAGACAACAATTGATGCGTCAACTTCCGGGTCTGACAATTAAGTTAAAGAAACGTGGCTGGTCATATGATCAAGCTACCCCACCAGCCAAAACGGATTTGTCATTGACCACCAAGTACGCCCAGTACGCTGATCCGTTATCGATGCTTGCCCTCTTTACCAGCACAAATACCGCCAACGCCGGTAGCTGGTCTAATCCGATTTATGATCGCTTAATTGCTCAGGCTAGCAATGCCCCTGCTTTTAACAATCGGCGTTGGAATACACTGTTAAAGGCTGAAGGTGTGCTCATGAAAAATCAAAGCGTTACCCCACTCCTTCAACCCGCCAGCACCTATTTGATTAATCCTAAGCTTAACGGCGTACAATACAATACTGTCGGCACACAATCGAACTTCAAAGGCGCTTACTTTGTGAAGTGACACCAAAAGAAGGCCACTCATCAACTGGTGAGTGGCCTTCTTTTTAACGCTTAATCTTCTTTTCGCCGGTTACGGCCTAACCCCAACCCAGCTAACAATGTCGCTAGGCCTAATCCAATTAGTCCCGCCGTTTCTGTATGCGATTGTGCCTCACCAGTTTGTGGCAAACGCTTAGTCTCGGTAAGGTTAACTCGGTTTGCATCTACTTGTGTTTTGACTGGCTTGACTGACTTAGTCGCAGACAGCTTAACTGTCTGTTTGCCAGCAGTCTGAACAGCGGCACCCGCTTTAACTACCTTTTGCTTATTAACCAGTTTACCCGTATCGCCCGCCTTAACTTTTTTAGTTCCGGCAAACGGCACATAAGGTTCTGGTTCAGCTATTGGGTCACCCGGTACTTTGGGATTAACCACATCATACCCAGTACCAGACTCTGCAACCGAATAAGTCACCGTCTGAACATCATCAGCACTGGCTGGTGTGACCATTACGGCTTGAATCTTCGTTGTATCTGGCCGATAGCCAGAAACGTTTGGTACCGAAACAACATCAAAAGTATTGCCGCCCTTGCTGGATGACCAATCACTATAAGTAACTTCACCGGTAACCTGATCCGCCACTTTAGTCCGGGTAAAGGTAATCGTGTTTACCGTGTCAGCGTGTAGTGGTTTGCCCGTACTATCCTGATAATGCACTGTCTGCGTAACCGTCTTAGTCTCCGCTGTTACGTCAGTCGCATGAGCTAACCGAACGGTATAATTAGCACTGTCCTCGCTGAAAATAGCACCTGAGGTTGGATAGTCATCGCTCACTAGTACGTAGCCTTTCTTCACATAATTAGCAATCGTATCAGCCGTTTGGTAACTGGACTGCGTATCAAGCATGCCTGTCAGATTTTCAGTATGAAGGACGCTACCAGTCGTTGTATCAATATACGTCACCGTCGCCGTTGCATTTTTGGCCAAATAAAGATACGTCACGGTCCCACCCTGATCAGTTAACGTGCCATTATAGGCTAGTCCAGTATTGGGCGCTAACGCATAGCCCGTCTTGGGTTTGGCTGCCGTCGTGTAGGTCAAATAGTCCGTGGCCGTTGCGTCCGTGGCATGCGCCGCTGTACCAATTTCCGTGGCATCTATCTGAGTCTGACCATCGGCATCCACATGCTCGTAAAGGTACTTAACCGTAATATCACCAATGGTCAAGGTGCCGGGAACGACCGAAATTGTATAGTTTTTATTCACCGAATCGTTGGCGTCAGGAGTGGCCGTGATTGTCTTAGTTCCAACCGCACTCATGCCGTCAGTCACACGATACTTCAAAGTCTCGCCATTAACGGTCCCGGTAACCACCGCTGACAAACTCTTTTGCGTTCCGTCAGCCCAATAGACCTGGTTGGGAATCGTAATCGTTGCTTTGGCAGGATCAATTGTCAACGTCCCGTTGACATATGAAACTTTATAATTACTGGTATCGGCTGCCGTGGTTCCGGTCATGGCATAAGTGCCGACCTTCGTATAAGCAGACGCGCCACTGCCATCCGCCGCAACGGCAGTAAACGCTAAATCATCATAGTTCGTCCCACTCGTAACAGTGGCCGTCGTTTTTTGCGCTTGTCCATTATAAACCACATGATCATCGTTGACTGTGACCGTCAGCTCTGCCGGCGTAATTACCAGCGTCCCATCCGTCGTGGTGACATTGTAGTTCTTAGCTAAAATTGCCGCTTGCGTGGAATCCGTTAACGCGTAAGTCAGGTCATTATAGGTACCAACGTTTTTGCCAGTCGTCGTGGTAAAGTCAAAGTGATCGTACGCAGTTCCACTCGTTACAGCCACAGATGTTCCCTGAGCCTGCCCATTATAGGTCACTGTATCGCTCGCTACCGTTAGCCCGAGATCAGCAGCCTTCACCGTGCCGGTCGTGGTGAACGTTGCCGCGTCATCCAGAATATAATTAGACCCCAACGCGGCTTGAACTGCCTTCCGACCAGCGTCATTAAGGGTAATTGTATATTGGCCAGCGTCTGCCCCGGTGAAGTTAGTTTCGGTGCCTTGATACGTATAAGTAAAGTCTGCTAGCGTTAAAATACGTTGACCGACCTTGCCGGCTACGCCTAGTTGGGCATCGCTGATCTCGCCGTTGTTAATTTGAAGGATATTTCGCTTCTGTGAATTTTTAATAGTGACTACCGGTAACATTGTCAATGATCCCGTATACGACTGCGAAAGTCGAAGCATATTTAACCCATTTATACCAGTGGTAGCTGTGATTTTTATGGGGACAATGTTAACTGTAAAGCTATAATCAGCGGCCCCAGTTGAAAAGGTGGGGATAAAGCCATTCAAATCACTGGTCAAGGTATCGTAAGCATTATAGTCTTGCATAACCCGGTTCATCGCAGCTTTCCCCGCATCATTAATCGTCACTGTATAGCTACCAATTTGGGTAAGCGTTGAAAGGTCCACATCTCCGGAATATTTCGTGACTTGCCCATGTTCATCAGTATACACAATATCAACGTAATCATTGACCTCAGTAGAATCCAGAAAGAGCGCATATAGTAAATTGACCTTGTTTCCATTTACATCTTCTAAGTAATTGCCCGCTGCATCTTGAATATAGTAGGCGATGTCGTTAACTGGCGTCTCATCTGGAGAACTAATATAAGATTCTAGATCTGCCAGCGATGCATCGCCATAGTTCATCGACACGGTCCCCGTAGTTACTAACGATACGGTGGGCTTGGCCTCAGCTTCACTAGCCAAAGCTGTAGCATTCATGGCCCGACTCATCTTTATCTTTGGCAAAGGGCTAGTATTAGTCGCCGTGGTAGCTGAAGAAGCAGCGTCACTGGCGGCATTATCAGCAACTTGTTGACTTTCCTGACTAGCAGCTGTCTGACTGGTAGTACCACTTGCTGCTGACTCATAAACGCTCTGCGCGCTTTGACTATCTGCACTTGAGGCCGTTGGTTGTGTTGCTGCCGAGTCACTGGCAGTGGCCTCCATCGCAGCCCCTGACACTGCACGACTGGCTGAAGCTGCCGAAGTTACTGTCGATTGACTGTCACCAGCAGTTGCAACGGATGTTGCGGCAGCGGCATCATCTTTACTAGCTGCAGTGGATGTTGCGGCCGCACTACTGGCGTTCAACACGACTGTATTTTTAGTTTCTGTTGGTGAACTAGAACTGACAGTAGCACTATTTTCGATCTCATCAGCACTTGTATTAGTTGCGGCTTGTACCTGATCAGTTTGGCTAAAGGCTAACCCCATCCCGACTGAAAATACGGTGATACCAGCAGCTATCCAGTTTCGCCCCGATTTATAAAGTTTATAGTGCGTCTTGCCTTCTAGTCCCATCTTATTTAAACGATTCCGCATGATTCTACCTCCAAAATTCAAACCTGTAACAGATATAAGTTAGATAGATTAGTTAGGCCAAAAATTTTTGTACATGTGACTAACATTAAATCGATTGCTTTTTAGCCCGTGTTCAACATAATGAGAATAATAAAAATATAACTAGTCAACTTATTTCCTCAAAAATAAAAATTGAATAAAAATATTCCCAACAAACATTCATCAATTATTGAACTATTCAACAAGTATTATATCACTTATATTTCGTTTTAACATGTCATTCAGCACGTTATTTAACATCCCGTTATTTTTTCACTTATTACCCGCCCAAAACCCCTTACCTAAAGCAAAAAGGATCGTGTACCCAGTCGCAACTGCGTACACGATCCTTTTATAATCAATACCTTTGATCAAACCTGTTCTTAAAGACTGCTCAAGTATCCTGCTACTGTTTTCACTTTTTGTAACCATAGTTAATCCATCTTTATTTGCTTCACGATTCCCATTAATTCAGATGCGTTTGGGCTATTTGGAGCAACTCGTCACTGACCCGTTCACTGGTCAAGCGTTGCATCGGCGTAAAGTTATGACGTTCCTTATAAGCGACGGGGGATACCGCCACAACGGCGACTTTCAAATGATTTTCCGTTAAAAAAATTTGGCCAACCCCGGTGAACTTCCCCTTGCTGTGACGTCCCGTTCGCCAAGAATGGAGCTTAAAGTCCCCATCCGGTTCGCGTTTAATCTCATAGGTTCCAGAGGCGTTTGCCTGAACTGGCACACCGATGTATTGATTCACCTCGTACTTAGCCTTCATGTGCATCCTCCGTTAACACTTGTACCAATGGTTCAACAGCTGCCGGCCCTAGGATGGCCGTGATCGCTGGCATCATCAAAACTGTTCGCACTGCTGCTGCAGTTGTCGCTGTTCCCACTAATTGTTCTGAGATCTCATGTAAATCCGTCGGCGTCCCCACCGTTCCAAATAACGCAACCGCTTTTAATTGCCCAGCTTGTCGCGTAAAGTTTACGTGCAACTGTCCGGTTGGCAGTGATAAGGCACGGTAATCACGAAAACCGGGATTAGCACCGTAATTCCACGCATCCGTGCGATACTTTTCATCTAATCGTTGGTCAATAATTGCCCAATCTTGCGTACTCAAATGATAGGTCTCAATCTGATCGAGTCGCTCAACTTCAAAAATGTGGCACAATAACGCTTCACGGAAACTTTGAATGTCCAAATCTTGATAGGCTGGCGCTAAATACTGGCGTAAGTTGGTAATGGGCACCCGGTTAGAGGCCACACCGCGATGTGGCCGATCGCTGGCCGGAATTAAGGCCTGTTGCGCAGCCGCCACATTCAAGTCATACATGATCGTGCCGCCAGCAGCATAACCATTCCCGCTCTTAAACATCGTCATCCCCGAGAACTTCTTACCGTCAACCGTCAAGGCACTTTTGTTACTAATTCCCAGGTCGGCCACGCCCATCGCCGTCAATGCACGCAGAATTGGCTGGGCAAATACTGTGTAATCCCCAAACTTTGACCCATCTTGGGGATCGCCATTAACAATGTGTTCAAAAATTAAGTTCCGCTCATCATGATACACGGCCCCACCGCCAGATGTTCGCCGAACTAGCTGCACGTGATGCGCTGCTAAATAGTGAAAATCCACCTCCGCAGCCACCGTTTGGTTAATGCCGACAATGACGGCTGGTTGATTGACATACATCATCAGACCGTGCCCGGGTAGTTTTAAATCGTTGACTAGATAGTTATCAATTGACTGATTAACCACAGCATCCGTAACGACCTGTCCTTGCCGACTTGTATCGATTAAAAACATGGCTGTTGCTCCCTTCTAATCACACTAATTTGCATTAAGTTTAGCATAAGGTCTAGCCCGCAACAACTTAAGCAAGTTGTTGTCAGTCACTGACAAGAAAGCGTATACTAAAGGGTATTAAGCTGATGTTTGGGAGGAATTCACCATGACGCAAGCAACCATTTGGCAACGTCTCAACAACTGGATTCACGGTCGCCACACCCCGGCCCCCACACTAACAGTTAAAGATGGGGTCTGGCTAGAACAACGAGACCAAGGCCATTACCGGCTAGGCCTAGCTAGTGACGCCTTAGAACAAATTGGCGATATTAGCTTTGCTGACTTACCTATTATGGTCAACGATGTCTTGGCGGCTGGTGATGACATCTTGGAAGTCGAAAGTGACAAGGCCGTCGAGAACTTTAAAACACCTTACGCAGGAACCGTTGTGAAAGTTAATGATGATCTGATTAACGATCCCGCTAAACTCAATCAAAATGCCCAACCGGATAACTGGGTATTAGATTTACAGGTTGCCTAGGCGTAAGTTCCAGTAACCGACCAAAATTCATCATTTACACCAAATAGACCTTTCAATCGCCGTTAAGCGCTTGAAAGGTCTATTTTCATGTAGGATTTTCACCTACCACTTATATTGAACGGGATTCTTTAGGTACTTTTCATAGACATCACGGACAATTGCCATCTGGTCAGGTGTAAATGCTGGCAAGTCGGCTGCGGCAACATTCCGTGCGATTTGTTCGGGCTTTGACGCGCCCGGAATAACTGTGCTGACTGCATCGGCCATTAAAATGTAACGTAAGGCCAGTGGCGCTAACGGGGTTGCCAAGCCCAACCGCTCATGGAGTTCATTAGCTGCTTGAACACCGGTCGCGTAATCAACACCAGAGAATGTTTCACCCTGGTCAAAGGCTTCACCATGGCGGTTAAAGCTACGGTGATCGTCCTTACCAAAAGTGGTATCCAACGTATACTTACCACTCAACAACCCACTCGCCAGTGGTACCCGCGCAATGATCCCGACATTTTTGGCTTGGGCCATCTTGAAGAAATTCTCGGCCGGTCGTAGGCGGAACATGTTATAGATAATTTCCACTGCTGAGATGTCATAATCCAGGGCCTTCATCGCTTCTTCGACCCGTTCAACACTGACACCATAATTCTTAATCTTGCCAGCCTGCTTCAACTGATCCAGCGTGAAAAACACTTCGGGATCGTAATAAACAGCGGTTGGTGGACAGTGTAAGAGCACATTATCCAAGGCATCCACCTCTAAGTTCTGTAAGCTGGCTTCAACAAACTTGGTAATATTGGCTGCTGTATAACCACTAGCAACGTGTGGATCTAGCTTCCGCCCCACCTTCGTGGACACGAAGACCTTGTCCTTCTTATCTTTAATAAACTTGGCTAACGCCTGCTCACTGGCACCGTCTTGATAAATATCAGCGGTATCATAAAAATTAACGCCGGCATCGTAAGCCGCCGCCAACGTATTCTGCGCATCGGTGGCATCAAAGGGGTCGCCCCACTTGGACCCCAATTGCCAAGTACCCAAAGAAACTTCACTAACCTTAAAATTGGTTTTACCTAATTGACGATATTTCACGTTTATCCCTGACTTTCTCGGCCAAAGTTGGCCGGTCATTGCTCCTTTATTCTGCCGGTTTTGCCCCTAAACGTCAACGAACAATACTGATGAACAAAATATTTACCATTTTTGCTGAAAAGGACTACTATGAGAAATGAAGCCGGTGGTCTCCATGCCAATCACAGACCCACTGACCCCAATATTTTTTTGGAGGTAATGGTTATGGCTGTTGTAGAAAAGACTGCTTTATTGGATGAAAAAATGAACGAAGTATTTGATTGGTCTGATTCAAAGGAACCCGTTCGGGATGCCCTTTGGAATCACTTCATGGAATCCAATGGTCACAACACCGATGAAACTGAAGCTTCGATGAAGGAAATCGACGCTAAGAGCGATGCTGATGTTCGTTCTTATGTTGAAGACAACCTTAAGAAGTAACCGGCTGTTTTAACCTAAAAAAATCTCCTTGCCAATGGGCAGGGAGATTTTTTATTTCTAAGAGACTTCATCAAATGGTGTTTCAATTTTCCGACGCCCACGTTGTAGCAGATAAATGGCTACCACAACAAGTACTGACCCAATGACTTCTGCGACCGTAATCTTCAAACTCAAGAAAATAATTGACAGAATAAAGGTCATGACTGGTTGGGTCGCATCCACAATACTAATCACATCTGATGGCGCAAAATGCGTGCTATAGAGCACCAGTGAGAATGGGAGAATGGTTCCGACCAAAATAACCGTACTCATTGACGCAACCAAGCCGCCAGTAATTGGGGGGGTATTCAGGAAAAATGGATGGTAAAGGTTGAACACAATGCCTGAAAGAAACATGCCCCAGCCCAAAACTACAATCGGCGCATGCCCTTCATCCTTAACCAACGGTCGTGGCAACACCACGTAACAGGCCGCCGTAATCCCGGAACCAATCCCCCACAGGAGCGAATTCAAGGGAATCGCTAGTTGGGAGATATGTCCCCGCGTAATCGCCAGAAAGACCCCGACCATCGCGACGACGAACGCAATCAAATCACTGCGTAAGGGCCGGTCATGTTTGAAGACCAGACTACCCACCACAATAAATAGTGGACTCAGGTATTGGAGAATGGTTGCTGCGGCAGCATTCCCAGTTTGCACAGCGATATAGAAGGTCAGTAAGTTGGCCCCCAAACCAAAAATGGCATACGTTAATAACCACATAATTTCGCGACCACTACGAAAAACAGCGAACGTTTTTTTGCCGTACATCACTAAACTAACCACTAGTAGCACGATTCCAGTGCCCATGGTCCGCGTTGACAAGAACCAACTGGCTGGAATATCTTGACTCTGTGAAATAAACTGTAGGACTGTCCCAGAAATCCCCCACATGGCTGAGGCCATTGTGGCCCAAAAGATTCCCTTCATGACATTTTCAGTCGTTGCTTTTGAATTTTCCAAACCCTGATAATCCTTTCTCTCCCACACCACTGCGGTATGCATCATAATCCTCATATTTTACCGAAGGAAAATGAAAATTTAATGGTAAAATCGACAGAAATACTGAAATGACAAAAAATATTTAGCCAAATTAGTAGCTGTTAGCGACCCGTTCAAGTCTAATTTAAAATTGACTTACCAACTTCCAAACACGCGTCTCATGTGAGTTACTGTGGGCACGAGTAGTAACCAACACACCAATGCTGACACTCACAAATAATTAAGTTAATGCTTCCAAAATAACGAAATAGTAATGCTTAACCAATGTTACCGTGCCACACCAGTAGCCCGTCGGGAAGCGGCAAATGGGTTCAGTACCGTCATTATCCTTAGGGCGCGTCATTGGCGCGCTTAGGATAAGACCGAGCTTTAAGACAAGGGATTTTCTTGGCTTAAAGTCGTGTCCGGTACGTTCCAGCCCAGTTGACGCGACCAGAGGGCGGACCATCACAACTAAAAGTAACTGGCTTAGGCGCACAAAACCCTAAAAGAAACGGTGTTCCCTAAATTCAAGGAACACCGCTTTTCATTTAACATTAGTTATGGTCCACTTTACGGGCCCACAAATCACCAATCAATTGAATGGCAAAGACAATGACCAGGATAATCAACATCGCTAGGAACGTTACGTCGCTTTCAAAGCGACTGTACCCAACGTTAATCGCCAAGTTACCAAGGCCACCCCCACCGATGGCACCAGCCATGGCGGTTAAGTCGATCAGACTAATCAGCGTTAGGACCGACGAGCGGATAATATCTGGTAACCCTTCACGCAGGTAGACGCGAAAGATAATCGCAATCGGACCAGAACCCACCGATTCAGCAGCTTCAATCACGCCGCGGTCAACCTCAGCCAACGCATTTTGAATCTGCCGCGCATAAAATGGCGCTGAACCAATGACTAATGGCACGATAGCTGCCGTCGTCCCAATTGCGGTTCCCACAATGATCCGCGTTAATGGCGCAATCACGGCCAGTAAGATCACAAAGGGAATTGACCGACAGAGGTTAACCAGCTTATCTAAGATGTTGTAAACGACACGATTCTCTAGGATCCCGCCAGGTTGCGTCACAATTAACCCAATCCCAATGGCCATTCCAACAATACCGGCGACAACCGCCGTAAAGAACGTCATATAAAGGGTCTCACCCGTTGCCTGAACAAAATCACTCTTCATCGTGACCGCATTCGGGAAATATTTTGCAAATAAATTCACTTAGGCCACCTCCGGATCTGTTGGCTGTAGATGCGTCACGGTAATTCCCGCTGATTGACAATACTGCCAAGCGGCTGCCAATTTATCGGGCGCACCAGTCATAACGACAATCAGATTGCCAAGCGGTGTGTCTTGCAAAATTTCAACGTTACCGTACAGAATATTTGAAACCACTTCAAACCGCTTATACAATTCCGTAATTAATGGTGCATCCGTGCTGGCCCCTACATATTGAAGCTGAACCAATTGTTGATGATCATCCAAGCCGAGCGTTTGCGCTTGCTTGTAAATCTTGGTCAACGCCTGATTAATCTGGGTCGCCGTATTGATAAAGTCTTGCGTCAACTTCTCATGTGGCTGACTAAAGATTGTGACCAGGTCCCCCCGTTCGATAATCTCGCCAGCATCCATCACCGCCACTTTATTACAAATTTCTTTGACGGCTTCCATTTCATGCGTAATCAAAACAACCGTTAAACCCAGCTCTTGATTCAAGCGTTTCAGCAATTCGAGAATCGACGAAGTGGTCTTCGGGTCCAACGCACTGGTGGCTTCGTCACTAATCAAGATCTCTGGATCATTCGCCAACGCCCGGGCAATCGCTACCCGTTGCTTCTGACCACCGGACAGTTGCGCCGGGTAATCTGTAGCCTTTTCCGTCAAGCCCACCAGTTCCAGTAAATGTGCGACTTTCTTTTGCCGTTCTTCTCGGGTTAAAGTGCCACCTTTGAGCGGATAGCCCACGTTGTCGGCAATCGTTCGTGACGCCATCAAATTAAAGTGTTGAAAAATCATTCCAATCTTGGTGCGAGCCACCCGTAATTCCTTCGATGGCAAGCCCAAAATATCTTGGCCGTTAACTTCAACGGTACCAGCAGTTGGCTGCTGAAGCCGGTTAATCACGCGTACGAGGGTACTCTTCCCAGCCCCCGAGTAACCGACGACCCCATAGATGTCACCACGGTTGACCGTTAGTGAGACGTTTTTCACGGCCGTAACCGTCTGACCTTTATTGTGGAAGGTCACGTCGATATCTTTTAACTGAATAATCGCTTCATTAGTCACAGACTTCATTCTCCTTACTCGCCGATGCTGGCAAATTCATTTTCTCTACTTATGATCTGACGATCTACCAAGCTGGAATGGACAAGCCATGGTAGTACTTCTTCAATAACTTCTTCGTTTCAGCCGTCTGATAAGCCTTAACGATCTTCTTGTAAGTCTTGTTGTTCTTGTCGGCCTTGTTGGTGGCAATGATGTTGATATAAGGAATTGAGGCCTTGTTCAACTTCTCTTTGTAGATACATTCGCTATCTGGTAATTTCGCTTCAGAGGCAAATTCGTTGTTCACAATCGCAGCCGTGGCATCCGTCAAAGAACGTGGTGTTTGCGCAGCATCCACTGGCGTAATCTTCAACTTCAATTTGTTTTCGGTAATGTTTTTAGGTGTTGGTAAGGACACCTTGTTGTCGACCTTGATCAGGCCAGCAGATTGTAAGAGATGTAATGCCCGACCTTCATTCGTTGAGTCATTAGGGATCGTAATCTGATCACCCTTCTTGATGGCTGAAACAGTCTTAACTTTCTTGGAATATAACCGTAGCGGTGCGCGGACCGTCTTCCCAATAGAAACGATGTTCGTCTTGTGAGCCTTGTTCCAGGTATTCATGAAGTACGTGTGTTGGAACGAGTTCAGATCAATTTCATGATTGGTCAACGCTGCGTTCGGTTGATTGTAGTCAGTGAAGGTCACTAACTTAATGTTGATGCCTTCCTTTTTCAACTTCGTTTGGATTGGTTTCCAAATCTTTTCGTCGGACCCCATGATCCCGACCTTAACCGTCTTGCTGCTGGACTTACCACAGCCTGACACAATCAACAGTGGAATCAATAACAATAATAGCCAACTAAAATGCTTAAATGATTTCTTCATCCTCAAAACCCCTTTGATTTAATATCCCTAATAGAAACGCCACGATTGAAAACAGTGACCAAAAGAAAAAGTCCGCTCCTAAATTAATAGAAACGAACTTTGTCGTGGTACCATTCTAATTCAAGTCAGACAAAAATGTCTGGCCCCTCATTAACACTCGCCAGCTTGCGCCTTGAAGTGCGTGCACGGTAATGAGTGCCAAACATTATCACCTCATCAATCAGACTCAGTGATACCAATTCATTTCAGGCCATCTTCACCCCGCCGTGGGTTATTCGCTTGCAGCAAATCACGAACTCTCTACGAACCATTGACGGTGGTTACTCTCCTGATCACATTGTTTTCAATCGCTTAATTTATCAGTAAGTCTAATGCAACTTTAATTCGGTGTCAAGACAAACCGCTAATAAATTTATTCATATAAACGGGTGACTAGACTGGTATCGGCTTATTAATGTGAGCGTTAAACGACTTAATCGTCAAACTAATTTCTCACCTAAATTTCACTTACGCATCAATAACTTGCTCGTGTAAGATGCCCGCCGCCAACAAAAACATATGGGTCACGACGGGGCCCACAAAGCTAAACCCCCGACGCTTTAGATCCTTCGCTACTGCCGTTCCAATGGCCGATTGGTTGGTCAACTCATCGCGGGTCACTGCCGGTAACAGAAACGGCGTTCCATTAACAAACTGCCATAAATAATCTGCAAAACTCCCAAACTCGCGTTGAATTTTGACAATGCCCCGAGCATTGCGAATCACCGCACGAATCTTGCGACCATTCCGAATCATATCCGGATCGTTGGCAATCCGCTCAACGTCCACCTCTTCATCAAACCCGGCCACCACTTGGGGGACCATTTCTGCAAAGAGACGCCGATAAACCGGCAACTTACTCGCGGCCGCTTGCCAGCTCAACCCCACTTGGAAAACACCGACTGTCAGTAGTTCAAACAACACATGGTCATCATGTGTCGGTGTCCCAAAATAGGCATCGTAGTCGGCCGTCCCATTACTCGTCCAGTCACGGCCATCTTGCGGTCCAATTGCCATGTTGTCATCCCCTCTTGCTTTCAATATACCAAGGGGACTTTCCCAGTTCAACCGGAAATAACCGTTGTGATGACTTATCCCACTGATTTATTTAATATAAGCGTACTTATAACTCCACTGCGTCCCAGCTGTATTATGAATAATTCCTTTAACATCTGGCCGTTGTAAGTAAGCATAGTCGGCTTGATAGAGCGGTGTAAAACTTTGAGTCTTGTTGATTAATTGTGAGGCCTTCACCATATCTTGCCAACGCGCTTCCGCATTCCCAGCATCTGCGTTTTGCGCCCGATCAATTAATTTGTCGTAAGTTTGATTAGACCATTTGCCATAGTTTAGTGAATTTGAACTAACTGGAATCTGCATGAAGGAAATTGGATCGTTAAAGTCTGCGCCCCAGTGTGAAAGGTAAATGTCAAAATCACCATTTTGCGACCGCGATTGTGCTACGGACGCTGGAACGTTTTGAATATCTAACGTAAATCCAGCAAGATTCTTTTCTAGCGTACTCTTCAGATACTGCGTCACCGTGCTAGATGATGTATCATCATTGCCGGCTAAAATATTCAACTTGACTTGCTTAATTCCCAATTGTTTGAGTCCCGCGGCCCACTTTTTCTTAGCCAACGTTGGGTTGTAGGTCGTGGTATTCTTTACGGCCTGCTCCTTAGCAAAGTCCACCCCAGTTTTTGGATTCTTCGCTAATCCGCTGGCAACAAATCCCGTTGGGTTCACAGACCCATCGCCTAGCACTTTCTCTGTTAATTGTGACCGATTCAATGACAATGAAATGGCTTGGCGAATATTTTGGTTCGCTAAGATCTTACGCTTCTGAGTATCATTGTCCTTAAAGTTATACTTCAAATGAATCACAATGGAGTAAGGATACTGCTTAAAGGCTTTATTATTCTTGTAATTTTTGACCTGTTCATTAGACAGCTGTGCAAAGTCCAGCTTGTTATTCTGGTACAGGCTCAATCCAGTTTGTGGGTTTGTCACAACTTGATACTTAATCTGATGTAGCTTCACCACGTTCTTGTCCCAATACTGATTATTCTTCACAAACGACCACGTATTGCTTGTCCCGTTCCACCCGGTAATCTTAAAGGGACCGCTGTAAACCATGTATTGTGATTTTGTCGCGTACTTCTTGCCATACTGGTCGACAACCTTCTTATTCTGCGGGGCAAATAGCGGATAGGCCATGAGAATCTTAAAGTAAGCCATGGGTTTATCTAATTGAATCACCACAGTCTGCTGATTTTTGGCCCGAATTCCCACTTTATTCGGATTCATTTTCCCGGCAATAATCTTATCTGCATTCTTAATTCCGGAGAAAAGATACGTGTAGGTAGACTTGGTTGCCGGCGTTAACGTCCGGCGCCACGAGTAGACAAAGTCCTGGGCGGTAATCTTATCACCGTTACTCCATTTGGCATTGTCGCGGATGTGAAATGTCCAGGTCGTTTTATCTTTGGACACCTTCGCTGAGTCAGCTAATCCCGGCGCAACCTTACCATCATTTCCCAAGCGATAAAAGCTTTCAAACACGTTTCCTGTCTGCCCATAGCCGGTTGCCTTAGCCAAGTCGATCGTGTCTAATGCCGCCGTTGCTGGCAGCCGCAAGACCTGCTGCGGCTTGCTAGCCGATGTTGATTGTCCACAAGCAGCCAAGCCCATCCCTAATGCAATAACTGCCGCAACTAGTCCCATTCCAGTCCATTTTTTCATGTGTTCTTGACTCCTTTTCTTTCTCAAATTTGTGGTGTGCAATCCGCAAAATTCAATTTAAAACACGAAAAAGCGGGTTATCCCTTCACTCGCATCGTGAAAGGATAACCCGCTACACTGACAACCTGCGTTGTCGTTATGTACTGCTACGGTTTAGCCGGAAAATCACGATTTTGAGCAACACAAAATGGCACGTTACATTCGCAACATGCAGCAGAGATCATCTTCATTTGGGTTGTCAGGTTCATCATCGTGATTTTCCTCCTTACTTTTTGTTATTAATTGGATTGCACAAACCTAAAGTTACCTTAAGCCATTAAATTTGTCAAAGAAAAACTTTCAGCAGGGACACCCGGGCACCCCGAAACTCCCCATCTACCGCGCCTATCTCTCGACAAAATAATTAGCTCCGTAAAATTCACAACGCCACGCTAACATCTACTAAATGAAAACGGTATACTAGAGGTAAGTTGAACAAAAAGAAAGGATTTGAACGTATGGACATCGAACGAACGCTTGCTGAACTCACATTACCTGAGAAGGCTGCTCTGGTTTCCGGTAAAAATAACTGGTACACCGCAGCAGTTGATCGCCTAGATTTACCAGCGCTAATGATGACGGATGGTCCTTCTGGATTACGGAAACAAATTAATTCTGGAACCACCAATATCAATGACGCCATTCAGGCCATTACCTATCCGGCTGCTGCGTTAAGCGCCAGCACGTGGAATGAATCCCTTATGCACCAGCTTGGGGAACACTTGGGAATTGAAGCGCGCGCCGAACAGGTCAGTCTCTTACTCGGACCCGGTGTTAACATGAAGCGCTCACCCTTGGGTGGTCGTAACTTTGAGTACTTGGCTGAAGATCCGCTCGTTGCTGGGAAGCTTGGCAGCGCCTACGTTCAGGGGGTCCAATCCCAACACGTTGGGGTAGCCGTTAAGCACTTTGCGGCGAACAACCGGGAAAACCAACGTTTCACCGCCTCTAGTGATATATCAGAGCGAACACTACGTGAACTCTACTTGCGTACCTTTGAAATCATCGTCAAATCAGCCTATCCGGCAACCATTATGACGTCTTACAATAAAATCAATGGTGTTCTCAACTCACAGAATGAACGCTTGTTACGGCGAATCTTACGGGATGAATGGGGCTTCCATGGCGCTGTTATGTCCGACTGGGGCGCTGTCGCCAATACGGTTCAAGCCTTGAAAGCTGGCCTAGATCTCGAAATGCCTGGGAAGGGCCAGGCTTCAGTTAATGATATCATTCGCGCAGTTCACACTGGCGAATTAGACGAAGGGACTTTAAACAAAGCGGTACGTCACCTCTTGCACGTCGTTGATGATTGGTTACCGGCCGACCATGCGCAACCCTACGATCACGCTGCTCACCACCAATTTGCGCGAAAGTTAGCGGATGACGGTATCATCTTGCTAAAGAACCATGAAGATGAACTTCCTTTAGACCCACAAACAACTGGCAAAGTTGTGGTGATTGGTGAGCTGGCTGAAAATCCGCGTTTCCAAGGATCTGGCAGTTCCCATGTTAATCCAACTAAATTAGTTTCCCCATTAGATGCACTGGCCGGTAGTGGGTTAAAAGCTGACTACTACCCTGGTTATCGTCTCGATCAAAGCGAAACCAACGGCGACCTCGCTGAAGCGGCCTTAACCGCTGCTAAGACCGCCGATCATGTCATTATTTTTGCAGGTTATCCAAAGGCGGCCGAATCAGAAGGCTTTGACAAGGTCTCCCTCATGTTACCCGAAAATCAGTCAGACTTAATTGGCAGTTTGGCCAAAGCCAATGTCCATACCACTGTGGTGTTACAAAATGGCTCTGCGGTTGAAATGCCATGGATTCACAGCGTAGCAGCCGTTGTTGAAACTTATCTGGCCGGAGAAGCTGTTGGGGAAGCGACTTGGGATATTATTACTGGCACCGTTAATCCTTCCGGTCATTTGACCGAAACTTTTCCTCGTCGGCTCACTGATACCCCAATGGCGCCCACATTTGGTCAAGACCCCCATCACGAATACTATACCGAGGGCATCTTCATGGGGTATCGCTACTACGATACACACGAAATGCACGTGCTATTTCCCTTCGGTCACGGTCTCAGCTACACCACGTTCGAATATACGAATCTCAAGTTAACTCAAAACGAACGCGGCGCCACCGTGACGTTTGACGTCACCAATACAGGTGCGCGCTCAGGACAAGCCGTACCGCAACTCTACATCGCTAATCACGCTTCCCACGTTCCCATGCCAACCAAAGAGCTACGTGCCTTCACCAAAGTTGCCATTGCTCCTGGCGAGACTGAAACGGTCACTCTAGCGCTTGATCGACGTGACTTCAGTTGGTGGTGCGAACCCAAAGCTCGTTGGCAAGCTGATTCCGGCGACTACGAAGTCATGATTGGTGAGTCCTCTCGCGACATTCGTCTGCAAGTTAAACTCACGATGGATTTCAAAAATTCACCGGCGCCAATCACGACCGAAACCTATATGGCAGCCATTGTTAAAAATCCACAATTACGTGATCTCTTCAAGCAGGTTGTTTTAGCACCAGAATATGCTGGTCCAGAAAACTTCTTAGCCATTACAGATGACCAAGGAAGCCTACAAATCTTCCAGGATCGCATGTTTATGAACATGCCATTGCGAGCTGTCGTCGCTTTGGGTGGTCCCCAAGCGTTGATTACAGACTTTATCACACGGGCAAACACCTTATTACGTCAATAATCTCAAAAAAGCGTTACCCGGAAATTTCCGTGTAACGCTTTTTAGGTTAATTTAGCTGCTTCACATGTGGCGTATGATCCAAGGGGTACTCTACGGGCGTATCCCAATCGTTTAACATCTCATCGGTTAAGCGAATCCCTTGTAGTTCTTGATTATCGTAAGGCTCCATGTAATAGACCCGATCGTCTAAACAAGCATAGCCCCGATATTGCGTATAATCACTGGTACCATCTGCCATTAACTTAACCCCTTTAGGGATAGTAACGCCATCTAATAAATGTTGCAGAGTCGTCAGCGTGCTTGGTGTATCGGCTGCCGCTTCACTGTAGTGCTTATTAAATACCGTACGGACAAATCGTGATGGCGAGGTATAATCACCGGGCAACCCTAAAGCTCCGGTTCCTGGTCCTTGCGTTGGTAACTGATAACCCAAGCGATCTTGTAATGGCCGTTCGGCCGCCTGTAATGTCCCATAAGTACTCAAGTTTTGCAGATGCCAATTTAATTCGGGCGAGTTGGCCATTACCCCTACTGGATCATCAATCAGATGCAGATCCGCATTTGTTGTCTCCAACACCGCTGTGTCACCCGTCGGATCACTAAAGATAAAGTGTAGTGGCGTAGTCAACCCCAAAAGCGATACCGGAACGTCTAAGATTTGAATGTGCTTGACCAATTCCCGTAAATCAGCCACACTCTGGGCGTTACCTAAGGCCCAAGCAACAACATCGTGAGGGGCGATTGCCAGCTTGTCAGCTGGTGCCGACTGTTGATACTTAGCATAACCGCGGAAATACAAAGCCGCAGCACCTAAGCCAAATTCATTGACACCATCTACGAAAATATAATGACTTAAATTTCGACCGGCACCAATAAATCCATACTTTGTTGTGAACGTACCAGCATCCCCGCTAATCTCTTGTTGCCGGGGCATAAAGATCGGTTGACCACCCAGTTCAAAAGCAAAATCCATTGTCCGCGCCAAAAAATGATCGCCACGACTGTTTTCATAAGTCAAACTCGTACACATTAAAAATCATCCCGCTTCTCATTTAATTACTCCCCATTCTAACGCTTCTACTGTGATTCTGCACGAAAAATCGTTGAAACTATGTGCGATTTTTTTAAAACATTTATCAACAACATGATGAAAGCAAACGATGGTTCAAACATCCAGTCATCTTGCCGCCAAAAGATGGACTAGCAAAATTAGGTCACTGTCGCAAGCTGACTAACTAAACTGGGATAAATCCCTTAAAATCAAAGCATCTGGCTATTTATTCGTTGCCAAACTGCGTATTCTCAGAGGTGAAAAGAAGCAACCATCCTCACCCAAATTTTGAGTGTCAGATTGTCTAGCCATCCCCCTAAAATCATCCTAAAGCAAAACTGTTATCGACAGTTAATTTACAGCGATCCACCGTTAAACTCCCCCCCTTGGTCCCGGTTAGGATGCGTTCACTCCTTTTTAAAAGCGTTCACGGCTTTCGCCCTGAACGCTTTTTTCGGTCCCAAATCATTAAATTAATCCGCTGCATGATAACGAATCGTACTTTCCCCGTTGCCATTCGCAACCACTTGTAGTTGATTGGCAACTTGGTCACGAAGTTCGCTCACATGACTGATAATGCCAATCATCCGGTGGCGTCCCTCAATCGTTTCTAATGATTCCAATGCTGTCATTAAAGCATCCTCATCTAAAGAACCAAAGCCCTCATCAATGAACAAGGCATCCACATCTACACTCCCTGTCGTTTGCTGGATGACTTCACCTAACGCCAAGGCTAACGCTAGGGACGCGATAAAACTTTCGCCCCCCGATAACGTATGCACGCTTCGCTGTTCGCCAACATGGTCGTCATACACATTGATTTCCAATCCAGAGCGTTTCTTAGACGCAGCAGGTGTTTCATCAATAACAAATTGATACCGGCCGTTAGTAAGTTGCTGGAATCGCTGATTACCAACGGTAAGAATTTGACGCAAATATGTCTGTAGAACATAGCGCTCTAATCCCAATTTGCTATTTGGTCCATCACCATTGACCACACCTGCTAATTCCGTCAGCTCTTGGGTTTGTTGAAGTGCCGTTGCTTGCTGGTCTAATACCGCCCGTAATCGCTGCGTCGCTTGCTCATTTTGCTCTAATAAGTTTTTCAATTGGCGCTCTTGCTCCCGTAAGGTAGTGACCGCCTGGTTGGCTTCGATTAAAGCCGACTGTGTTGCTTCACGATCTGGTTTGGCTTGTCCCTGAAGGCGTTTTGACAACGTTTCAATCAGGGTTGCTAGGCGGGCCTGTTGGGCTTGAAAGGTTTGTAGTTGCTCTCGTTTAACTGGCAAGGTCGCAACCTGAGGCAACCAACGGGCAACTTGTGCTTCCGTATCCGTCGCTAACGGCGCGACCGGATGAGCGAGCTGTGCGGCCAAATCAGCTTGCGCCCTTGCCACCCGCTGATCACTTTGTGTGACTTCCTTAGTTGCTGTCGCCAGTCGATCTTGGGCCACAAGAACCGTCTGTTGGGCAGCCTGGTATTGCTGCTCTATGGCCGTCCACATTTGCTGATCCGCCGCCAATTGATCCTGTAATTTCTGGACCCGCGCTAAATATTCTGTTCGAGTCGGCGCATCAGCTGGCAATCGTTGTTGTTCCGTGGTCAAAGTGGTGGCGAGTTTATCAACCGTCGTGGTTTGTTGTTGCACGGTCTGTTGGGCTTGTGTCACCTTTTCCTGAAGTTCCACGGCCGCTTCAGTTAACTGCGTGATCTGTGTTTGTGCCTGTTTCAAAGCGGCTCGTTGTTCTTGATTGGCCTGTTCAGCCTGTTGCTGCTCCTGGCAACGCTGCGTTAAAATCGCCGCCATTGCGGTCAGGTCCATCGTATCTGCCACTGATAGTTGGGCCCGTAACGCTTGCAACGCCGTTTGATGTTCCTGCTGGTTAGCGTTCAATTGTTGTTGTAACGTCGTCAACTGGGCGGCCAGTTGATCAGCCTGCTGCGTCGCGTGTGTCGCTTGATCCTGTGCCCGTTTGACATCATCCTCGGTGGCTGTCTCAGTTACCGTTGCCTGTGCTGGTTGCGGGTGGGTTGTCGATCCACATACTGGACACGGCGTTCCGGGGGTTAATTGCGCACTCAAGGTAATAATTTGATGCCGAAGGAAAACCTGGTATCGGGCTGCTGCCCGGTCATGTGCCGTTTGGGCGGCTGATTGGGCTGTCTGTAAACGTCCCGTTATTTGCGAAACTTGCTGAGTTAAGTCGGCCTGTTGCCCAACTTGTTGCTGTAAGGTTGCTGCTTGACTTTGAGCATCTGCTAAGTCATTTGCTTGTTGCAGTAGTTTCGTCTGCCGCGCATAGATCTCCGCTTGTTGGTCTAAAATCGCCCGTTGCTGCGTTTGCGCTTGTTGATTCGTCGTCCAAGCCGTTTGCGCCTGCCGATAAGCGATCTGCCGTTTTTCGGCGATTTGTTGAGCCTGCTTGAGCTCCTGTTCTAAGGTGGCTACCCGCTGATAAATCGGCTCTAAGGCACGCCACTGGGCCAAGGTCTCCGTAGTTGCGGTTATCTTTGCTGATAAGGTTTGATGCTGCTCGACTGCCGCTTGGGCCTGCTTGAGTGCCGTCTGGGCAGCCATCAAGTCTTGCTGTGCTTGTTGCTGGTCAGCCTGTCGTTGCTGTTGGGCCTGTTGTGCCTGCTCACGTTCTTGCCAAGCTGGTTGGCGAGTTTGAACCCACTCCAACGCGGTTATCGTCGTTTGCAAGTCATCCATGGCTGGTGCTTGCTGTGCGAGCTCGGTTGCCTGCTGACGGTACTGCGTCAACTGTTGGCGATCTTTTAACAGGCTTTGCTCCTGTTCATCTTGGCGAACCAACCGATCTACGGTCGCCTGAGCCGTTGCCAACCGTCGTTCTAATTGTGCTTGTTGTTCTCGGGTTGTTGCCTGCTGGGCCGCCATTAAAGTCACTACCGGCTCTGGACGTTGCGCAGCGATTAGAGTCTGGGCAGCTTCTTCATTTTCAGAAGTCCACTGCAGGCTCGCCAATAATCGGGTAACTTCTGCTGCGGTGGTCTGACTGGTGGCTTGATCTTTCTTTAGTTGCTGCTTGAGTTGTTCCGTCCAGCGGGCAAAAATTTCAGTATTAAAGAGTCGTTCTAAAACCGCCGCTTTTTCTTCACTAGGTGCAATTAAGAATTGGCGAAATTGGCCTTGAGGCAACAAAACTATCTGGGAGAATTGTTTGCCGTCCATCTGTAATAACTCTTGCAGATAGTCTCTGACTTGGTTGGTTTTTGTCAGTTGCGTGACTTCCCGATCATCAGCATAGACCGTCAGCGTCACTGCTGCCGCCACATCTGTTAACCCCTGACCACGTTTTTTGTTCAACGTCTGGGCGGGCTCACGAATAATCTCATATCGCCGATCACGATGGGTAAACGTAAAGGTGACACGGGTTCGATCCGCTGCGGTAGCAAAATCCGATCGCATAGCCGGAGCCTTGCGATCGGTACCTGAAGTCTGGTCAAACAAGGCATAACACATGCCATCGAAAATTGTGGTTTTTCCGCTCCCCGTTTTTCCGCTGATTAAGAACAGTGGCGTCGTCATAAATCGGGTGAAGTCGATTGTCGCATCCCGATACGGGCCAAAATATTCCAAATGTAAAGTTACTGGTGTCATTGGGCATCCTCCTTTTGTGCGGCCTGCAGGGTCTCACGCGCCCACTTTTCCTGAGCAGTAGTCAATGGATGTTGGGTCACTTGTTCGAAGAAGGTGGTCATCAGGGCCAGCGGGTCACGTTGAACTTGCTGGATATTTAAGTCAACTGGAGTGACCGTGAGTTGTTTCGTGCGATTCAATTCAATGATTTTAGGGAAACGTGTTTTTAAGCGCTGCATCACGTTGGTAATCGGTGTCGTATCCGTTAAGGCAATCGCAATAAAATCATCACGGGTTACGGGATAATGACGCTCTGGATCCATTAGATGAGCAAAACTATCGGTCAAAACAATGAGGTCATGCAGCGGTTTCAGCGGCTTAAACGTCACGGTCACCGGAGTGGTATCCGTATCAATGAGCCAGACCCCCTTGGTGTCTTCGGCTTCACTCGTCGAAAATTTCAGCGGCGATCCACTATATTTCATCGTTGGTACTTGTTGCAACGCCTCTTTACGATGCAGATGCCCCAAAGCAACATAATCAAATGGGGCCAACAACTCAGTAGGAACCGCATTCAGGCCCCCAACCTGCACCAATGTTTCGGAATCACTGTGCTGACCACCAGCCGCGAAAAAATGCGCTACTAATACATGCTTTTTGTCCGGTGCAAATTTAGCTTGCATCGCTTTAACCAACCGTTCCATGGCCTGATTAACCGTTCGAATCTGGTCATCTTCAAATAGTTGTCGTGCCTGAATCGGCTCAAAATAAGGCAATAGGAAAAATTGTGTATCCGCCAAAGTCACTGGCTTCAAAGCTTCTGCCAACCGTGTACGCATGAAGAAGTTCGTACTGGCAAACCATTCCTGTCCATACCCCAATCGTGTCGCTGAATCATGATTGCCACTGATCGCCAGTACTGGAAAGTGCTGCTGGCGATTCAAATCAACCAGCATCGTGTTCAGCGTACCAACTGCCGCTTCACTCGGCAATGCCCGATCATAGAGATCTCCGGCAATCACTACCGCATCGACTTGTTCTTTTTCGGCAATTTTTTTAATCTGCTCATAGGCATCACGTTGTTCGTCTAATAACGAATATCCGTGCAGCTTCTTTCCAATATGCCAATCCGCTGTATGTAAAAATCGCATGCCATTTCCTCCTATTGGTTCTCTGGTGCCCAATCACAAGTCAACAGGTGATCGTTGACCAGTCCTGCTGCTTGTAGAAACGAGTAAACTGTTGTTGGCCCCACAAACTTAAAGCCCCGTTTCTTCATTTCCCGGGAAATATGCCGCGCTAGATCCGTGGTAGCGGGAACCTGATCCGCACTGGTTACTGCATGGCGAATGGGTTGATTCCCTACAAAGTCCCAAAGCCACGTACTAAACTGCCCCGGTGCCGGCCAATTGACAATTACCTGCGCGTTATTAATCGTAGCCGCCAGTTTTAGTCGATTACGGATAATCTCTGGATCAGCTAACAAACGGGTTAGGTCGGCCGCTGACATGGCTGCCACTTGCGTCAAATCAAAGTGGTAGAAATCCCGCTGAAACGCGGCTCGTTTATTCAAAACTGTCTGCCAACTCAGTCCCGCCTGATAGGTTTCCAAACACAATAATTCAAATAACTTTTGCTCATCATGCTCTGGTCGACACCACTCTGTATCATGATACAGTTGCATTGCCGGCGTCTTCGTTGCCCAATCACACCGTTTTACCATTGGGATTCCTCCTCTTTTTTAGCTAATTTCTACTATACCAGAATCTACCGTCTTGCCCAAACGAACGTTCTACTTACAATTATTCAGAAAGCGATACCATGACTGGTCTAAACCACTATCGCCAATAAATATTTACAAGTCTGGATGACTTGACCCTGCCGAATGAAAAGGCTATGCTATTGTAAATATTAAATGTTTTGGGGATTTGAGGGAGGTTAACATTATGCGGAAGCTACACCATTTAAAAGCGCAATCACTGATTGCTGCTGCAACAGTTACCTTATTGGCAACACCAGTGGTAACCAGCATCACAACTGCACAAGCTGCTAGTGTCACACCATCTTCGGCACTACTGAAGAAATCTAACGGTTACTACCGAACGCATGCCCGCGCACTGGGGAAAAAGTATAAGCTCGCCTTTGACGCGCAAAGTGCTTTGAAAAAGAATGGTAAGGCTGTCGTTTACGTTAACACGAAAGATAAGACTTTGAAGCAAAGCGTTAAGCTAGCTATGGCTTACTGGAATAAAAAACTCGGTAAGACTGAATTCACGCAAGGTTCTAAGAAAAATCACACGTTGACGTTTGGCGTGTCCAAGGCTGCCGCTTCTAAGAGTGATCAAAGTGATGCTTGGTGGACGCCCATGACCAAGAAGCTAGATGTTCGTTGGTCCTACTACACTGCTGAGAAGCAAAATATTGGGATTTCTATGACCAATCAACTCAATAATGCTTTTTATAAGCAATATGCCGACACGATCGAAACTAAGGCTAAGGCCAACTTGGCCGCTAAAGGGATTACGACATCTGACAAGGACTATCAAAGTCTTTTTAATCAGGAAGCCAGCAACGTTGAAACTAGTTTACCTGCTTACAAAACCACGCTAAAGAAAGACGTCGGCTTAGTCAAATCAACTTTAGCTAACGAAGGACGTAAGTATGAATACGCTAGCACCATCGCCCATGAAATGGGTCATGTTATGGGGCTCAATCACTCGCCAAACAAGCAAGATCTCATGTATTTTGAAAGTGGCAATAGCAACGTTTACAGTTTTAAGAAGGTCAAAGCCGGATTATCTAAATACAATCCTATTACAACGACCGATAAAAATCGCGCTAAGCTAGCGCTTAAGATTTATGTCGCTGCTCACTAACTAAATCCGTTATGAATTGGCATCTGCTTGCGTAGGTGTCAATTTTTTATTTGCAATCGAACTGTAACTAAATGTAAATTGTCCGTAACCTCCCTGTCCCGCTTCCCGTGTACAATGAAACCAAAGACTGAGGAGGATATTTTCATGAAAATTACGTTACATAAAGTCGTTGCCGGATTAGCAGCTATGGCCGGTGTTATGGCAGTTGGTGTGGCATTTAACACAACCACAGCGAGCGCGGCTGGCACCAAAGTTGCCGATATCTCACAATATCAAGGCAATATTAATTGGTCTAAGGCATCTAAAGATTTGAAATACGCCATTATTCGCGTCCAACACGGGAGTAAAGGTGATGCCGGATATATGGTTGATTCCAAACGAAATGTCAATGCCAATGGCGCCTATAAATATGGCGTGCCGTTCGGTCAGTACATGTTTGCTGAGTTCACTAGCGTCAAGGATGCCCAACAAGAAGCTAAAGACTTCTACAAGCGGAGCAACGCCCACACGAAGTTCTTCGTGCTTGATGAAGAAAAGCGTATGAGCTCAGCTAAGAGTAGTGAACAAACCTACGTCAATGCTTGGTTGAAGACGATGCGTAGTCTGACCGACAAACCACTCATCATGTATGCCGGTGAATATTATGCCAATGCCCACGATTTGGATTTCTCCAAATTTGATGGTTCATGGATCGCCAAGTATAGCTCTACCAAGCCATCCGTTTCAGGAACGTCGATTGATCTTTGGCAATACACCAGTTCAGGCTCTGTTTCCGGGATCAGTGGGAATGTTGATTTGAACAAAACGTTAAATAGCAGTGCTGTTAAGAGTTGGTTTAACGGTACGGCAACTTCTTCAACAACCTCTACCAGTTACTACAAGAGTGTGAGTGGGGTAACTGGCGTCAAGGTTAAAAAGGCCATCTATGAATACAACTCAACGCTGTTCACCAAGAACAAGCGGAGCACGAAACTCGCTGCTGGGAAGAAACTGGCAGTCACAGCAATCGCTAAGAACAGTAAAAATGCTTACCGGTTCCAATTAAGTAACGGTAAGTACATCACAGCTAATAAGGGTTACGTTTCAACTTACTAATCCATTGATTTAAAAAGGCAACGCCACAGAGACTATCTGTGGCGCTGCTTTTTTCGTCTCACTATTGCAACGCCGTTAATACTTGGATCGTTGCTGAGTAGTAATTCTTCTTTTCAATCGACTTCGGTAATTGTTTAGCCGTCTTCGTTTTCAGGGCCGTTTTTTTCAACGTCCGTGCCCCAAAGTTAACTGGCGCCGTAAAGGCCGTATTAACATACTGATTAACTGCTTTGCCGCCCAAAGTGTAGACCGCCGTCACTTTCTTTTTCTTGTTAAAGAAGGTCAATTGCTTGGTCAATGCTCGCTTGGTCACAGCGTCTTTACTCATCCTATACGTCTGAGCTAATCGCCAAGGCACGCGACAAGCATTGTACCCGTATTGATTATCGGTCCCCGATTCGATCGCATAGGGTTTAACCGCCTTAAGCTTAATACCACTCCCCGTTGCGTAGATGAAGTCTGGAAAAAGCCCGGTCTTATGACGCGCACTTAATTTCTTAACCGCGCTTTGACTACGTTTTGCGACCGTCGTCCAACGTTTATCCTTCGTATACTTCGCAAAGGTTTTGAAGTACCCCGTAAGCAAATCAGACGTCCGTAACTTGCTACGATCATACGAACTGGTTGCCCAATTGCCCATTGTTGGTAGCGCCGTTGTTGGATTAATTTCTTTAGCTTTAATTGCCGCCAGTAACTTCTTAGCGGCTTGCTTGTAATTAACCTGCTTGCTCCCCCACTTTTTGTCAGCCAAGATTAAGGCATAAGCAATATCTAAGTCACCATCCGTAGCACTATTCTTTTCAGAACCCACACTTGTCATCTTGCCGGCCCGCTTCGTTTGCTTCCATTGCATTAACGGCAGACTGCTTGAAATCCGGTGAGCACGATAGTACTTGTACAACTGATTAAATGTTGTCCGTGTATTGGCACCCTTTTTAGCTGCCAATACAGCCGCCAGCATCCCATAACCTTGACCTTCGGAAAATGCGGTGGTCGCCCCTTGCCCATTATTAGCCTTCACATATTTTTGTGATTTCCCCGCAACATAGGCCTTTTGCCATTGCTTATATGTGGTGACGGCCCGGCTAGCCTGCGCTTGGCTAGTATGTAAGTTCGTTAGGCCCCATGCCAACCCACTCACCAATACAATGAGGGTTAAACTCCCCCAGATGCCTTTTCTTTGCATCTTCATCGACTCCTTCTTTTTCAGCTTTACTTAATAGATAGTATGCACCTCTTAATAAATCTTGTCGTTCAAATTAACCCACTGTGAATAAATTGACGACAAAAAAGGCCGCGATTTTCGCAGCCTGCTCACAATCTAATCATTAAAAATATCCTTAGCTAGATTGAATGCTGACCAAGCTTTCGGCCAACCAACATAAAAGGACAAGTGGGTAATCACTTCAGCAATTTCGTCCTTGGTGATCCCATTTTCCTTTCCAATTTTTAAATGCGCCGGTAATTGTTCGAAATTTCCCGCCGAGATCAACGCAGAAATCGTAATCAGACTCCGTTGGTGGGCCGGCAACTCACTTTCACGCGACCAAACTTGACCGAATAACACATCATCATTAAGTTCCGCAAATTTTGGGGCAAAGTCGCCGAGTTTATCGCGACCGGCCGTTTGTTTTTTAACCATTACTTTTCCTCCTCATCCAAGGCAGCATATTCAGCATCACTAACGGGTTCCAACCATTCAGGTGTCCCCGCAGTGATTGCAATATGACTAAACCAGCTATCCTTGGTGGCACCGTGCCAATGCTTAACCCCATCCTTAGTGACAACAACCTCACCAGGATGTAGCCGACGAGCTGGTTGACCAGCCTCTTGGTACCACCCTTCACCACCAGTGACCAATAGTAATTGAAAACCGTCATGATGAATGTGCCAGTTATTCCGACAACCAGGCTCAAAAGTTACATTACTAACACTGACGCTAACATCCGGATCACTAACCAACCCCTGTAAGTAACTCTGTCCAACAAAGAAATCTTGATAAGCAACATTTTTATCCCCTACTGGAAAAATCACACCATTTTTAACTTGTTCGTTTTTAACCATTAAACTCATCCTTTTTCATCGTTAAATCGTTGTAAATAATCGTGGAAACTCTCTGAGTCGGCAATTGTATGGTCCACTTTACCGTCATACCAATCAATCTTGTGCCCGAGAACCTGCAGATGCATTTGTAACTCGGCAATATCCGCCTCCGCATTGTCCCTAACTTTCTGCAACATTTCTCGCCGTTCAGTAATCGTGGTATCACCCATAGCACGCAACTTAACGTAACGTTTTAACTCATTCAATCGCATACCGGTGCCCTTCAAATGCAAAATGAAACCAACCCACCGAATATCTTCTTCTGTATAAAACCGTACGCCATTTTCATCACGCTGCGCAACGATTAGGCCTTGTTCCTCGTAATAACGTAGTGTATAGGTCGACAGTCCTACCAACTTAGCAAAATCACCAATGCGGTATCGTTTCTCTGCCATTTAAACCCACCCCCTTTACTTGCTTACATGTTTTAGTAAACACCTTCGAGTGTACTCGAAGGCAAGAATAAACTGAACTATTTTGAATATTAATCTAAAAGTGGTACTTCTAACGGCTAAACCCCGCTGGAAGTACCACTTTTATTCTCACCGATTGAGAAATGCACTATATATAATTAATCAATTGTCGTGAATTGGTCAATTGCTAATTCCATCGTCCGCTCAAAGCGTTCATCAATCTGCGCTTCTGGCAGTCGAATAAACCCACCAATTTCTTGAACTATGAATCCAAACAAAGCTGATCGATACAAAGTCGATTCAACTAACCCTGTCGCACCCTTTTCATCTAAATGCAAGCTCGTAAACATCTGCTTGTACAAATCAATCAGTGCGATGTGCGTGCGTTCTAGATGACGCAAATCATCCGGATTCATTAATAAGGGTGCCAAATAATCTTGTTGTTTACAGCCGCGTCGAAACTCGCGCGCGAAAACAAATAACGCTTCTTTACCTGAAACACCAACCAGGCGCCGCATAAGGGCATCGTTCAACTCATTGACAAAACGAAGGCCAACCTGATCCAGCAAATCATTAAGACTATTCACATAATTGTAAATTGACTGTGGTCGCACCGATAACTTCGTTGCTAACGCTCGGATCGTTAACTGGTTAAGACCGTGATCGGCAATCAATTCATTGGCTTGATCTAACACTTTTTCACGTGTTAGCGTTCGTCGCTTTACCATATTTTTCGCTCCCCCATCACTACTATGTTACCTAATCTGAAGCCTAGTATAGCATACGAGTAGCCTCGCGCCCACATCATTTTGACCACAACCAGCGGCAAAAATATGGCAGTGTTTGTACAGTCGATCTGGTGACCTGAATACACGTTAAAAAGTCTATCAGATTCCTCGTTATTGGGAGATTATGAATAATGTTGCTAATCATAAAACCAACTCAATCTTTGCCAAAACGATCGTTGACTTTTGAGGAAAATTAACTTCGCTCATTCGCCAAAAAGCATACATCAGTCATTAAAAATAATCATTTGTTTAAGATTCATCTTGCGCAGTCGATACATCAACATACCGACTTCCGATTGGCTAACTGACCACTTGATTGTGTCAGCAAATGTCACTGTCTGGCATACAACTTACTTTGATAAACTGACTCATTTTATTTTGCAGAGTCTTTAACGTGTTGGGAACTCATAATATCTTGAAGCCCATCGTAAGCCACTTCGATGCTGTTGACCACACTTTCCATGGCATCGTCGTGAATTTCCTTGCCAGCTTCGGTTAGCTTCAGTACGTGCCGACGATGGTCTTCTTCACTGATTGCAGTGGTTACCCATCCACGTTTCATCAAATTCGTAATCCGCACTGAGATTGATGAACGAGACACCCCGGCCCGTTCAACAAAATGCCCCGGATCAAACGTGTGCTGATCAATTTCATGCAGGAGCTGGAACTGTAGTAATGTCACCTTCTGTGAGGTCATCTCCACAACGTTTAGATTCCGATCGATGTTTCTTAATTGCGTTGTCCATTTCAATAATTGGTTTATATTTTCACCCATTTTTTCTACCACCTTACTCTTTTGTTAGCCATCAACGCAAAATTAATATCATTTGCTACAAAATTCATAATGAAAATAAAATTATAGTATGACATATTGTTATCTAATCATTATTTGATATAGTGAACATTGCTTGAAACTGATACGCGTTCCGTATGTCAGGAACGGTATCAGCTTATTAGCCTTTCGAAGATCGTCGCCAGTGTATAATTGCTGCGGCACTATGAATAAAAAGCTGTTGAAAGGACTATTTAAGACCCCTTTCAGCAGCTTTTTAACAATAACACACCATAGGTTTGGTGACTACAACCAAAGACTTTATAGAGTTACTTGTTTGGAAGAATTATGCAAGAAATTATCGGTTTATTGGTAAAGTAGTCCCCAAAGCGTATTCATTGCATTCAATTGTACAGGTAATGCAGCGTAACCGTCGGCGTTAGTGTTTGTCAAACCACCTAAGGAAATAACTGGCTTGTAGTACAAGTTAGTGTTGTCCAGCTTGTAAGCTAACTTCAATTGATCACCGTAGTGCGTCGTCGTTGGAATGTTATCCATATCCAAGTCAAACTTCATGTAAAGACCTGAGTAACTATCGATCTTATCAAGTAAGCCACCAGGAATCCGAGCTAACAATGTTGGCGTTACCTTCATGTAAACAGTTGATAAGCCGCTGTTCTTGAATGCTGTAGCCAAGGTATCAGCTGGTACGACATCCTTCTTGTCACCCTTAACCGTTGCATCACTGTTAAACTTCTTAACAGCTGTCGTCCAGTTAACATTAGAACCACCAGAAGTCCCAAGTAATGGCAAGTTTAAGTTGTCAAAGCTGTAAGCCTTAGTCCCAGTTGCTGGGTTATAGAATTCACGTTGCCAGTTCTTAGTAACTGTCGTTTGGTCATTCCCAACAGAAACTGGTGCCTTAGGAGCGACGTAATCAGTTAATTGTGAAGCCAAAACCCAACCACTAGCATTCGTTGGTTCGGTAACATCAGATACGTACAACCACTTTTGGCCATCCATATCATTCATAGCGGCTTTAGAAGCAACTAACTTATGTCCCTTGTAATCAGTCGTATCCTTAACGGCTGCCCCAACTTTATACTGAGAACCCTTTGGCGCTTTGTAAATTTGCGTGTCAGTACCTGGCTTAGCGAAAGACAGATCCTTTTTATCGTTGTTCGTTAAACTAGTTGAAGTCGTCGTTGATAAGTATGTTAAGCCGCCGCCAACTTTCTTGAAGTTGTTGACTGGATTCTTTTTACCAACGTAAATGTAACCACGGTAGCGGCCGTCAAATGAGACCACTTTCATGTAGTAAGACTTGTTGCTCAGCTTAGCAACTTTGTAACCACGAAGCACTGATTGAGCCTTAGCAGTTGATGCAGAAGCGACAACTTTTGAACCACTCAGTTTGCCGGGTTTGTTGTAAATTGCGTTTGAACCCGTTGCCTTGTAATTCCGAATATAAGCTGTTGTTGGTTCGAGATTGGTTGACCCAACTTGCTTAATTTTCGAGGCAGATGCACTCATAGCAAGGCCTGAAGCTGACACGAACGATAGTGCGGCCGCAGAAATAGTTAACGTCCGCTTTAATGAACTACGCATGAAAAATCCCCCTAAATATTGTTTTATTTACGTAACATTTATGCTACAACGATATCTTATCACAATTAATTTAAATTACAAACACCTACAACCAAAAAACGATTTATTTTTTTACAATGGAAAACAATTATCAATTATATATATTTACGTGTTAATTACATGCAATCGTTACATATTTCTATAAATAACTTTTTGAAATCCTTTATTTACAAGGGTTTTATCGAATCATTAGTTAGGCATTATGGTGGGCTCTATTTAAGCTTGGCTATCATGCGCACAAAAAAAGCGCAATAAAATCATAATAATTTTATTACGCCATTGTTTTTCATTTAATTATTTTACTGCTAAATATCTCAGCAACCTATTCAAATTCCTCATATTCATTTGGATCTTGATTATCGATTCGACCGTCAGTTTTATTCAACTCATTAATGGCCTGAATTTCCTCTGCGGTTAACGAGAAATCAAAAACAGCCAAATTGGCCCGTTGATGAGCTAGGTTACGTGACTTTGGGATCGGTACAATTCCGCGCTGGACATGCCACCGCAAAATGATCTGGCCCACATTCTTTTGATACTTTTGGGCCAATTGCTGAACGACTGGTTCCGTTAGGGCCGAACTTCCACGCCCTAATGGACTCCACGCTTCAGTCACAATACCACGTTGAGTGTCTTCTTTTAGCATCCGTTCTTGCACCCAGTAAGGATGTACTTCAATTTGATTAACCGCCGGCGTCACGCCTGTTTCATTAATCAGCCGATCTAAATGCGCTGGTTCAAAGTTAGAGACCCCGATTGACCGGATAAGGCCCCGCTTTTGCGCATCAATCATTGCTTGCCACGCCTCAACGTAATGATCTCGCTTAGGCAATGGCCAATGAATCACGTATAAATCAAAATAGTCTAATCCTAATCGATACAGCGACTCCTGAATCGCCATCGTCGCATCGGCGTAACGGTGATACTTACCTGGCAACTTGGAGGTGACAAAGAACTCAGCACGCGGGATACCGGAACGACGAATCGCCTCACCGACTGCACCTTCGTTATCATAATTAGTGGCCGTATCTAGACTCCGATAACCATCTGTAATTGCAGCCAAGATTTGATTAACACCGGCACCACCACGAATCTGGAACGTGCCTAAACCAATGGCCGGCATTTGATAACCATCATTTAACGTCACTACAGGAACTTGTGTCATCTGATAACCTCCTAATTTTAAATTAATTTCACCTTACTGCTTTCGACTAGCGATGTGAACTAATCTGCTTTGGCTGCCGCTTGGTGATGCTTAATAACCCGGTTCAACATCACCGCCAGCACCAGCGAAATGGCCGCATAACCTGCTGCCCCCCAACTGATATGCGTTAAGCCAACAGTGCCCAACATACCTGAAGCAGTGGCTGATCCCAGCGAAATTCCAAAGTTAAAGAAGATCGAATTGAGTGATGAGGCCAATACGGCTGATTGTGGATAATCCTGCTCCGCAATATTTAAGAAATGAATCTGAATGGGCGAATTTAAAATGGTGACAATCAAACTTAACGCTAGCAACACACCCAATCCGATAATCTTACTGTTCAAGGCAACCGGTAACAAGGCGAGCAGGCACACATCCGCCACGTAGAATCGCGTCATCACGCGTAACCCATTGCGCTCTGCTAACACACCAGAAAGACGGTTGCTAATAATACTCATAATCCCAATTAGGAAGAGTAACCAATTCAGACTGGTCGTACTAAACCCTAGCGCCGTAGTCAATAGTGGCCGAATATACGTATAATAAGCGTACATCGTGGCCGCCGTAAACAAGACTAACGCAATCCCTACATAAATCCGCCGATCCTTTAGCAACACCAATTGATTTTTGATACTGCCTTGCACCTGTTCGACCTTTCGGGGAAGCAGCCAACCTAAGAGCACGCAAGTAATGGCACTGATGATCGAAATTAAGTAAAAGGCGTCATGCCAGCTGTAACTGGTACTAATCGCGGTACCGATGGGCACCCCGAAAACAGACGCAATACTAAAACCAGCAAAGATCCATGAAACCAACCCAGCCCGCTTCTCCCGTGGTGCAATCGTACTTGCAAAGGTCATGATTAACGAAATAATGGCCCCTGCGACCATCGCCGTTACCACTCGCGATAACAATAAAACGCCGTAGTTCATCGCAAAGCCACTCAACGTGTTCCCAATCAGGAAAATAACCATCAAGGTCATTAGCGTTTTATATCGGCTAAACCGATTTGTTAAAATCGTGATAAATGGCGTACTAATCGCATAAATCGTGGCAAAGATTGTCACTAAGTACCCGACTGTTGCCACGGGAATTTTGAACTCGCGCGCAATATCCGAAAGTACCCCGACAACAATAAATTCATTACATCCCAACATAAAGGCAACCAGTACAAAGACAATTGCCTGCCAACGATATTTCTTCACAGTTTTTTATCCTCCTATTAGCCAGTTATTTCGACTCATTAACCACTACGGCTGCTTTTTTAGCCGCAATTGCTCGATTCAATCCAATGACAATCACTAACGAAATTACGGCAAACACAGCCGCGCCCCAGCCTAAATAACCTAAGCCAACACGTGTCAACATGACCGATGCGGTCGCCGACCCTACGGAAATACCAATATTGAAAAAGATAGCATTTAGTGAGGAGGCCAACGCAACCGATTGCGGATAACTGGCTTCCGCTACATCCAGAAAATGGACCTGAATCGGGGAATTAACGGCCATAATGATCAACGTCAAGACCAAGAAAACGCCGAAGCCCGCCACCTGACTCTGCATCGCTACGGGTAAACACAACAGTAGGCCGATATCCATTACATAAAACCGGGGCATCGTGGTTAAACCATGACGTTCGGCAATCTTACCTGATAACCGATTACCTAAAATACTCATAATCCCTAGGACAAAGAGCAACCAATTTAGCGCTGTGGTACCAAACCCCAGACCAGTCGTCAGTAACGGACGAATATATGTGTAATAGGTATACATCGCCGCGGCTGTAAACAAGATTAGCGCGGCCCCCAGATAAATACGCCGATCCGTTAGCAACACCAACTGGTCTTTAATCGTGCCGCTCACATGCTTAATGTGACGGGGTAAAATTCCAACCATTACCAGACACGTCACTAAGCTAACCACCGAAATCAAATGAAAAGCCACATGCCAACTGTAAGCCGTGCTAATGGCCGTCCCAACTGGCACACCAACCACCGATGCAATGCTAAACCCCGCTGCTAGCCAAGAAATCAGCATCGCCCGTTTCTCCCGTGGCGCAATATCGTTAGCAAAGACGATAATCAGGGATTCAATGGTACCGGCTACTGCGGCGGTTATCATTCGGGTTAATAAAAACCACCCGTAGCTACTAGTGAAGCCGCTCCAAGTATTCCCAATCAAAAAATAACCATCAATGTCATCAGCAGCGGATAACGGCCAAACCGATTCGTTAAAATTGTAATGAGCGGGGTACTTACCGCATACACAACCGCAAAAATAGTCACCAAATACCCGGCTGTTGCGACCGTTACCCGCAGTGAACGCGCAATATCTGATAAGACGCCCACCACCATAAATTCATTACATCCTAGCATAAATGCCACTAGGACCAAGGCACTGGCTTGCCAGCGATATTTCGTCACCATTATCACTCCTTAACCGAATTTGCTTCTCTTCTACTAGAGTACCTTACCTAATGCTAAAATGGCAGGCTAGATTAAAAATTCTCGTTATTTATAGTCGTTTTCATCATTGAATGTCCCATCATCCCCTCTAACCACAAAAAAAGTACCGCCAAGCGCTGAGCTTTAGTGATACCTTTTACTTTTCATGACTGTACCCGACGCGGCCATTGTGGATCTCGAAGTAACGCCCGACCAACACCAACCAACTCAATTTGCCAATCAGCCAGCTGGTTTAGATCGCGGCTGCTAACGACTTTTCCGGCTACCATCAAAGGGACTTGCGGAATGAATCGCTTAGCTAAAACAGCCGTTGGCCGCGGACTCTTTAACGTTAAGGGCAACTGCCAATAATGATGTAATGATAAACTAAGATAATCAACCGGTAATGCTGCCAAACAGCGCATCAAGAATAACTGATCACTTAATTCTAGGCCCCCAGTGAGCCGTTCCTCAGGAGATAAACGATAACCCACTATAAATGGTCGCTGACTACTCTGAGCTTCCTGTAAAACTCGTCGGGCAATTTGTATCGGTAAACGTAACCGATTCACCAAGCTACCACCATAACTATCCGTTCGCTGATTAGTCAGTGGCGACATAAATTGCTGCAATAGAAAATGATTGGCACCGTGGATCTCAACACCATCAAAGCCCGCAGCCATGGCGCGACGGGTCGCTTGTCCAAACTGCTCGATTATCATTGCCAATTGTGCGACCGACAAAGCGTGAGTTGGTGGCGTTTTGCTCGAACTGGGCCCCCTCGCAACCCACTGATCATCAGGCATTACAGCGATCGCTCGCTGCCCAGCATGAACGAGCTGTAAAATTGCCCTTGCACCTTGTTGATGAATCGTTGTCGTCAGCCGCTGTAAGCCAGAAATCATATCGTCACCTGCCACGCTTAACGAGCCTCTAGCGGTACATCCCCGTGTAGACACATAAGCTGAACCCACAATGTCTAGACCAACGTAGCGGGCGTGTTGACGGTGAAAATCGCAATCCCACCGACTCACTGCACCATTGACCAGTCCCCATTGCCTATCTATTGGGGCTGCACAAATAGAATTACGAATCATTAGGCCATTAGCAAAATAATACGGTTGTCTAGCCACATCTACCCCTCCGAATTCACTCATCTAACGGTCAAACCGATCAATAATCCCTACAATTGCACAATCATTAACATCTCGCGCTTCGCCTTGATGAACCTGTCGTGCCCCTGCACCACGCACTAACAAAACATACTCGCCAACACCAGCCCCAATGGCGTCCGCTGCAACTTCTTGGTGACGAACAGTCTGGCCGTCAGAATTGATCGGTTGAACAATCATTAGTTTGCGACCAATTAATGACGGGTCTTTAACCGTCGAAACAACACTACCAACTACCTTTGCCATATACATCGTTTTGCCTTCTCATTGATTATTATTTTAAGTCCATTATACCGTGATACGTAAGCACCTTTATCGATCTAAGATTGACTCTCCTATTTTTTAATAAAAGTCATCAAATTTGTCACAGACCCTAGAAATATTGGCTGATGACACCGCCAGTTATTACCAATCCAACTGTGATTCTTGAAATTCGCACAAGAATTTACTACAATTGGTTTAGATGTTAACGGATACATCACAGGGTCAACGGGGACTCTAACAAATCTTATTTGTGGAGGCTCCCTTTATGCCCTTTTTTTCGGCAACAGCTAAAAATAATCACGACTTGGCCCACGGCCTGGCACAGTTCACCGGTCTGACACAGATCAAGACGCTTTTTTACAGCTTTACTGGTGTCCTTATACAAGATGATACGGTGACTACCGACGTAACTGCCAGTCAACACCAACTAACAGTATTATCGCTAACAACGACCGCACTCTTCCCGGTGGGCATTGATCATCGCTTGTGGGGCGTCATTTTGTGTGACACTACAAACGTTTCAGCTCAGCAGCTTCGCTTTGCGCGCACCTACCTAATTGATACGCTACGGCAGGTCTTCGTAGAACACGCTAATGACACGATCCAAGTTTGGGCGGCACTAGATTCTACCCAATTAAACCAAATCAGCCATTTCTATCAGCTGTTAGTACACGCTAATGTAGCAACCACAACCAAAACGTCCCTAGTACCGCTCAATACACCACTTATCAACGATGATGCCTACCGTAGCATGAATCAGGCACTTCATTTCATTCATGACCACATTCACCAATCGTTGTCTCTCGATGAGGTGGCTAAAGTCGCCTACTTATCTCCCTCATACCTTAGTCGATTGTTTAAAAGATATTTACAAACAAATTTCGTTTCCTACGTGAATACCCCAAAAATTACATTGGCTCAAAAACAGTTAGCCACGACGCTGATCCCAATTCACCAAATTGCCACGCAACTAGGCTTTTCCCAAACTAGCTACTTCACCAAAGTCTTTAAACAAACCTTGGGAATAACCCCGTCACAATTTAGACAACAAAATCGAATTAGCCAGATTAATCAGTTGGTCTCCCAAAATACCTGGGTTGCCAAATCATCACATATGGCAATCAACCACCCGACTGACCACTGGGTCTACACAGTTAGTGGCCGTTTTACTTCAACGCCCACTGATTAAACTCACCAACCTTAATAAAAAGCGGTATTCTCAGAATGTTAGCTTCTGAGAATACCGCTTTTACTTACATACAGATAATTTTAGTAACCAGCTGTCGTAAAGTACCAATGAACCCGATCGCCTGCTGATACCCGCTTTAAATTGGCCGCTTTATCAATGAACTTGTTATTCACTTTATATTTCCAACCGCTCCCGACTTTGACATCGTTTTGCGCTAATCCATTGATGCTGCTGACATAGACAGACGCACCATTTTGATAAACCACTTTTAGTTTAGAGGCCTGTAATACGGAAAACGCAGTGGCACTGCCGTGAATGACCACATTGCCTTTAAAGAACGTCTTCTTATAGCCACTAACTACTAAATAAACCTTCTTTTCTGCCACTGCTGCTTTTGTCGACTTAGCTTTACGTGCCGTCTTAGAAGCCGTCACTGCTGATTGCTTCGTTGCTCGGCGTTTCTTAGTCGACGTGGCCGTCGCTGCAGACGACTGGGTCTTCACTTGGGCCTTAGACGAGTGAGGACGATCATTAGTCGAACTGGTACTATTCTTGGGCTTCGTCGCTGATTTGTGGGCCTTCTTCGTTGCTGACGAAGACTGGTGCTTGTGGTTAACTCGACTTTGACTAGTTGCACTAGCCGCTTGTGATGAAGATGTCACCGACTGGCTGGTCGCCGTCACGTCCTCACTGGCCTGATTGGCGTGATTTTGTTGAAATGCCAACGCTCCACCAATCAGCAAAATGGTGACAATAACTGCCGCAATAATCCCTTTCGTTTTCCTCATGATCGTCGCTCCTGACTAGGTAAGATTACTTGAACGTGTAAGCTAATTTACTCGTGTATGACCCGTTATGATAAGCATTAGTGGCCACACTCACTTGCCCGTAAGCTAAGACCATACTGTAAGCCCCTTTGATTGAGCCATCGGACTTCACGTAACTGAACATGGCCTTCAATGGCGTTGCCGTTTGACCGCTCTTGATGGCTTTCTTATTGATAAAGCTAAAGGCCGTCTTGTTCGTGGCCAAAGCTAGAATCCCTTCAGCCGTTGAATTGGCATTTGGATTTTCCTTACCAGCATACGTGTAGCCAAAGGCCCCACTCTTGTAAATATGTTTCTTCAAGTAGCTCCGACCAGCCTTCGTTGCAGCCGTAACGGTCTTGTTTTTACTCTTGCTCATTGTCAACGCATTAACGACAGTTGACGTGGTATCACTATCAACACTAGCCGCCGTATTATTGTATGCCCAACCGTTATTGGATTGTTTATTTTTGGCAATCTTTAAGCTAAGTGAAGACTTGGAGAACTTCGCTTTGCTGGGTTGCTTAAACGTCTTATTTGAAGACACGGCTACTAAGGCCGCACTTTGAACATTAACTGTTTGCTTGCTCATAGACGTTTTGTATAACGTGCTGACCAAGTTCAGACTCTTTTTGGCGCCAGCTGACGTGTACTTAGTTGGGTTGACCCCGATGGCTTGTAATCCGATGATTGCGTTCGCCAAGGTTGCTGGATCGCTCTTGCTAGAAACGACTAAGTTTTTCTTAACCAACTTCTTGTTGGCACTCGTAAACTTATAGCCTTGCTTCTTCAAGCCCAACAAGAAGTCAGAATAACCGGATGCCGCCCCAGTCGTTGGGAAAGCAGACTTACTGAAAATCTTAGCTTTACTGGAAAGTCCATCTTTGTTTTGCTTCAACATTTTCTTTGCGTATGTATAGAGGGCCTTTTGCTTACTCTTTTGTGAGCTCTTAGATGCCACTTTAACACTCGCAGCGTTAGCGTCGACCATTGGAACAACTGCCCCTAAGGCCATGACCGTGGTTAATGAAACTGCAATTACTTTATTCTTAAACATAATAGAATCCCCTTTTATAAAATAGTGTATTTGGTAATCAAACGATCCATCACTTTGCGCCAAGGTACATACAAAAACAACAAACTTATCGCATTGGTTGCCGCGTGCATGGCATCAAACACTAAACTAGCCGCAAACGATAGAATGAAGCTAGCCGGTCGCAATGGTCGCACATAAGCCAAGGCATACCACAAATCCATGATCCAGCCGAACCAAAACCCCCACAGTGCTCCCCAGATAACCATCACCCATAGTTGATTTTTGAGTGACGTCCGACCAAGTAACCCCGTGGTCAATCCCATTAGCCCCCAGGCTAGCATCTGCCAAGGTGTCCATGGCCCTTGACCCAAAAACAGGTTAGACACTAAAGCCATCATCGATCCTGATACAAACCCTAACTCAGGGCCCAAACTAACGGCACTCACAATGACAACGAAACTGGTTAACTGGACGTTGGGAATTGCCACCAATGGGACGCGCCCAATTACGCCCAAGGCCACAATTACCGCTAAAAAAACCAATAATCGTGTGCCAAGTTGGCGCTTTTCAAAATGCCAATAGGCGGGAAGTAGACTGCAAACCAAACATCCAAAACTAAACCATAAGAAGTGATGTCCTTTTAATAGCAACATCCCCGCCAATAAGCCGAGCATTAACCCGACCGGGATTAACCAATTCCAGTTTTTCTGCCACCATCCATGCTGTCCGATTGTTACTCACCTCCTTTATCGGTTCTAACCACATCTTGACTAAATAACGCTTGTGGTACTTGTTGCCGTAACAGCCGATTAACCGCCGTCGTTGCTAAAAAGTTCTGTGTGAAAAATAAACGCGTTGCTTGTGGTGGGTTCACCCGACCGTTAAACATAAACGTACACGTGTCCGCAAACTGTGCCGAAAAATCCATATCATGACTCGCCATGATGATCGTCAAACCTGTTTCGTGAGCTTGCTGGAGTAACTGACCGATTCTTAATTTGGTATCCGGATCTAGTCCTTTAGTTGGCTCATCTAGTAGTAAAACTTGCGGTTCCGTCATCAGCGCCAAGCCTAACCCCAACAATTGTTGTTGACCACCACTCAAATCAAACGAATTTTGATCAGCGACTGCGGTTAGATGGCAACGAATCAGCATTTGGTCCACCCGCTGGGCAACGGATGTGCCTCGTAATTGTGCCTGTGCGGTGAGTTCCTCACGCACACTATCACCGTTAAATTGTTCTGTGGGGTTCTGAGAAAGGTAGCCCACTTGTAAGACACGATCTTGATTCTTCATCCGCCAAATAACCTGCTGATTCAAGCGAACCTTACCGTGCTGTGGCTTCTGCAATCCCGCCAAAACAGTCAGCAACGTCGACTTGCCTGAACCATTCTTGCCAATAATTGCTAACCAATCCCCGGTCGCTACTTGTAACTCAACCTGGTGTAAAATATCACCGGTTGTCGGATAGTGGAAAGAAACACCGGTAGCGACCAATACGGACTCACGTGGCCCCGATTGTGCTGGCTGCCGCGTTGTCACGGCTTGAAACCGCCAACTAGACTGTCTTAACGCTCGCCGTCCCATCGTTACACTAAGTGGTAGTGGCGTAACAACTAGATTGTGATCAAGAAAAAAGTGGGGAACCGGCGGTACAAAGGCTTGCAAAGCTGGCGTTGCCGCCATCTGTTGTAACGCTGGTGTCGGCTCAGCAACCGTTAGGACCTGCCCATTAGCCAATAAGGCAACCCGATCAGTCAGCGCCATCACCCGACTCAATCGATGTTCTGTCAAAACAATTGTTAAGTCCAACTCATCATGCACTTGCTGTAAGATATTCAAAAATTTCTGGGCAGTCGTGGGATCCAACTGTGCCGTTGGTTCATCCAACAGAATCACTTGTGGTTTCAGTGCCAGTACTGAAGCCAAATTAACCAATTGTAATTGGCCACCCGACAACGTTTCAATCGCACGCTGTAACAGATGATTCAAATCTAAATAGTTCGCAATTTCGGCAATGCGATCATTAATTGTTGCCGTCGGATAACCTAAGTTTTCTAATGGGAAGGCTAATTCTTCCATGACCGTCGCCATTATCGGCTGTACTTGCGGATCTTGGGCAACATACCCAATCTGTTGGGCACTCTCGACTGGCGACAATGCCTGAATAGCCGTATCCCGAAAAGTTAAACCACCAGTCCGCTCACCGGCCGGCCACAGCTCATGTTTGAGCTGTTTAAGCAGGGTTGTTTTTCCACTGCCGGTCGCCCCCACTAACGTTATAAATTCACCTGCATGAATTGTCAGTGACACGTCCTTCAAGGCGGGAGCTGCTTGCCCAGTATAGGTAAAGGTCAGATGAGTCACTTCTATTAATTCTGACATAATCGATAACCCACCTCTCCAATAACGGGCACGCCTAAGAAAATCGCCAGCGGTAAGACAAACCACCCATCCGTCTTCTGCCACCATAAGAATTGTCGAACGTCAGTGGTCCACCCCCAGCCCAAGAATCGCAAATACAAGCTAATGGCAAACAAACCGACACTTCCCACCGTAAATACCGTATCGACTGTCGTCCACCGAAAAGTACGGTAATGACTTCTTTTATGTGCGCCAAATCCCCGGGCCTCCATCAACACAGCGGTTTCCATAGCTGAGGACACCGAGTCAATCAATAAAATGCGTAAAAATTGCCCCGTTTGTTGTAACCGCTGGCGCCACGAGCCTTCGCTGACAACAACATTACGTGTCTTTTGAAGCATCACCAATCGTCGAAACTTCACAGTAAAGAGGTGCACCATGCGTAAGGAGATGGTCAGCAGCATGGCCAATCGCGGTACGACTGGAAACAAGAGATAGCTTAGTTTTGGGGTGGTCATAATCTGATTAAACCAGACAAATGCCAGGATCATTCCGCCCAGCGACAACGCCATTGTCCCACCATACAGCACCGCCGTTTTAGTTAGTCGAAAGGTCAAGGGACCAACTGACCACTGCCACCAGACCGGGCCCGTTTGATTTAACAAGACATTAAGTCCCCAGATGAGTATCATCAACGAACTGACTCCCTTAAGTAGCTGGCCAACCCGGTGCCGTCCCAAATACCAACGACACAGTCCGACTAAACTTGCAAACAGCAAAACCGTCAGCAACAAGTGGTTAATGATTAACAGCAACGTAAATAATGCCACGAAGTAGATTAAAGCGGCCAGAGGATGCAGTTGACTCATGAGCTTTGATTCGGTCTGAATTCCCACGCGCATCTCTCTATTCACCCCATCTTTTGCAACCGCTTTCCAACGCTTATCATAGCATGTTCACTATTTTACGAGCCCCAATATCTTGTTGAGATTATGCTTTTTTCTACTACCCGTGGTGTTTTATTGCGATTTTTACACTTTCTTGCTCTGCTGGTAAGAATTATACCAGCCTTCCGTACCATTTCGCTAACCCATAATTCGAAATGTGAGTCCTTGACTTGTCCTTTTTCGCATTTTAAATTCTCTTTTCACGCTTCAACTACCAAAAAACGCGTATCAATAGGATAGACCAACTGATACACGCTTAAATAATATTATTTGTTTATAATTGAGCATCGATTCCTCGTTCAGAGGCTAGATGGCACCATAACTTAATCACGTTTGATTAGGGATTACGCCGGCTGATTACACAGTTTCATAGCGGCTGTTCATCGTCACCGTAATACTGCGGTGCTGGCGCTTTAATTGGGTGAGCTACCAGCCACGTCACAATTTGGCGGCCTAGCGCTTCACCCATCAGCGCCGAAGCAGCAATCTGGGCCTTGGTGATCTGATTAACGTGAATCCCCGCCGTCACTGTACAGCTCCCAACTAAACTGGGCTGTACTACTCGCGCGACCCGTTCGCCTACAAAGTTATCCTTATGGAATCGTCCGTCATGGCTAGGATACTTAATTGTTTGAATGGGGGTGTCCCTTGTCAACGTTGTTACATCGCCAATATGTGGGTTACTGCCACCCGTAACCACAATTAATAAGTCTTTGCCAATAACCGTTAGTGCTGCTTCAATCGTATAGCCCGCTTGCGTCACACTGAAAACTGGCATGGCTAATCTCCCTCCCAACGCTTAGCGGTCACTTGCTGAATGCCAAATGCATCCAGTACCTTCATAGTCTGATGATCCACTAAGTCTTGAATGGTTTGTGGCTGATTATAAAAGGCGGGAATAGGTGGAATAATTTGCGCGCCTAGTTTGGCTAGTTTCGTTAAATTCTCTAGATGAATCACACTCAGTGGCGTTTCCCGTGGGACAATGATCAATTGTCGACGTTCCTTAATAGTTACATCGGCAGCCCGCGCAATTAGATTATCGCCAAACCCATAGGCAACACCCGCCACCGTTTTCATGCTAGCGGGAACAATAACCATCCCATCGTGTAGGAATGAACCGCTAGCAATCTTAGCCCCTTGGTCCCGATCACTGTACGTGTAGTCGGCCATCGCTTTAACTTGGGCTAATGTATAACTTGTTTCTAGTGCCAAGTTTTTGGTGGCCCACGGACTCATTACCAAATGTGTTTCAACGTCTGGCTTATCCCGTAACTTTTTTAACAAATCAATCGCGTAAATCGTACCGGACGCACCAGTCACCCCAATCACAATCCGTTTCATCAGCCATCACCCTTTTATTTCAAATATTTTTCCCAGTCAGCAACTGGCTTAAACTTCGCGCGTTCAAATTGTTCCCTCATATCAAAGGGTACCGTGCCATCAATCACCAACTTCGATGACATGCCTCGCGTTCGAATAGATTTCAGATCATACTCTGGTCGTTCCGACGGGTCCAGTGGGTGATTCCGCATCCCCGGTAATATCATTAAATCCTGATCGGCCTGGAAACGCGTATTCACGGTCCACATTACATCGTTCATATCAAAAATATCAACGTCTTCATCCACCAAAATAACTGTCTTCAACTCTTTGAACGCCGAAAATGCCAGCAGTGCTGCTTGCCGCTGAATACCTTCATCGGCCGCATCATCCTTATGGATCTGCATAATTGTCATCAGTTTTCCTCCGCCTGCAGGTGGATTATAAACATTTAAAACTTTACCCGGGATAGCGCGATCCGTTAATTCTAAGATGCTCGCTTCGGTGGGAATTCCTGCCATGCTGACATGCTCTTCGGATGGCCCAATCACACTTTGCATAATTGGATGCTTCCGGTGAGTGACAGCCGTTACTTTAATGACCTGTACGGCTGGATTAGCATCACCGTCGTAACCCGGAAATTCAGGCATTGCCTTACCTGTCTGGGTATTGATATCCTCTTGCATCCGTTCGTTGGGCATGATATACCCTTCCAACGTGAATTCAGAACGGGCAATAGCATTCTCATCAACGGTTAGCGCTTTGGTCAGACCCACAGCTTCTTGTCGGATCGCACCAGCCACCCCCAGCTCGTTATACCCCAATGGTGTAGTTGGTGGCTCAAAGGTGCACCCAATCGTAATGGCCGGATCTAACCCAATATTAATCGTGATGGGCATCGGTTTATTAGCGGCCTCGTATTCTTTAGCAAAGGCACCAATATGCCGACCGCCAGGCATAATGTAAATCCCTAACTTGTCTTTATCTTCTAGAACCATTCGGTGAATCGTCACATCTGACATAGTCTTGGCCATATTAGATCCCAACACGACACCCACTGTAATGTAAGGTCCCGCGTCCTCCGGTGTATTCGTAGGTGCTGCAACGAGTTTACGAATATCAAAGTCCGGATCAGTGGCCTTGTGAACCACCTCGTGGGTAGGTGCGTCAGTAACCATCACTGGGGGAATTGGTTTTTCAACCGCTGTATTTAGAAATTTTCCCAGGGTTTGGTAATCATGATGGAACATGAGCCCCACTCGTCGCCGATTTGCCATTAATCCCATTAGGACTTTCGTATCGGAGAAGCCTTCGACGTTATTAAACATCATTGCTGGACCTTCTTGCGTCGGCCGTTTTACCGTCCCTCCAGCACCAATATAGCGGTAAACACCAGCCAATTCAGCATTTGGATTCACAGCTACGTTCGTCTCATGGTACTGGTTGGCATGGGTTTTTAGCTCGGCCAATACTTTTCGTAAATCATAAGGATCATTTACCATCAGATTACCTCCTATAAGTTGCTTACAATCACCACTTTAAGGCATAAAATCGTTGCAAACAACTCAACTTTCGACTAATGTTATGCCTAAATGGAATAATAAGAAGAAGGTTCTTCAATGACTATCGACGATTTCTACAGTTTCATCACACTTTATAAAACGCGCAATATCTCTGATGCTGCTATTGCCTTAAATATCACACAATCTGCGCTATCAAAACGATTACGGAACATGCAACAAGAACTAGATACCGCCTTAATTTCGACACGTAACAAACGCCAATTAACCATTACGGAAAGTGGTGAAGTCTTTTTTCGTTACGCGCAAACGCTGACTGCACAGTATCAATTACTCCAGCAAGAACTACTAGATTACCGTGAACTTCGGCGTGGTACGATTCAGATTGGCAGTGTGCCCGTCATGGCTCAGTACGGTCTAGCCAGTAAGATGAGTCAATTCATGCAAGACTATCCTCAAATTAACTTTTCTTTGGCAGAATTAGAGGGGGCTGATCTCTTAACTCAGCTTCAGCACCAATCGTTTGATCTCGGTATTCTACGCGACGTTCAAAGTCAACAACTGAACCACTCACAGTTCGATGCTGTGACTTTAACCGATGACGAACTTAAAGTCGTTCTCCCTAGCGATCATCCGCTGGCCCACCAAACCAGCATTCAACTCCCTGACTTGCGCCCCTTTGATGTGGTAACACTCAGTCCCGGTTCCGGTGTTTATGAACGAATCAGCGAGCGCTATCAACAAGCTGGCTTCACGCCTAATATTCGTTTTTCCACACCGCATATTGAAACACTGCTGGCAATGATTGCCCACACAGATCGTGTGACTTTCCTTTTTGCCAAGTCAGTTGCCCCCTTTATGACAGCGGATTTTGTCATGCGCCCGTTCACTGACCCCATCATTAGCCACTTACAATTAGTTTATCCGCATGGTACTCTATCACCAGCAGCACAGCGGTTCATTCATTATCTAACGGACTGACCGCCACGTTATCGCGCAGACTTTCATGCTATACTAAGATAATAATTGACGCACGAACAGCTCAAAAAATATCATTTATTGGAGGATTCCCATGATTAAATCCGTTGTTCACGATGAAGCACGTCTAGTACAACGCTCGCAACCAGCAACCCCAGCAGACGGCCAAACGATCACTGATCTAATAGATACCTTACGAGCGAATCAGGAAAATTGTGTGGGAATGGCGGCTAATATGATTGGGGTTAACCGTCGAATTATCGTCGTTGATATGGGTATCTTACCAGTAGCGATGATTAACCCAGAGATTACCAAAATGGCTGGGCCCTACGATACACAAGAGGGCTGTCTTTCTTTGTCAGGTGAGCGACCAACCCACCGATTTAAAACGATTGACGTTACTTTTTTGAATCAAAACTTCCAGAAACAACGTCAGACTTTCACCGGATTTGTCGCCCAGATTATTCAACACGAAGTCGAACATTGTAATGGCATCCTGATTTAGGCCCCGTCAAAAAGCGTGCTACATCTGAGCGTAGCACGCTTTTTGACTACAAACATCGCGTGTCATATCTATTATAACTTGGCTGGACCACTTATTATTTAAAAATTAATGAACCCACTTTTTCCAGCTATTACCGATTGATAGTGTAATATTTATGTATGGTTTGTGTATCGTTTTCATTAACCCCACTGACAATTCCGAAAAAGTTTGATACATTGATCTTGTACCTTGATGTTAACCTCCCCAGACGGATGAAAGGCGGGATTCTTTATGAAAACGAATCAGCATTCTTGGTTTCAAAAGGCTCTGGTTACCGTTTCTATCGCGGTAGTAACCTTGCCGTTTGCTATTCAAAGTGCCCAAGCAAAGACCACTGATGAGTTAGCACCTCACGCAGCCGCTTACGGCTATTTTGTTGATCATTATCGCCAAAATATCGCCGGCCACACAACCGTGCAAAACAATCCGGTCGTTGGGGAAATGAGTCCATTTCCTACATACTGGTCTAGTGGCCAGGCCCATGATCCCGATATTCTTAATCAAAATATCGTTCAATCAGCCATAATTACCCAACATCGTACGGACGCCGAAGCAACCCGATCCTATTTGACCGATCGTCGTGATCTACGCTACAACCTAATCTCCGGTTTAGGGCCGTACGCTACCACCTTCATTAAAAATGCTAACGCCCAGACAGATTTCACTACCATGCCGACCACTCCTCTACCGGCCAACGCTCCTTATAGTAAGGTTGAGTGGGCCGATCCAACTTCAACGCTGGGACCGCTGGTAAAACTAGTTAACACAACCGTGCATTCCCCATTTTCTGGAACAGGTGTCGTTAAGCATGTAGTCAAATACATTCGCCCCTACCGGCAAAGTCCCCAAGTTAAAGTACTACCAGCCCTGTCAAATGTGATGGCCGCGGCTAAAAGTGACGATTACGACTTTCCAAGTGGTCATACAACTGCGGCGTTTGAAACCGGCTTAACGTTGGCCTACGCCGTACCAGAACGTTTCCAAGAGCTCATTACACGGGCTTCGGAGGTGGGCTACGACCGCGTATTGGCCGGTCGGCATTCACCATTAGCGGTTATCGGTGGTCGTCTGGTTGGAACCGCTATGACCGCCGCCGTATTGAATGACCCTGAAAATCAGGATCTCAAACAACAAGCCTATCAAGTTGCCCACACAAGCGCTCTATTAGACAGCAAAGTGGCTACCGCTGTAGATGATTTCAGTAATTACCAAACTAACCGCACAACCTACCGATCACGACTGACTTACGGTTTTAAACCAAGTGGTGATACTCACCAAGCCATGCGAGTGCCTAAAGGAGCCGAGGTTCTATTAGCTTCACGGTTACCGTACTTGTCTACTAACCAACGGCGCGATGTTCTCTACACGACTGGACTACCCTCAGGATATCCTGTACTCGACGATACAGAAGGCTGGGGACGCTTAGACCTTTTCTCTGCTACCAACGGTTATGGTGCCTTAAATCAGCAGGTAACCATCACCATGGACGCTAAGCGAGGCGGCTTTAATGCCCAAGACACTTGGCGTAATAATCTGACTGGTCAAGGTCAACTTGTTAAAAAGGGGACCGGAACACTAACCCTAGCTGGCAATAATCAATTTACTGGCGGCGTACGGCTTAAAGCCGGAACGCTGAATCTAGCTAGCCCAACAGCCGCCGGTAAGGGAACTATTATTCTCAATGGTGGTACACTACAGGTTACTAAAAACTATACCCACTTGGGCGGTCAATTCCGCCAGTCAGCTGGACGATTAGTCGTCACACCTAGTTCCCACCTAAAAATAAAACATACTGCTAAACTGGGAGGAACGTTAGCACTCACGAAAGGACATTTAAAAAACGGCACCAAACTGATGACCTTCCAAGCGCATACTGGCAAATTTAAACGGGTTACTGGACTTCCTCATGGTTGGCATGTTCACTATACAAAACACGCGGTATCTTTAGCAAAATAGGTTGCGCGTGCGATATTGCTTAAAAATAACGCCCCCGGCAAATTTAGTGCCGACAGCGTTATTTTTAATTACGCGCTCATGAAAATTACTCTACGTTTGCTATACTGAAATCAATTCATTTGGGAAACGGAGAGCTCATCATGACAATTAATGACTATTTAATCGATATTGATTCAAATCATCAAGCCGACTTCACCGCTCTATATCAATTACTTCAAGATTTATTACTAAATGCCAGTCAAAAGATTAGCTATGGCATGTCAGCTTTTTATTCTGGTAAGCATCCCATCATTTATCTTGCGGCCGCTAAAAATCATCTGGGACTATACCCCACTCCCGGACCTATTAAACATTTTGCCGCCGCACTCAGTTCATATCGAACATCCAAAGGTGCCATTCAAATCCCATATAACCAGGCACTGCCGGTACAACTGATTACAGATATTGTACAATTCCGATTGCAAGAGTTGAAGACGGCTGATTAATGATACCTACCGAGCACTATGGTCTTACGAACAACATTCACTTGAACTAATAGCCTGCGGAAGTAACGAATTCACAAACTAAGCTACCTACTAAAATTGGCCCTGTAAAACCCAAAAGGTTTTGCAGAGCCAATTATTAGGTCATTTTAAGTTACTCTTCACTACCCATCACACGAGCGACCAAAGCCGCAAGAATCGCACCAACTTCCGGCGCTAAGATGTACAGCCATAGATGTGATAAGGCACTTCCGCCGGCGAAAATTGCGGGGCCAAATGACCGGGCTGGATTTAAAGAACCGCCAGTCAAGTTCAACGCTACAATAATCAGGAAGGCCAGTGTTACCCCAATCGTCAATCCCGCAAAGTCACCATTACCGTGCCGATCACTCGTTACATTTAAAATAACCAGCAAGAATAGGAAAGTCACCAGTACTTCTACTAAAAAGGCTAATCCCGTCGAAATCTTAGGGAAATCGGTTTGCCCCAATTGGTTAGTCGCTAATCCTAATCCACTTACAAATAATTTCATAAAAGCCGAAGCAACTGTTGCTCCCAATACCTGAGCAATCACGTACCCTAATGCATCACGACCATTAATCCGCCGATTCATCAGCATTGCTGTAGTAACTGCCGGATTAAAATGGCCACCGGAAATTCCACCAAACGCGTACGCAGACACGGTAATCGCTAACCCAAAGGCTAATCCAATCGTTAACGTATTACCCGCGGCAACGGTCACCGCACCAGTCCCTAAAAAGACCAGCATAAACGTGCCGAAAAATTCGGCTAAGTATTTTTGCATCAATTCTTCCTCCATTCACATCTTATAAAATTCATTATAAGGTAGATTGTAAAATTAATCCGAACGCTGTTCGGACAAAAAAGATCAGCTTCCTTTAAAATGGTGTTTACCACAAACCCATCTTTTAGGAGCTGATCTTTTGTCTAGTATAACCTATTCCGAACGAATTAAAATCGAAACCTTTTGTGAACTAGGGCTGTCCAATATCCAAATGGGCGTTCGGCTGAACCGATCACCGTCAACAATTTCTTATGAATTATCTCGATGTCAACCTT
>NZ_JBNIIX010000008.1:0-112295 GCF_050106635.1 Levilactobacillus sp. LN180102
AATCAATATCATATTTTTGGCCATATAGGATATCTCCAATCTTGATAAAGATATTCTATCAAAAGTTGTCCATGATTTATACTAACTCCATCTTTTATTGCTAATCCAAGCTTCCAGCAATTTGCTGCAAAAACTGCGAAGAAGGCTCAAATTTCATATACGCGAGCGGTAAGAACTGGCGGGGGAATAGATGGCAGTGAAATCCTTACTTACGAGGGGATTCCAACAATCTGTATCGGAATTCCAGTCAGGTATGAACATACTAATTATGGAATGGTAGCTTACCAAGATTTTGCTTATACAGTCAAACTAGTAGAAGAAATTATTACTGGATTGTCATCCGAAAAAATTGCAGCCTTTTAGAAAGAAAAAATTTATTGTCTAATTGTTAATAGTCGATACCATCAAGCAGCAAAAAATGTGGGCGAATACTTAAAAGTTACTGCAGCCGTTAAAAATGGGGTTATTGAAGCATTAAAATCAATTGATTCTCAGCAAGTGTTGGTTCTTCAAAGGCGCCCAGAATTTTTAGTCGAGACAAGTCCGCAAATACAAATTATTTTTACTGATTTGATCGTAAGATGTTGATTATAAATAACAAGCGCAAAGGTTAACAGGAAGGTATTAATGGTAAATTATGCACATAGTCTGAGTTTAATTATGAGTAATTAAGTCCAGAGGATCCAACTGCTGAATAATATGAACATTACAAAAATAGTACAAGAGACCAGGTCAGATTGACCTGGTCTCTTGTACTATTTTTATTTAGATTAAATCCAATCTTTACTTGATAGCTCCTTCTGTCACACTTGTCATGACTTGCTTTTGCAATAGGAGGAACAGAATAATAATCGGAACCATTGACAAAACAAGTCCGGCTAAGGCTAATTGCCATTGGCTGTTTGTTTCACCGAAGAAAGAATACATCTTAAGTGGAATCGTGTACATGCCATCTTTATTAACGACTAGTGATGGTAACAGGTAGTCATTCCATATTTTCATTGCATTCAAGATAACAACTGTACCTGTCATTGGGCTGACCGCTGGAAAGATAATATAAACAAAGGTTTTAAAAGGATAGGCTCCATCTAAAGCAGCAGCTTCGTCAAGAGTTTTTGAGACTCCTTGAAAAGCCCCATAAAAAAGAATAATTGAGAGGCTTACTGATAACCCGGTGTTCATAATGACCAGACTCGTTCTGTTAAGGAAATTAACTTTGCCAAAAAGTGAAAGAAGCGGGATCATAATTGACTGAAAAGGGATCAGCATAGTGCCGGCACAAAGATAGTAGAGAATTGAACTGAAAGGCCCTTTAACACGAGAAAGAGCATAGGCAGCAGCTGCCGAAACCAATGTGATTACAATGACACTGGCTACTGTGATAACTAAAGAGTTAAAGAAACTGCTTGTAAAATCAAGCGCCTGGTAAGCAGTTTTGAAATTTGAAAACGTAAAGTCCCGTGTAAACCATAACGGGTTTTGAAAAATTCCCCTTTTTCCCTTTAAAGCATTGATAATAACAATGATAAAGGGGTAGAACCAGAATAGGGCAATGATTCCAAAAAGAAAGCCAAGTAAGATTTTAGTTGATTTTTTCATCTTCTATCCCTCCCGCTTTCTTGAAAGTGCTAATTGAATAAAGGAAACAATGGTTACACAAAGGAAAAGGATAATTCCGGCTGCCTGAGCGTATCCCTGCTGGAAGTTTACAAAAGCAGTATTATAAATATACATCGAAATCATCTCTGTGGAGCGGTATGGGCCACCATTTGTAAGTGCTAAGTTTTGCTCATAGAGTTTAAACGAGTTGGCAAGTGTTAGAAATAGACTGATTGTAAAGGCTGGCGCCAATTGTGGCAGCTGGATGAAAAAGAAAATCTGGGTTGCTTTTGCACCGTCTAGAACAGCTGCTTGAATGGTATTCTTAGGAATTGCATTCAAGAAAGAAATATAGATTAACATAATATAACCGCTCATCTGCCAAACAAACAGAATTACTATCCCCCAAAAGCCTGTTGAAGGGTTGCTCAACCAACCTTTGAAAAAGTCAAGATGAAAAGCAGCGGCAATTGCCTGAAAAGCAGAAGTAAAAATGAATTGCCAGATAAAACCAAGTAGTATTCCGCCGATCAGATTTGGCATGAAGAAGATGGTTCTGAGTGATTTTGTGAGTCTGTTGTTGTGACTGGTGACGATTAACGCAAAAGCCAAACCGACTAAGTTAATTAGAATTACTGAAACAAAAGAAAATTTAACTGTTAGCCAAAAACTCTGCAGAAAGGTGGAGTCTTGAAAAAGGACTTCAAAGTTTTTCCAACCAATAAAAGAAGAGCGTAAACCATTGGAATCGGTAAAGGAATAATAAATTCCTATCAGAAATGGTACGACAATAATCAATAGTATAAAGAAAACTGCTGGTAAAACAAAAGCCAGATATTGATGTTTTTTGATAAGCATTTTTATCACTCCCCACTTTGGATTTCCCTGAGCTGTCGATATTTAGCCGATGTTTCCTTTTTCAATTCTTTCCAAGAGATCCCATTTACAAAATAGCGCTGTATATATGGCCCAAGTGCTTGGTTAGTAAAACCATTCGGGTACTGTTTGTGAACAGGAGATTGTGCGTTTTTGGAAGTGCCGATCCGATAAATTTGTTTAGAAAGATCATCAGGCAGCCTCGAAACATCAAAGTTTTTAGTTGCAGGAACGAAACGCATTTCGTTAATGATTACGTTCTCAGCTTCTTTTGAAGTATACATCCAGTTAATAAAATCTTTAGCAGCTTTTTGCCGCTTGGGATGATCTTTAGTGATTCCTAAATACCATGAGGAACCGGTCAAAAGACGGTCAGTACCATCATTTTTAACAAAGAACGGTAACATGCCAAGATTTTTTTGCACGTATCCCTTTTCCAGACCATCAAGCGTCGGAATAATCCAATTTCCTTGAGGTATCATAGCAACTTTACCATTGAAAAAAAGGTCTTGGACAGAAGGATCATACTTAACTGAAAGAATCGGTTGTACATTATATTTTTTTACGAGATCATAATAATTTTTCATTTGCCTCTCGTATTTCCAAGGGAAAGTTTTGCTTTTGAAAGCTTTGACAAGATTATTGTTGTACGGCAGAGAAGTAAATTGTGCTGAAACAGAAGCAATTGAACTGGTATCAGCTCCGTTAAAGCCGAAAACGGCATCGATTCCAATCTTCTTTTTTTCTGAATTGAGTTTTTCAACCGCTTTCAAAAATTCAGAATAGTTATTGATCTTTGAGGCATCAATCCCAGCCTTAGCGAACACAGCTTTGTTATACGACCAGCCATAAGCCTCAAGATCGACTGGAATTCCAACCATATGTTTATTTGAAATTCCACCGCTAACAAGATTTGGTACTATGTTTTTACTTGCCTTAAGATCTTTTAGATTAATCAAATGATCCTTATACCGATCTATTTCAGGTAGCCCGCCAAGCATAATAATATCTGGAGCTTCCCCAGAGGCAAACTTCGCTTGTAAAGCAGCGGCCCCACCGCCTTGACCTGAAGTAGTAATTTGGATATTGACGTTGGGATGTTTAGCATGATACATCCGCGCTAATTTTTGATATTGTGCGGTTATTTCAGGCTTTTGATTAAAAAAGTTAAGTGTAATTTTTGAATTTTTTTCCTTTTGCGAGCTAAAACTACAACATGTTAAGACAATTAATGATAAACTCAACATAAAAGTTAGCTTAGCGATTTTAAAAAATCTTTTTTTCATGTCTTCCGCCCCGATTCATTGTCAATTGTTTGTCAAGAGCACCATTCTTTCTTACCTAAATTTTATGTTTTTATTATGAATCACTGCAGAAACAAAAGCAAAGAATAAACTCGAGGAGGCGTTTCTTATGAGTAAGATTCAAATCGAACACCTTTATAAGCGTTATGATAATGCGGAAAATGATACCCTAAAGGATATCAATCTTGAGATTGATGACAAGGAATTTGTTGCAATTATTGGACCATCAGGTTGTGGTAAGTCTACACTATTGCGTTGCTTTTCAGGTTTGGAAGAAGTTACAAAGGGAAAAATTAATGTAGATGGAAAGCGCTTCGATAATATTCCACCGCAAAAGCGCAGCATTGCAATGGTTTTTCAAGATTATGCATTATATCCACATATGACTGTTTACAATAACATGGCGTTCAACTTAAAACTTAGTAAATTTTCTAAAAGTGAAATTGATTCACGGGTCAAGGAAGCAGCACAAAAGCTTAATCTCACAGACTATTTGGCTCGTAAACCCGCGCAGCTTTCTGGTGGGCAGCGACAAAGAGTTGCTTTAGGGCGTGCAATGGTGCGCGCACCTGAAGTCTTTTTAATGGACGAGCCGCTTTCTAATTTAGATGCGAAGTTACGTGTTTCAACGAGGCAGGATATTATCGAGCTACATAAGCAGCTTGGAACTGTAACGATTTATGTAACGCATGATCAAGCTGAGGCGATGGCAATGGCGGATAAAATCTTGATCATGCGAGACGGAGTGGTACAGCAGTATGGTAAACCTGAAGAACTTTATGATAACCCGCGTAACCTCTTCGTTGCTCGTTTTATCGGTTCTCCCAGCATGAATATTTTAAAGGGTACTCTTTCGAACAAGGGAATTTTTAATTCAGGTGGTGTAAATTATGACCTTAGTGAATTCGTGAAAAAAGAAGTTTTGCCAACGGATAAAAGAGAGATTGTACTTGGCTTTCGGCCTGAGAAAGTAACGCAGGTAAAAAAGTCAGGAGATAATGATACAGCTCCTGAAAATTCTGCACAAAAAGAGGGATTTTTTGTACTTTCTGCAAGTAAAAATCTGGCTGAATACATGGGCGGCCATACGCTTGTCTATCTAAAAACTAAAGATGGTGTTAATATTGTGACTCAAACGCCTAAAAGAATTCCTAATGATGATAGCCACAAAAAATTAGATCTTTATATTCGTAATTCTAATATTTATCTGTTTGATGCTAAAAGCGGTCTGACACTTCAAAATGGTTAGCTTTACCAGATAAGAAAGAAAACGGTTAAGTTGGAGAGAAAGATTTGCTTACCATAAAAAAGCAAAAACGTACTAATTTGCAATTTGCCATCAAAAAAAAACACTCCCCTTATCTGCTAATATCAATTATTAACTATTGCTTGTCTTTTAGTCAATCTTACCATAAAAAGTTACACTTGATTTGATAATTCGTCCGACAAAAAGAGCCCGGGAATTGATCCCTGACTCTTTTTTTTAATCGTTTAAACCGGCGTTGGCCCGGCAATTTCAAAGCTAAAGTCGTGGTCGCTGTCACCAGCAATGTGGTAAGGAGCTTCCGCATCGGAGCCCCAACTATCGATTCCCCCGACTCCGCGAACGGCGCCGTAAATCGTCAGAACTGTCCGGCGCGGCACCGGCAACTCCTCTTGGTGCGTCGCATTTTCTAATTCCGTTGGCGTATAGGGTAAGCAACTAAACGCAAAGTGGTGCTGCGTTTGCCGGACTTTTAGGCTAAAGGCATCGTGGTCAGCATCCGCATTGTTTTGTGTGGTCCCTCGTGTCACCGTCACCCACTGATTGTCGACGTGCATACCGCACTCTTGCGGCACCAGATAAGGGGTTACCGGCAGGCCAGCTACCTGGTGAATCCCTTTACGGCCACCGGCTTTGCGATCCGGATACGTTTCCCCAGAAAGTCCCTGGTAAGCAAATCCTAAGGCTGGCGTCGGCATGACTAATCGCAACCCCAGCGCTGGCAGTTCCGGCAAGTCCGCCTTGCCTGCATAGTGTACCGCAACCGTCATCGCCCCACTAGCAGCTACCGTGTAGGTCACCGCAATGGTTGTCGCTGGCGTCGTTGGTGTGGTATAGGTAAACGTCACAGCCACAGTTGTAGCCGTTTCGTGATCGGAATAGCGGTTATTTTCAGGGGCAATCGGTAACGGAATTGATTGGCCGTCAATTGCCACGCTAATATGATCGCAGCTGCTAAAGAGATCTGCCCCTAGCCATTGGGCCGACTTAGTCGAAAATCCATTGCCACGGTCATTATCGGTCGTGGCTCGCCACAACGCTGGCATCGGCGTCCGGTACAACCATTCCTTGCCGTCTTGCACCAAGGATTCCAAGCCGCCGCGATCATAGGCAAAAATGTAATGAAAACCTGGTCCGCTGACCCCTAACGTCACGTCACCAAAAATCACGTTTAACTTAGTCGTGTTGTCCATAGTAATAGTCCACCTCCTGTAAAGCTGGCTTGGGTGTCCGGTCAGCAAATAACAGCCCGTCACCGGAAAATTCATAATCAGAATGGCGATCGTCAAAGTCACCGCCATACCGCAGTACTGGCTGTCCCGTAACCTCATCTTTAACCCACAAGGCCTGGTCAATGAAGTCCCAAATAAACCCACCCTGATACATTGGGTATTGGTCAATCAACGCATCATAACTGGCCATCCCGCCCAGTGAGTTGCCCATGTCATGCATGTACTCGCAATTGACAAAGGGTTTCTGGGGATCGTTTTTAAGGTAATCTTCGATCGCACGTGGCGGATCATACATCATACTTTCCATATCCGAGATGCGATCTTCATAGACCCGATTACGGCACACCCCTTCATAATGAGTTAAGCGCGTCGGATCGGCGTGGTGGTAGAAGGCATCCATTGCCGCGATGTTATCGCCAGCATAGGATTCGTTCCCCAGTGACCAGAATAAAACGGCTGGATGATTCTTAAACATCTCATAGTTACTCTTGGCCCGATCAAGCACGGCTAACTGCCATTGTGGCAAGCTTCCTGGCACATTGTAAGACGGCTCCACAGCCCCCATTTTTTGCCAAGTTCCGTGCGTCTCCAAGTTATTTTCAGCCATCATGTAAATACCTTGCTGATCACATAAGTAATACCAGGCATCTTGGTCCGGATAGTGGCACGTCCGCACCGCATTGATATGGTTGTCGTGAAAAGTTTGGAGATCTCGCGTCATGTCCGCCATGGTCACAGCCCGGCCACGATGTGCATTCCATTCGTGGCGATTGACACCATTTAAAATTAATCGCTGACCGTTTAAGCACATGACTTTATCTTTGAGCTCAATGCGCCGGAAGCCCACTGGATAAGGGACGACTTCCACCACTTGACCAGCAACATCTTTTAAGGTAATCCGCAATTGGTAAAGGTAAGGATCGTGGTGATCCCACAGGTGGACGTGATCAATCGCGGCCGCCAAGTCTAACGTACTAGCCGCCGGTTGCTCAGTTGCCCAGACTTCTTGACCATCGGCCGTTAGTAGTTGCGCCGTCGCAGTCCCCGAAAGTTGGCTAGCAGCCGTCAGTTGCAAGCGCACTTTTAAATCACCTGTCTGAAACGCGTCATCTAAACCAGCTCGAATGGTCAGATCTTCTACATGCAGCGCTGGCTTGGCAACCAACCGAACACTCCGGAAGATACCCGAAAACCGGAACATATCTTGGTCTTCCAAAAAAGCGGCCGTACTATGTTTAAAGACTTCCACGGCCAATAAATTTTGCCCGGCCTGTAAATAAGGCGTCAGATCAAATTCTGAACGGCTAAAGCTATCTTCGGCGTAGCCCACAAACTGGCCGTTGAGCCAGAGAAACATGGCCTGTTCGACACCGTCAAATTCAATGCTAACCCGTTGATTGGCTAGCGCTGGGTTCAAGGTAAAGTGCTTGACGTAAGCCCCAACTGTATTTTGGGGATCCGTACTAAACATCCCTTTTTCTGGCTGATCAGCGCCCATACTGTAAGCCGGTCGTCGATAATGATGCCCCTCCCACGGATAGGCGGTATTGATATACTGAATCTGACCATAACCAGCTAGCTCAATATGACCTGGCACCGTCAGCCGATCAAAGGCTGAACGGTCATAATCAGGTTGGTAGAAGCCTTCAAATCGATGCACTGGGTCTGGCGCAAAGGCAAATTGCCAGGTCCCGTCGAGACTTTGAACCAGGCTACTGTGCTGCGCGGTGGCTTCCTCAACTGAAGCATACCCACGGTGATCACTGTGCGCTGGTAGTTGATTGATCCGAAATGTCTGCGGATCATCTAACCAAGTAAGATCTGCTTTCAAGCTACTTCCTCCTTTTTATAAAACGCTTACACTGACCATTATACCGAATCCGGGTTATCGAACAACCATCAAAGTAAATTGACTGCCCCCGTCCCGTTTAGATTTATACTTTTTTACACAAAAACCAGTACGACCAACACACTATGTGTATGGGACGCACCGGTTTTGAATAACCGTTTAAATTTTTATAAAACCCGATTAACTGACCCGTGCTTGTCGTAACCCTTGCACCCGATCAACAATGTCTTGAACGGTTAGTTTTGCTAGCTCGGCTTCGGCTGCCTGTTGGACACGGGCATAGGCCTCATCGAGTGCTTGCTGGATATTAGCACCCACCGGACAATCAATATTGGTCTGCGGATCAACATGCAATAAATCGTGATTCATTTCAACCGCGTGAAAGACCGCTTGTAACGTTATTTGACTCGCCGGTCGGGCTAGTCGTGGTTCGGCGGTCCCCGCACGACTCATCAGTAAGCCTGCTTTCTTCATTGCCGCCATTAACCGGCGAACAACACTGGGATTCGCTTCAACACTGTTGGCAATCGTAGCGCTATCCAATTGCCCAGTCGGCGCAATTTGCACGTACACTAAGATATGGATTGCATCACTTAACTTGTGAGAGTATTTCATCAGGTCCTCCTTCAACCACGACCGCCCCGGTAGACGCTACCGGGAAAGAATTTCGCGAATTGCCGTTGCTAATGGCGTCACTGGGCGTCCCAAAACATCAGCCAAGTCTGATGAGGTAACGTCTAATTCCCCGGCACGCATCATGATTTGCATACTAAGTAAAACTTCAACTAATTCTGGTGCCACACCGGCTTCACGCATGGCCTGCCGGTAAGTGTCATCACTAACCGCCTTAAAGGTAACGGCTTGGCTCGTCACCGTTTGTAACGTTGCCGCCAATTCCGCGTAGGTGACTGGCGTCCCAGCAAATTCATAAACCGGTTTAGGGACTGGCATTGTCATGACTTTAGCAGCCGCTTCGGCATACTCACGTTCCAACGCAAAACCAATTCGACCATCACCAGCCGCATAAACACTGTCTTGACCTTGAGCACCAGCCTGTAAATAGCTGAGCTCATTTTCCAAATACCAAGCATTACGCAAAAAACTAACCTGTAGTCCGCTAGCTTTCAGTAAAGCTTCAGTAGCCACATGATCTTTAGATAACGGTGACTGAGCCGTATCCGCCTTCGCAAAACTGGTGTAAGCAACATAGCTAACGCCGGCCGCCTGTGCCGCCTTAACGACATTGGCGTGTTGTTGCTGCCGTGAGATTGGACCACCTGGAACCGAAGAAATAAATAACAACCGATCGATGCCAGCCAAAGCGGTAGTCATCGCTACTTCATCCGTGTAATCCGCCTGGCGCACCGTAATACCAGCAGGTAAGAGCCGTTGCCCCTTTTCGCGATTGCGAACAACGGCAACGATATCACCAGCCGCAACGGTCTTCAACAGTTCTTGAATCGCCAATTGGCCAAAATGGCCGGTAGCAGCAGAAATCGCAATTTTCATTTAAATAATCTCCTTATTTTAACATCTGTCATTTTTAATACAACAATCCCATTGGAACTAATCTGGATCATCACAGTGTTACTTTATTAAGCACACGTAGAACTATAACCTTCTGTTGTTTTAAAGTCAACAGGTGATCGTCTTCTTTTATATCTATGTCACCAGTCAAAAAAAGCCCAGACGTGTTCGCACGTCTGGGTCTTCTTAACTTCTATTCTACTTACTCTCCAGCCAAAACAAATCCCCAAAGTAAACATTATGGTCGCGACCGTCGCCACCAAACTAGACTGCCTAGCCAACCACCAATAACCAATATCCAAGCCCACCAGTTAACTGTCGCCACATTTTCGTTGGTTTGCGGGAGGGTAACCTGCTTATCAGTCAGCGTCGTCACGGGATGCTGACTGCGTGAACGAATAGTGGAAACAATTACCCGTTTCGGTTGTTGACCACGCGTTGGGTGTTTCGTGGACACAGCCATTTGATCAAGTCGGGAGGGCCGACTTGGCACAACGGGCTTCGTCGGCATAGCTGGTGTTGTTGGTACCACCAGTGGTGTCGGCTTGACGGGAGTGCTTGGAATAATTGGTATTTGTGGAAGAACTGGCTCTGCCGGTTCGCTCGGCTTATCTGGTATCATTGTCGATGCTATCACTGACTGATAATACACGGTAAGGTCCAAATCTTTACTGGTTGTCGTTACCATCTGCGCCGCAATCTCACTCAAATTGCTATTCAGCGCATCAGTACTGACAGCCTGATAACCCTGTACATTCGGATTAGTAACCGGGCTAAATGTCGATGCTTCTCCTGGAATCCACCGAACAGTGGACGTTACCAACGGCTGACCGGCAGTATTTAACAGCAGTACCTCATTATTTCCCAGGGAATAATATGTGCTAATGCTGCCATTAGTTGGATATTTCACCTGTAAAAAGGTTATCGGTTGGGCCTGATAGCTGGGGGCAATCACTTGTTGCTGCTCGTTAAGGTAATGAATCATTTCATGAACAACCCGTGTTGTCGCATAATCCACTGGATTTTGATCGTACACATAGATAACCGTACCATTATCGCCAACACGATTCAGGTAACCATTGGCCGGACTACTAATCCCCGTAGTCGGATTGTCACCCATATTTACAAAATGATATCCCGAAATATCTAGCTGCGACGTCGCGTAGGTTCCGTTAACCACGGCCCCATCCGGATAGTTAACGGTGGCTTGCGCTAATTGTTGACCATTCAAATCGACGTACTGCACGTTCATCGTGGCCGCTTGCTGGAAATCAAAGCTTTCCAGCTTAAACTGCTGCAAGTTCTTAGCCCCACCGGTTGAGGCACTCACTACCATCGCGAAGGCTTGTCGATCAACTGGCGCTAACTTGGTCCAAGTTAACACGTGGCCATTAGTTTCCTCATAGGTCACCTGCAACGCTTGAACAGAATTAAAGTCCGTTTGAGCCCACCAACGATCATACGCATGCCCATCAATGGCTTTTATCTGCTGATCGGTGGTCGTCACGAAACCACCAAATTGCGCAGGATCAGGATCATTTGCTCAACCATAACCATTAGCATCCGTCGTTGACACTTGTGCGCCCGACCGTAATGCTTCAGGCATGTGTGCGCCGTTGTGCCATGTATCTAACTTCAACCCAAGCGCGTCAATCAAACCGCCAATTCCTAAGTTATCACCGGCATTACCAATATCCGTACTATTGCCATTATGAAAAGCAAATCCAATACCATCGGCACCACCCGTAGCGGAGGTTCGATTACCCAAGTTAACTTGCCCCAGTAAGGTGAAATTAGTACTAGCGTCAATTTTAGGTTTCAACGCAAAATTACCAACCTGATCATTTTTATCAGGTGTCACTGTGACTATCCCCGTCGGTTTATCGTAAGTAGCGGAGCCATTCAAATCAAAATACTGGGTGAAATTATCTTGATCAACATGAACATACGCAGGCCGCTGCGTGGCCATCACTGGCTTAGCAACTGGCGCTGCGATGTGCGACTACTGAGCCAATGGCGCCGTTGAAGTAGTAGGAGACTTGTTGACTGGAACCGTTGTAGAATCTGAACCCGTTACCGTTGCCGTCGGTCTTGACGTCACATCATTTGCAGCGGCGTTAGTTGGCGCTACCGCTGCTCCCGTAGTTGAAACATGATGTGTGACCGAATCAGCAACCGTAACCGACTGATCAGTTGTCACGTCCGAATTCGTGGCATGACTGATCGGCGTCGACACAGCATCAGCTGTCGTTGCTGGTGGTGCCGTGTCGACACCATCAGCCGCAGCTGGTAATACCGTTAATCCCACCCCAAAAACCAAAACCCCTGAAAATAACCATAGCCGTTGATGACGCTTCCACCCGCGTTCCATCGATAACTCTCCCCCAGATAAACTCATAACGTTCGTTTAGAGGCGAGTATACAGAATTTCTTTTCACCCGAACCGGAATTTGTACTTTAATGCAGGAAGATATATTTAAAAATACCGTGGCAAAATTCAATCCTTTTGCGAATTAATCTGTCGGTACTCTAGCGGTGTTTGGCCAATTTCACGCTTGAATCGCTTAGAAAAATCGGAGGTGTCATAGAACCCCAATTCCTGAGCAATTTGCTTGACGGAAACAGTCGTCGTTAGCAATGCTCGTTGCGCCTCGCGGATCTTCTTCACGTTGATATAGTCGCGAATCGACATCTGCATTTCATCACTGAAAGCCCGCTGAACCCCGACTGGATTACACCGCTGATTGACGTGATCTACAACTTGTTTGACCGTTAACTTATCACGTAGATGGGCACTCACGTAATAAATAATATCCAACGTTGATTCCAGATGGTCGTCGTAAGGTAACCCATCCTTCGCCGCTAGGTTGCCAAAGTCCTGAACAATTTCAATAATCCATGGTACATATCTGGCCGTTGTAACGGGTAATGTCTTAATTTGCCGATGATAGTCATCACGCAGTTGAATAAACTCGTATATAAAGGCATGGTTCTGAACTCCTTCAAACGCTAAAATATCAACGAGTCCATGCAGCTGTGCCCGCTTTTGCTGCGGTGGTAATTCATTTAATAAGAGACGCGAACGGGCCAAATTTTCCTTGGCAAATTGAATGCCCTCCGCAATTCGTCCAGCACGATAAAAGCGGATAAAATCACGTTCGACATATCCCAGCAATATTAGAGCCTTAGCTGTTTGATCTCGAGACCGATAAGTCTGCATATCGTCTAAATAGTGCGTGAATTGCAAATCCCATCCCATTATTCCAAACCTCCTCGTGAAATTTTCAGTGATAATACCCAGATATGCCATATCCTATCAAAAAAGAATCGACAATTCTATCCCCCTTATTCGCAGGTTGCACACTTATCAATATATGGTTAACTTATTATCACAACTTCTCTTAATAACCAATAACTTTGTGCATGACGTTATTTTCACTCGTTAATAGTTTATTTTCCAGTTAAATGCTCACCATCACCGCTACTCTACCGTAGTCAAACTGCTTTTTTGGTTGATCGATTGCGCTATAAATTTTCTGTAGTTTAAATGACTAAATTTCTCTCCACTTGCTCACCAATAACCCGGGTTATACGGCACATTTAACCAAAGCTTCCCTGCATCTTTACTGGATTTAAGGTATACTTTAAGAAAATCAGATTATGAAAGGAGCCGATGACCATCATTACGCGGATCATCAAAGGCTGTCTCTGCTTACTGGCCCTGGGGACTGTTACTGTTGGCAGTTTAAGCGGCCGTGCTCAAACAGAAAAACCCAGCGCCCTCGTCAAGGTCGGCGACTATCGTGCTAGTACGGACTTTTTAAATCTAAGCGCTTATTACCAAACTATCCGACCAGTAACTGTAAAAGTGGCCTACGTCTCCACCTACAAGACCCAGCACACCATCATGCAAAAGCTGACGTTACCGGCTGGACTCACAGTTGCCGGTAATCTCACCACTACCAAGCATGGCAGCTACTTGGTTCCCAGCTTGCAGCTCTATTTGGCTCGTTTGAGCTACCCCGCGCTGCAAAACAGTGCTAAGGCGAACTACACACTTGATCCCGGAACCAGTGCGTACTCACCACAGGCCACCATCTCAGACACCACTAAGTTGCGTGCCTTCAAGAGGGTTGCAGCTCCCGACTACATGCCGGGGTATAGCCATGGTGATCTCTACATCGGCGGTGCTAAAGCGGCATTAAGTCCGGTTGAACCAACCACTAAGAGTATCCGCATCACGCCAGATGGTTATGTCGAAGTGCTTAAATACGATACTAAAGCCAATGCCGGTTTAGGCTTCTACCAAAAACCCGTTAGCCTAGCTAAAATCGTCAAAACACGGTTCCACGATCCCAACCGGACCCTTTACTTGAATCACCCACTCGCAAGTGTCAAAACGAAGGCCATTACGCAAAATGGGCAGACTCGATACCGTTTGACCCTTAAAAACTTACACACGCCGCAGCATATTGCTGGCGATCCTGAAACGGGAACCGCTGGCACCTTTGATAGTCTTTATTCTATTGGCGGCACCACATATTACACCTTTATTGGGTATGACGGTGTCAGCAATTAAGTCTTGGCTAATCAATTATAAAAAGCAGGCTTTCCAAGAGTTCAAATACTCTTGAAAAGCCTGTTTTCGTTATCTCTTAGATTCGTTTCTACTATTCCGACAAACGCCGAACTTGTTGCTCAGGAACGGCCACTAACTCGCCAATTGCTAAGAGGTATAAATACTGGCCCACAATTGGTTGACCCGTCATTTGTTTTAACGCTGCGGCATACAGGTTTACCTGACCCCCATAGCGTTCCACGATCTTTTCAATACTGGCCGCTTGGTTCTGGGCATTCACGTGGTCCGTCTTGTAGTCGAACAAAATCACACCAGCCGGCGTGGTTAAATACCCGTCAATAATCCCGTGGACTAATACCTGTGAGTCGGTCTCTTGAAAATCTTGGAACAAGCTGCGAGCCGGCATCAACAATGAAAATGGCACTTCACGATGCAGCTGATCCGGTGCTGCTAAAACCTGCTGACCAACCGAACTGCTAAAGAAACGTAAAATCAATTCCGGTTGTATTCGTTGGGCCACTTCTGCCGTCAAGACTTGATCGGCAACCAACTGATCAATAACGCCCTGTACCCGGTCGAGTGTGGGGGTTACGGTCACATCTAACTGCTGCAAAACCAGGTGGGTCGCACTCCCAATTTCCGTTGCGAGTGGTTCACGGACCGTTTGTAAAAAGTCTGGTCGGGCAAAGTCGTGAGTGACAAATCGATGCCCCCCCACTTGACCGGTAGCGCTCGCCTGATATTCCCCAATCGTGGCGTTATCCGGGTCCTCAAACAGGCGCTTGGCCTCTGAGACAGATTGATAAGCTGTGGTCGCCGTTGCCGCTTGATGCGGGTATCGGAAATCCATAATTTGATGAAGCTGTTCAGTATCGACCGGTGGGGTCGTCACCTTAGCAGCTGTTTCGCTGGCCGCTTGTAACCAGTCAACCGCCGTCTCATTCACTCCTTGGGTTGGACCCAGGTCATGGGCCGTGACAAAGTGAACGGTGAAAGTCGCAGGATCACCCGCTAAACCAGAAAAGGTCGTGGTTCCCTGACGCAACTCAGCGGCAAACTTTGGATCACGCACCAAACACATCCCAATCCAATCAAGATAATTGGCTAGCGTATTTTTCTCACGCAGGGTGGCGTTTAAAACTAAATTGGGGCTTTGGTAAGCCTGTTCCCATGCTGATATTGCGGCTTCTTGTGTCTTGTGAGAGCCAACAATATAGACGCGCGATTCTGCACGGGTCAAGGCCACGTAAAGTTTACGCATTTCTTCAGCCAAACTGGCTCGTGAAATGGCTTGCGCCGTCACTAATTTTTGCAAACTGGGCGCCTTAACCCGGCTATCAGGATCTAAGTAATCGATCCCGATTCCTGTCTTGCCACTCATCACATAATTACCTTGCTGGTCTTGTTTATTAAATTGCCGCGACGCATCCATAATGAAGACGACTGGGAATTCCAACCCCTTGCTACCATGAATCGTCATCACAGATACGGCATCATCAGCGGCTTGCACCGGCGCACCGGCGAGGTCATCGTCACGTTCTTGAAGCCGTTCGACAAACCGGACAAACTGGAAGAGGCCCTTGAAGCTACTTTGTTCATAACTCTTCGCCCGTTCGTACAGAGCGTGCAGATTTGCTTGCCGCTGTTCACCTGCCGGCATCCCACCAACGTAATCCAAGAACCCCGTCTCCTGATAAATCCGCCAGATTAGCGTCACCAACTCATCTTGTTGGGCAATATCGCGGAATTCCTGCAACTGTTCAAGGAAATGACTGACTTTCTGGTACACTGCCTGCTGAAAGTCACTTGCCTGGTTGGGGACGAACGATCTCTGGAAGTGTAAAACCGCTTGGTAGTAATCCCCGGTCCGTTGATTGATTCGTAACAGCGCCAATTCGTTTTCATTTAAGCCAACGATGGGTGAACGTAGCACCGCCGCTAACGGAATATCTTGATAAGGATTATCAATGATTTGTAGTAAGGCCATCATAATTTGAATTTCGGTCGTCTTAAAGTAGTTCTGCGCATCATTGACGACGACCGGAATTCCTAAGCGACGTAACTCATCCGTAATGATCAGATTGTTAGTCCGTGTTGGAGTCAGCAGCGTGATATCACCGTAAGTCATTGGCCGTACCTGCTTAGCCTCACGGTCGTAAATCGGGGTCTGATCGGCAATTAATTGCTGAATTTTTTGGCCGACCATCAAGACCTCTCCTTGGTGTTTATTATCAACCTGGAAGGTCGCATCCATGGCTTCACTATCCGCGTCACCCGCGCTTTCCGGGGCATCTTCGGTCAGATACACCAGCAACTCAGCCGTACTCGTCACCGTATCGGGATAGTAACTGGCACCAAATTTCAGTTGCGCCGCCCCCGTATAATCAATCTCACCCAGCTCTCGGTCCATCAATTGCTTAAAGATCAGATTGGTAAAATCATCGACGTTTTTCATTGACCGGAAATTTTCTGCCAAAACAATCAGCTCACCCGCAGCTGCATCGGCTGCATACTGGTCCGTTTTCGTCATAAATAGCGTCGGATCAGCCTGCCGGAACCGGTAAATGGACTGCTTCACATCCCCCACCATAAACAAGTTGCCTTGCGGGGCAGGCTCAGCAATCGCCGTTAAAATCGCTTCTTGCAAGCCATTGGTATCCTGATATTCATCAACCATGATCTCCGCAAATTGGTGGCGTAACTGAGCCGCCACCTGTCGCGACTGGTCACTATCTTGCGTCAAAATGGCTAACGCAGCATGTTCCACATCGGCGAAATCTAAGACGTGACGACGCTGTTTTTCTTGCCGGTACGCCGTTCGAAACGCCGTCACCACCCGCGATAGTTCGCCCACTAATTCACCCGAACGGCGAATCGTGGTCATGGCCTGCTGCTCGTCTTGAATCAAGTAGGTCTTTTTCAAACTATCCAGTTGCTTACGGGCTGGATCATAGTAAGTCGTTTTCAATTCATTATAGATGGGATAGTCTTCATTAGTCTTACGGACCGCTGGCATCCGCCCCCACGCAAAGTCTTGGATAGCCGCTCGTAAGGCGTTCCAACTGTCTCCAGTAACCAATTGTTGGACCGCAGCAACGTTTTCTAATACGGCCGTCACATGCGCCGCTTGTTTATCTAAACCGGCTTGGTTCGCCAAAGCCTGGGCACTCGTCAAGTCCGCTTGTAGTTGCTGCAACTGTGACTGAAAGAACGGTCGTAAGCGTTGCTGATAAAAACTAGTGGTCATCAGTTGGTCGCTATCCAACTGGTAGGGTTGGGGCAGTTCAGCTAGCCAGGCCGTCGGATTAGGCGTTGCGTTGGCAAATGTATACGTTTGTTGGACCAAATCCGCCAGGCCTTGGTCATTGCGATCTCCCGAAAAGTTTTCCGTCAACCGCGCAAATAATCCACTGTCATCATTGGCATATAAGTCCTCACGCAAGTCAGCCCAGACTTCATCGCGCAGGAGACCATTCTCTGTTTCATCCGCGAGCAACCGGAAAACCGGGTCCAAATCAATCACATAATAGTAGCGCTGCAAAAGACGCAGACAAAAAGCATCTAGCGTACTGATATCGGCCACTGGTAACTGATTTAATTGCCGCAGATAGAACTGTTGTTGGGCACTATCCCCCTGACTAACTGCCAACTCTTGTCGAAGAGCGGTCTGAATCCGCTCGCGCATTTCAGCCGCCGCCGCTTTGGTAAACGTCACAATCAGAATTTGGTCAATCCCGACCCCCGTTTTCAGACGTTCAATGACCCGTTGCACCAACACCCGGGTCTTCCCTGAACCAGCTGAAGCCGAGACCAATAGATTATTCCCGGTTTGATGAATGGCTTGGTCTTGACTGGGCGTAAAACTAAATTTCGTGCTCATCAGTAGCCTCCTGTTCTTGTTCTGCGGCAATTCTTGCCATGACATCATCTTTATTTAGCGATGGCAAGTCCCGGTAATTATTTTCCTTAAGCAATGGATCAAACTGCATCACGGATTTATACGGCGAATACTGCAAGGCCGTTCGATTCTGCTCACGGAATGGAGCTAAATCAACCCGTCCGTCAAAGATATCGGTTGCGGCACGTTTGATGAGCCGTTCCGTATGCGTTAGCAATAAGTCAAGTTCATTGGAATTAACCAACAACTTGCCATAAGACGTAATTTTCCCTGTCTTGGTCCGACGAAGCCCGCGGAATAACAGCGAACTGCCACTATAATCCGGCGTTCCGAATAAGGTATCTAAATTCGTCAGTAAGTCGGGGTCATCTAACAATAACCCTTGATACTGCTCCGCCTTTAACAGTGAGGTCAAGGGATCTTCGCCTAAAACCTCAGCGGCCTTTAAAATGGGGTTTTGTAAGTGCAGGTATACCGCGCCGGCTAGCTCGGCATCCTTGGCGGTCGGGGCATCTAATAACGTTGGCAGATTTTGTTTCACGGCATCCAAATAGGTTAACATCTGCATGGCGCGGCCATAATAGGCTTCTTGGTAGCTGAACTTATGCTCAGAACTCTTATAATCAACGATCCCCAAATACGTTTTATCCTTAACCTGTACGGCATCCAACCGATCAATTCGACCACGAACGGTCACCTGACGCCGTTTGCCCACATCAAAGGATAACGCGGCCAATCCCCGCTCATCCCCCAACCCGAATTGAACTTCGGTCCGCTTGGGGCGTAGCTTCGTCCGTTTACTCTGTTCCTGAAGGGTCTTGGCCATTTGCCGCATCGTCTTCATCAACTGCTGACGAATATACCCCATCCGATGGGAACTCTCTAAGATCGCAAATTGCGGGTTCTCCGTGGTATCTAACAGTTTAGCCATCACTTCATCCGTCATTTCACGTAACTGCTGGTCATCTAGTGCCGCTAGATTCAGCTTCTGGTCGTTAACGAGCTTCATTAACCCATCCAAGGTGGCATGGAAGAACTCTCCGGTACTAGCGGGAGACAACGCAAAGACATCCCGCTCTTGCAAGTTCAACCCATACTTGAGGAAGTAAGCGTAGGGATTGGCATAATATTCTTCTAGCTTAGAAATGGAGGTATTAATTTTCGTGCCATACAACTGCGTCACGATGTCAGGCGTCAACTGGGTCGGGACATTTCGGTAACTCAAGCTCCCCAGTAACTTTGTGGTTAATTCCCCATAAGTCGGGTCAGTCCGTAACAAATTTAAGACGTACAGCCACGATCGCGACAAGGGAACCTCACGTAATTGACTATCGTGACTGGCCTGAACCAGATGCCGCAGCGTGGTACGCCGCGTCCCCACAAAGGGCAAAATCGCTTCATCTTCTGCCACCGGATTAGCCGCCGCTATGTCGATTGACAGACCAAAGTAATCCTTTATCCGCGCCACATATGGCGATAGTTGCAAACCACTGCGCGCATCATCACTCATCGCTGGGTAGCTGAAAATCAAACGCTCACTGCCGCTCATAAAGGCTAGGTAGTTCAGATAAGGCTCACCAGCAAGTTGTGTAGCGGCATCGTCTCGCAAATAAGTCCCGTCATCGACCTGTTGCAGCCGGGCACTTAGGTCTTGACGATCATTATCGGCTAACAACGTTGTCGGAATCTGGTTATCCGGCATTGTATCAGCCGTAGCTCCCATGATAAAGGTGATTTTGCGGTTATTGGCCTGAACAATCCCACTTTCCGAGATCACCACTTGATCTAGGGTTGACGGAATCTGGCTAAATTTCGCCCCGGCAAATCCCGCTTGCAAGAGGGCCTGAAAGTCTGGTAGCACTGTCGGTAAGTCGCCTAAAATCGTATGAAACTCGTCTAAAATATCGCAAAAAGCCGCCCATGTTTGCTCTGGTTGGCCTGCTTTGGTCAGGTCCCCAGCAGCGATCGCTTGGTCGCGCCACGTCATCAAACGCTCACTGACGCCGGCATTGGCCACAAATTGATACAAGACCGCGGCGGCATCTGTATACGTTGCGGCGACCTTTAAGCGGGCAAAAAAGGGTGGCAATGTTTGCTTCACAAACCGGCGAATGCGGTTAATTTGCGCACTGATTTGGTCATCACGGGTGGTCTGGACACCCCCATCGCCCACGGCAAACCGGTTATATACCCAATCTTTGTCTTGCGTCCACCAATGTTGGCCTTCTAACCCATTCTTCAATACAAAATTCTCGGTCAATGCCAGTGCCTGCCGATAAGCCGGCACCGCCATCAACTCGCCATCAGCATCACGGGGTAATAATAGTTCCGACTTCAACACCCGAAAGACATCTGCATACCGATAATTTCGGCGTTGAACATCGAAAAGCGCATTCAATAGCTCAACAAAGGGGTGATCTGCCATTCGGATATCGGCATCATCAAAGTACGGCACGGCTTGCGCCTGAAAAATGGGATCAATCACCGTCTGATAGGCATCGAGATGCCGCGTCAATACCAAGAAATCACGATAACGATAGTTGCCAGTGGCGACCAATTGCCGAATCTGCGTCGCCACTCGTGACACCTCAACGTAGCGGTTAGCCGCTTGTACGATTTGAATGTGGGTGGGTTTTTCGACCGCACTTGGCTGTGGTGATAAGGTTTGACTCGCTTGCCAATAGGTGTCTAAGGCCTGCAAGTCAGCGGATACCCGCGCCGTTTTAGCTTGTTGATCGATTAAAACCGGAACCCGATTGGCTTGGGCGACCATGTAGAGCTGCTGATAGAGTTTGGCCGATTGAAAAAAAAGCGTGGTCTTATCTGGTAACTTTTGTGGGTAACCGTGATCCAGATTCAACGCAACCGTGACACTGGCCGATCGTTGAATTAAGATGGCGACCAATTGGCGTTCTTGAGCGCTGAGCTGTGAAAAACCTTCTAAGTAGAAATGGGCATGCTGCAAGTCCACTTGCTGCTCTAAATAGGTCGCCAACTGGTTCAGCAGGTCGGTATTTTCCACAAACTTTCCCATCATTTGCGTTTCAAAGGCCTCATAGATTATCATCAAATCATGAAGCTTGGCTTGTAAATCCGTATTCGTTGTGTCGAGTTGCTCAATGGCTGACATCAAATCAGCCGCCGTGACTTGGCCCACCTTGAATTCAGCTAGTTGGGTCGCCAATTGGCTGACGAAACCTGGCCGATCCACTTCTCCTCTGAAGATCGTCAGCTCGTCTGCGTGGGTTTGGATAATCTGGTAAATCAACATGTTCAGTCCTGCTGGCGAGATCCGTGGGAGTTGGTAAATCGGTTCATTTTTCATGAAAAACCAGGCTAACCGAGTAAACGAAAAGACTTGCACCTGCGTCTGGGCAAATAAGGCCTGCTCCGGTGCAATTTGTTCCTTCAACGCTGACAACACATCGACTTCTGTTTCAAACTTGATATGGTTGGGAACCAAATAGTAACTTTGATCCGTGGGGTGCGCGGTTACTTGCTGCGCGAGCGCGGTCACCATTGGCGTGCGATGATCCTGCCCCGCACTTCCTAAAATAAATTGTAAACTCATCGGTCATCCTCCTTACGAAATTGTTCGCTATGTATGTGCTGTTCGCCTTTCGATTGCAGCAATCGGGCTGGAACCGACCTAAGCCATTGCCACTAACCTCCGGGCTGCTGTAGTGTGCGTAATAAGCCAAGGATTCAGCTTACCGTGGCTTCTAGTTGATTATATTCTAGCATAGCTTTAGCCGAAACGAACACACGTTCAACTTATCTTTGATAACTTTTCCAACTATTTCCCCCAATCCGTGCTACACTGGAAAGTAACATTAAAGAATGATGAGAAAGCGGGCAATCCTCTATGGAAGATAGCGAACAGATTCAGATCTTACAACACTTAATTAGTATTAACTCAGTCAATGATCATGAGGCTGACGTGGCCGCCTACATTCAACAACTCTTTGCCGACCATGGCATTACCTCACAGGTTATCCCCTATGCAGATGGTCGCGCCAATATCATCGCTGAAATCGGCGATACCACCAGCGATCAAGTCTTTGCCTTAGCCGGGCACTTAGATACGGTTGCCACGGGCGATGTTGCTGACTGGAAATTTGATCCCTTCTCAGCGCACATTGTCGACAATCAACTCTACGGTCGCGGTGCCGCCGACATGAAGAGCGGACTGGCCGCGATGGTGATTACCTTAATCAATTTGGCTGACCAACAGACGCCCTTAACTGGACGCTTACGGTTTATTGGGACTGTCGGCGAAGAAAATGGCGCCATGGGGTCACGAATGTTAACCGAAAAGGGCGTGGCAGATGATCTCACTGCCATGGTCATTGGCGAACCCACCGGTGGTAATCTGGTCTATGCGCACAATGGTTCTTTGAACTATCACGTCTATTCTCGCGGTGTCGGCGCCCACAGTTCCATGCCTGAAAAGGGAATCAACGCCATTACGAACCTCATCAAATACGTCACCGCAGAGGCAACTGCCTTTGACGACGCGCCCGTCAGTCCAGAACTTGGGCCACTGGTCCACAGCGTAACGGTCTTTAATGGTGGCGAACAAGTCAACAGTATTCCCGCTAAGGCGGAGCTGCAAGGAAATATTCGCCCCATTCCCGAATTCGATAATACTGCCGTCATTCACCGTCTCCATGAAACGGTGGATCGGTTAAATCAAGAGCCTGGTGTCGATTTAGCCTTGCACGTAGATTACAGCTTTAAACCCATTATTAGTGCCAAAGATTCGCCACTGGTGCAAACGACCAAGGCCATTGCCGACCAAGAATTCGGTCACGCAATCGACTTACAAGTCATTCACGGGGCAACCGACGCTTCAGAATTTACCAAATCCAGTCATGACTTCCCGGTCATCGTCTACGGCGCTGGTAAATGGGATGCCGCTCACGCCTTGAATGAATCCGTCGATCTGGATGAATTCCGTCATGTTCAACACGTTTATCAGCAACTCGTTGAAAAATTTCTTAGCTAATCTCCCGATTTCCTAGAAGACGCGCTACCTTCGCACGGATAGTCTAACGACAAAAATCGTCAGCAGCCACTTTGGTGGCTGCTGACGATTTTTTATAATGCCTTATTTACCAACGGTCCGGTAATCATGGGCGCCAAAGTATTGTAACCCTGGCAATGCTTGACTGTTCAGAAGTTGACTAACCGTCACCAGCTTGTACCCTTTAGCCTGTAATCGTTTGATAATTGTTGGCGCTGCGGCTACGGATTGAGCGTGGATATCATGCATTAAAATAATATCGCCGCCATGGGTGTCGTGCATAACTTCATTAATGTCCTTGCTACTATTGAGGTAAGCCCAATCTCGAGAATCGACTGACCAACGGATAATTGGCTGTTCAATCGCTCGGCCCTCTGCCGCCGTGATATTACCGTACGGTGGTCGTACGTATTGCGGTAACGTTCCGGTGGCTTGGTAGATTGCCCGATTGGTTCGGGTTACTTGACTCACTGTTTGTGCGGTCCCAATACTATTAAAGTTGGGATGATTCCACGAATGATTGCCAATTTCATTGCCGCCTGCCAAGACCGCTCGCGAGATCTTTGGATAGCGACTGACACTCTGACCAACTTCAAAGAACGTCGCATGCGCGTGGTATTTCTTCAACGTCTTCAGTAACCGTGATGTCAGGGTTGGATCTGGCCCATCGTCAAACGTTAAGGCCACTAATTTACTGGTCTTAATGGTACTGGTTCGGTTAGCCTTAGGCAGATAGCGATTCAACACCTTACCCTTGAGTTGCGCATACGGAATGGTAATCTGCTTAACCTTAAAACTATTCTTCAATAGGTTCATGCGTAACCCACTCTTGGTTAACGTCGCCGTTTTTGTCATATGCGTTGGCAATTTCACCTGATAGACCGCTGCTACCCGACTACTTTTGGCCTTAGTGGTTGTTAAAATTTCCTGGCGAGCTGCCTGCCGAATTGCGGCTAGTCGGTGCGTATTCTTGTTCGTTAACTGACCGAATGTCACCGTCTTATTGGTACTCTTAGCCTGCCCCGTCACCGGCACACTCCCAACGCCTAGTGCAACGGTCGCCACTAGGACGCCGAGAACTTTTCCAATCTTTACCATGTTGATAACCCCCTCTTAAAATCATGCCCCTGAAACTATCTTAATTTTATCAGGTTTAGGGCCAAACACAGGTGTGAACGCTCACTAAATTTTCGATGGCGAATTGTCAAACTAAGTGCAACGGTTTGTCAAAAAATACTTCATATGGGGTTTCATAGTTTAACACTTTGCGAGGACGTTGATTTAACTGCTTTTGGCAGTGTTCAACGTCCTGTTCTGTATAATTATCAATATCTGTTCGCTTGGGAAAATATTCCCGGATTAACCCATTTGTATTCTCATTTGTTCCACGCTGTTCAGGCGAATATGGATCGGGCCAATAGACAGTAACACCTAACCTTTCGCTGATTTCATCAAGATGAAGAAATTCGGTCCCATGATCTGGTGTAATAGAATGAACAAATTCTTTAGGAATGACCCCTAACAGTTCAACTAAGCCTTTATTTATCTCCTGCGAGTCCTTTTGCACAACCTTTTTGATAAGCGTAAGCCGACTAAGCCGATCGACAACCGTTAAAAGGATGGAGTGACCCGTTCGACCAATCACAGTATCAATTTCCCAGTCACCTATACGTTGACGCTGGTTGATAAAACCAGGGCGCTCATGGATCGAGATATAGTCGGTCTGTACTTCTCGATGTCGTCTAGTATTCTTTGAATGCCGAGTCCGATGTTTATGTCTGAGATGGCGCTGAATACCGGTATCACCACGTGAGGAGTACTTCTCACCTAAATTGTGTTGATAGATATGACGGTAAATTGTGTTGTAGCTAACACACCATTGATGTTCCTTATTAAAGCGAGCGGTAATCTGCTCTGGTGACCAGTGCAGATCTAAGATGTAATGAACAATTTGACGGCGTAATTGTGGATGGCTGTCTAATAGCCGCTTCTTGTGACAATTCTGCCGCTTTTGATGATAGTCATTATCTGCTTTGCTTGGGGAATAATTACCTGCACAACGTTTTAACTCCCGTGAAATAGTGCTTGGATTTCGCCCCAGCCGTAACGCAACAGCCCGGATAGATAACCCCTTAGCTCGTAAAAACATAAGTATTTCACGTTCTTTTATAGTAAGATGTTTATAGCTCATACCGGATACCTCGAATTGTTTGATTTGGTCGTTAAACATATTCTACCCGGTATGGGTTTATTTTTTTACTTTGTGTTTCATTTCAATTGTAAATTCGCCATAATAAAAAAGCACCTAACCGTCGTTAAGTGCTTCCTAGTCATCGGTGCTTTCCGGTGGATTAACTGTTTGATGATTTTCTTTCAAAACCTCATTGGTGTAGCGTTCCAGATCCGCCAACACCTCCGCATTATCACCCTGTTGGGCCGCCATGTTTTCAGCGACCGCCCACCGGGCCAAGGTATCCGTAATCGGCACAATATCTTGGATAATCACCATGTCAGAATCATCTTGATGTTGTTCTTGAATCGCACGAAAACTATCAATATCCGTGATTAACCGCAAGACTTTGCCAGATTCCCGCTCGACAGATTGAAAAATAACGAAGTGGGCGCGTTGATTGGCCTCGTCCATGCGTTCGCGAATTGCCTGTAGTTGTTGTTCGTCTATTTGTAATGCCAATGCCTTCACCCCACTAGGTTTATTCTAACAAACTATCGCGCCAAACACGCCATAATTTGGTAAGTCTCTTAAATTTTTAGCAAATCGCCAACGATTGGTAGTCGGCGCCACCCGCTTGTAACAATGAGACGGCCACCTGTGCGACTGTTTCACGTGAAACAGTTCCCGCTGGAACCGCGGCGCCTTCCTTAATAATTTGTGGGTCGCGCCGTGGTGAGTCGGCCAACGTTACGGGCCGCAAAATCGTATATGGAAATTCTGCCTCATCCACTAGTTTAGCGGCATATCGCTGTTGCTTTAGATATTCGGCCACGTCGGTGATTCCCGGATAAGCTAAATCGCCTGTCACTTCCTGATCGACCCCAGCCGTACTCAGCATCACGAAACGTTGAAAGGTTAATCGCTGGTGATATTGGGCATCGAAGAGTGCTTCAAACGCCAGATCAACGTCCATCCCCGTGAGTGCTGAAAAGATGATGGGTTGGTCCTGCAAGGCCGCCGTATAAGTAGCTTCCTGCGTCAAATCACCGGTCAACTCCGTCACTTGGGTGGCTAAGTCGCTGGGTAACGTTTCCTTACCATCGTGTAAGAGGCGAACCGTTGCTGACTCGGTCGCCAGTTGACGGGCCACCAATTGGCCCACCCGATTGGCCCCAATAATTAAATAAGTTGTCATGTGTCTCGCTCCTTTTTCCTTGCTTTAGTGTACCAGAAACCGTGCGACCATGGTACTCACTCAGGGGATTTTTAATTCTAGTAAAATTCGGTATAATGGAACTGTATTTGAATCCGGTTTCAACATTATAGGAGGGTCCAGCATGACACATGAATTGGTAACACTCGGTAAGACTGATGTTCGCACGACACCACTCGGTCTCGGAACCAACGCGGTTGGCGGCTATAACCTCTTCCCAAATTTAAAGGATGATGATGGCCTTAACTTGGTTAAAGCTGGCTTGAATCATGGCATTCAGCTACTTGATACGGCCTTTGTCTATGGTCTCGGTCATTCCGAGGAACTCGTTGGTCAAGCCATGCACGACTTCGATCGGCACAGCTTTACTTTGGCAACCAAAGGGGCTCAAGACTTCTCAAGTGGCGAACAGGTCATTAACAATGATCCCGCGTTCTTGACGGCCCAAGTTGACGCCAGTTTAAAACGTTTGAATACCGACTACTTAGATATTTACTACATTCATTTCCCTGACAAACAAACACCCAAGGCAGAAGCCGTGGGCGCCTTACAACGACTGCGCGAACAAGGTAAGATTCGGGCGATTGGTCTTTCCAACTTTAGCTTGGTACAAGTCAAAGAGGCCAATGCTGATGGCTACGTAGATGTCGTTGAGGACGAATTCAGTCTCCTCCATCGCGACCACGAGACTGATTTGATGCTGTATCTGGCCGATCATCAGATTAGCTTTGTCCCTTACTTTCCCTTGGCTTCGGGCTTACTGACGGGTAAATACGACCAATCAGTTCAGTTCCCGGCCGACGACATTCGCAGTCAAATCAGTGATTTCCAAGAACCGCGTTACAGTCAAGCCTTAACCGCCATCGACCAGGTCCGGCCGATTGCCCAAGCGCATCAAGCTACCGTCGCCCAAACGATTCTGGCTTGGTACATGCAAAACCCACTCGTCAGCGTGGTGATCCCGGGTGCTAAACGCGCCGCACAGGTCGAAGCTAACGCGCAGGCCTTGGAGGTCACCTTAACGGCTGCGGAATATCAAACGATTGATACCGCCTTTGCGGGTTTCAAAGCGACTGCTAACGGTAAATCACTCGCCGATCCAGACTAGCTTAACTTTTCTATCAGCAGATGAAACGAACGATCAATAGCCGACACAAGCTCATTAGATGCTTGGTCGGCTATTTTTGACTTATCAGTAAGTTGGATGGGTTGACGGGTTGAGTTGGTATTTTCCGAACATTCGTTTTATAAATAAAACTGTAATTCGCAATTGCAAATATTTTTTAAAAATGATAGACTCTAATAGTGGTATTTATTGATGTAAACACGAACAATTATCATTAATGTTCGGATTTAACCAAATTAATTGCTAAGGGAGCACTTATTCAATGCAAAGAATTGCCAACTTTTTCCATTTTGAAGAACTCGGTACCAACTATAAAACTGAAATACTAGCGGGGCTAACCACTTTCGTCTCCATGGCTTACATCCTATTCGTTAACCCCCAAGTCTTAGGGGCTTCCGGCATCAGCCAAGGGGCCGTCTTCACGGCGACTGCCTTTGCCTCCGCCTTCGGGTGCATGTTGATGGGGATTCTGGCCAACTATCCGATTGCCATCTCTGCCAGTCTAGGGATTAACGCCTTCTTCGCTTACTCCGTCGTTATTGGAATGAAGGTTCCTTGGCAAACGGCGCTAGCTGGCGTTTTCGTGGCCTCGATCCTCTTCATGATTCTAACGGCTTTCAAGCTGCGGGAAAAGGTCGTTGACGCGATTCCCCGCGACCTCAAGATGGCCATCAGCGCCGGAATCGGCCTGTTCATCGCCTTCATTGGTTTGAGCCAAGGCGGCTTAGTCGCCGCTGACAAATCAACGATTGTAAGCCTGGGTTCCTTACAGGTTGGCAGTACGTGGCTCACCATTTTCGGACTACTGGTAACGGTTCTGTTGATGAGTGCTCGGGTACCCGGCGCCATCTTCATTGGGATGGTCGCCAACTCGATTTTAGGTCTCGTTACGGGTCTGATTCCCATGCCTAGTCATATCGTTGCTGCAGTTCCTAGCATCAGCTCGACTTTCATGGTGGGGTTGACGCACGTCGGCAGTATTAATTCCTTACAAATGATCGTGGTCGTTTTGACCTTCTTATTAGTCACTTTCTTTGATACTACGGGGACTTTGGTCGGCTTAGCTGAACAAGCTGGCTTGGTTAAAAATAACAAGCTCCCCCGGATTGGCAAAGCCTTGATGGCTGATTCTAGTACGATGGTCGTGGGGTCCTTACTGGGAACTTCCCCAATGGGCGCCTTCGTGGAATCCTCCGCAGGGATTGCCGTGGGTGGTCGAACTGGTTTCACCGCCATCGTCACTGGGATACTCTTCATCTTTGGCGCGTTCTTCTCTCCATTGTTGGCAGTTGTGACGGATCAAGTCACCGCCCCCGCTTTGATTATCGTTGGGGTGCTAATGGCCCAATCCCTAAAGAACATTCATTGGGAAAAATTCGAAGTAGCTGCTCCGGCCTTTCTGATTGTGCTGGGAATGCCTTTAACCTACAGCATCTCCGATGGGATCGCACTAGGTTTCATCACCTATCCTTTGACCATGTTGGCTGCTAAGCGTGGTAAGGAAGTCGGTGCTATGATGTACGGGCTGGCGGTTGTCTTCGTCTTGTTCTTGTGGATTTTAAATGCCGCTTAATTAAAAATAATCTCGACACTACAAACCACCGCACAATTGTTAGGCCAAATGGCTGATGATTGTGCGGTGGCTTTTGAGCCTGATTACCTTGCAAGTTGTGGTGGTTCTTTGCTTGTGACAGCGCTACTTCCGCTAATACTAGTAGTTTATGGAAGTAGCGGAAATGCCCCCACACCTGTGGGGTATACGCTTAAAATCAAGCAGTCGTTGGGCTACGTCAAGGATCACCCCCACACCTGTGGGGAATACCGGAAAGTTTAAATCTATTAAAGACGCACAATAGGATCACCCCCACACCTGTGGGGAATACACTAAAGAAAACCTATTATACCGGCATTCTCATTTTAGCAATACCGCGATTCTCATCACTTTGCTTCTGAGTGCAGGTCGTCATGGTTGTCTAACAAATAAACCAGCCCCCATAAATATCGCCGAAACTGACACCAAGCCTACCGATCTTCGCCTGAATGTAATTGCGATAACATACGATTCATAATGACCTGATGGAACTTGTTGAACCAGGTTGGGTTAGCGGCATTAACTTCTTCATACATATGCTGATTAACCTTATCTAAAATATGCGCGAGTTGATCCAACTCCGTATCATCTAAAATCGTTAAGAATGGCGGGATTTGTTGCACATTTTTCGTTGTTTCCTTGCGCCCAGCATCCGTGATACTCACCACGGTAACTCGCTGGTCCGTAGGAGATTTCATTCGTGTCACGAATCCCTTTTTTTCCAATTTCCGAACGAATTCCGCGGTTGACTGCGCCGTCAAATTTAAGCGCTCCGCCAATTCTTTTTGTGCCAAATGATCCTCTTGCATCAACGCCAATAAAATCTTTCCTTGCCCTTGGAAAATCATTTGTCGTTCAGGGTGGTCGTCATCGCGATCCGCAATGTCATCGGCGACATGCCGCAACATCCCAAATTCAATTAACTTACTCGCTGTCGTCTCTTGCTTAAATAAATCGCTCATCTCGAAAACCTCCTTGTCTCATTATACTCCAAAACAAAAAGATAAGGGGACCTGAATAAAAAGGTTGACAAATTAATCAGGGGACCTTATTATAATTTTGTCAGGTCACCTGATTAATTTTATGACACATGAGAGAAGGCATTTTATGCAACCATCTACAGCTATCACGGTAAGCCATTTATCTAAAACCTTCGGCGTCAAAACCGTCGTTGATGATCTATCGTTTGCGGTCAAACCCGGTGAAGTATTTGGTCTTTTAGGTCCTAACGGCGCAGGGAAAACTACCACCTTGCGCATGATGACCACGCTGCTTAAGGCCACGAGTGGAACTGTCACGATCTTTGGTCATGACGTTCGCAAAGAAAGTCGACTGGCCCGCGCCATGTTTGGTCTAACCGGGCAATATGCTTCCATCGATGAAGATATTTCCGCTCGCGAAAACTTAATGATTTTTTCTCGGCTCAATGGGTTGTCCCGAACGGCCGCTAAACAACGAACGACGGAACTTCTTGAAGAGTTTTCACTGACAGCGTCTGCTAACAAAGCGCTCAGCGATTTCTCCGGTGGCATGCGGCGCCGTTTAGATCTTGCCGTGAGTCTGATTACGCGACCAGGATTGATTTTTCTGGACGAACCCACAACTGGACTTGATCCCCGAACCCGATCGCAGATGTGGACAACCATCCGCCAGTTAGTGGCCCACGGCTCTACCATCGTATTGACCACCCAATACTTAGACGAAGCAGACGCACTGGCCGATCGAATTGCCGTCATCGACCATGGCAAGCTCATCAAACTTGGAACGCCGACCGCGCTCAAGCAGCAAATCGGTGGTGCCACCTTGACCTTATCCCTCGCCAAGGCAACCCAAGGTCCCCTTGCCCAACGCCTATTGGCTCAGGCACTCCATGCGCAGCCGACCTTGCACGGTGCCCAACTCACTGCACATTTGGAAAACCCCAACCAAATCACTGACTTACTTGTGCAACTCCAGGCAGCCGATATCTCACTGGCTAATATTGCCGTACAAGAACCCTCCCTAGATGATGTTTTCTTTGCACTCACAACCGGAAAAAATTAAGAACGAGGTGCCCGATGGAAATTCAAACACAACATGGTAACTTAATTGGCAACACGCTAACGATGGCTTACCGGAACTTACTTAAAACGCTCCATAACCCTGATCGCTTTATGGATGTCATCATTCAACCTGTGATGTTCATGCTCCTCTTCGGCTATCTCTTCGGTGGGGCAATCGCTGGCGGGGTGCAAGCCTATCTACCCACCATTGTCCCCGGAATTCTGATTCAAACTCTCCTGTCGGCTGCGTCAGGATCTGGCGCCCAGATTCGCGAGGACTTGGACTCCGGGGTCTTTGATCGCTTTAAGTCATTACCCATGGCCCATATTGCCCCCTTGGCTGGGCAACTATTCGCAGATATTCTCCGCTTATTGGTTGCCACTGTGGTTTCTCTACTGACCGGCTACGCAATGGGCTGGCGACCAACTGTAGGTTTTGGGTGGATCATTGTCATTGCCGCTTTGGCCATCTTCATTGGCTGGGCCATCTCATGGGTCTTTGCGCTCTTTGGCCTGCTAGCCAAAAGCTCATCAATGGTTCAAAGCGTCTCAATGATGGTTATGATGCTCCTATCCTTTCTTTCTAACGCCTTTATCCCGCTGAAAACCTTACCTCATTTTATGCGCGTGATTGCCGATGCCAATCCCATCACCTATGTGATCACCGCAATCCGCCAGATCCTCGCTCAGGGAGCCTGGAACAATAATGCTTGGATCGTGCTTATTTTTGGCATTGGCATCGTGGTCCTATTCGCGCCGTTGACGGTCTGGGCCTATAACCATAATAACTAATCCGTATCACCCATGACGCCACCATCCTTAATAACTCCTATTTAGGCTTAATTAAGACAAAATAACCCGGGAAATAGCGATGATAATCACTGTCATTTCCCGGGTTATTTTATTAGTGTCTATTTTGCTAGTAGCTGATCGTCTTTAATGACTCACTTTACAGCCACGTTCCCAACGCAAACAATACGGGATAGGCAATGAAGAACAAAGAGGCACTCTTAACCATCGCCATAAATGTCTTACGCTTGTCCTGAATGGCAAAGAACGGGCGCATCCCCCGCCACATCACTGGCAGTAAGATAACCGCCAACGCCGTAACGAGTGGTGCTAACCCCAACCCTACATTTACCAGTGTCCACAAGGTGCCAATCACTAGGAAGAGTTGGATCAACCGCACCGATCGGCGTTTACCTAGATAGACCGCCAACGTGTAGCGGTGATTGGCAATGTCTTCATCGCGATCCGATGTATCATTAGCCAGTTGCACCGTGAAGAAGATCAACGTCAACGGCATACACAGCAGAAACGTGGTACCGACGATTGACCAAGACAACGGTTGTTGCCCATAAATCGACACGTACACACAGGTTAACTGAATCCCAAAGGCGATTGCCAACGCCACCACGGCTGCTGAGACCGGCGTTGCGTTGATGGGATGCGGTCCGGCCGTATAGAAGATTCCAATCAAGTACCCCACCACACCAAAGACGGCAACCGACCAGCCCGTCCGCATGACTAAGACAATCCCCGGTATCGCAGCGACTGCATATAACACCCACGCCAGCCAAAAAACACCCTTAGCTGGCAAATGCAAGCGGCCAATTGGATTGGTCTTTTGCGCGTAGTCTTCACGATCATGCGCGTGTAAATAATCGTAATAATTATCCGCCACGTTGACGGCCAAATCGAAGATAAAGACCACCGCTAGACATAGCCCAACATTGATCCAATCCACGGTATGTACGTGATACTGCACAATCGCAGCACCTAAAATAAACCACATAACATTTAATGGTGCTGTATAAATTTCGGTCAGTTCATAAAAGACTGACCAGTTTAGCCATTTTGGCATTAACTTGTCCTCCCCAAAATCTGGTTACCACTCCTTTCTAGTGTAGCAAAAGTGTCATAAAAAAGCGGGACCCACGACCTGGTCCCGCCAAAAATCATTGATTAAGCATCAGATTTTGATTTAGTTGCGCGTGTTTTCGCCTGAGGATGTCGCCAATGCCACCAGCTCATTTCACCTAACCAGACCACTAACCCAACTATTGTTAGGATCAGACCACCGATTAGCCCCGGCGTCCGGTAAGTCAAGCGAATCCGGTGCGTGCCCGCCGCCAAACGGGCCCCAACAAAGCCCTCATTAACCACCGTCGTTGCCGTGGGCCGACCATCCACCGTCAGTCGCCAGCCACTCGAGTACGGAATGGATGTCGTCATAACACTGGCCTGTGGCGTTGTTAGCTCACCCGTTACCGCGTTATCTCGTATCTGAGCATGCTGCAACCCCCGTCGCTGAACGGCGTGGACCTGTTGGTCATAGCGCGCGCCAAACGGTACCGCGATGAGCTTGGCCGATTTAATATTGAGTTGCTTAGTGGCGTTAAAGGTCACATCAATTGTCTTGCGTAACTGCTGCGAATAACCCAGGTTCAATAATACTTGATGCTTGGGTTCATAATCTGACAGATTGTCTAAGCCAAATTGGGAGAAGGTCTTGGTCGCATTCCGCGTCTTAGCCGTCACCCAGTAATCGCCCAAATCCGGGTTGCTAATCGCCGTTCGCCAAGCGTTCAACTTGGTCAAATTTGACCGCGGGGTATTTCCTAAAACGCTAGTATTGTCCGCTGTTTGGAGTTGATCTTTGGTTGTCAGTTGCTGTGAACTAATGCCGTCTAATTCTAAATACAACTCTGTCCCCTGGGCCTGTTGCGGGTGCTTAAGCGTGACCGTATATTTAATCGGTTGTCCTTGCGCATCGCTAGTTAACTGATGCAGGCCCGTCTGATTGGCTTGAGTGGTCCGTTGAATAATCTGTTGATTATGGGTTAACACCCGTTGCAGTGCTGCTTGATCCCGATTTAACTGTACCATGGGGCCGTACTGCTGAACCTCCTGCTTACTTAACAGGCCATTTTTATCAACCGTTAACTGAGGCGTCTGAATTGTGGTGCCATAGGTCGCTAGTTGCTTGTCATTGAGGCCCGTCTTTTGCCCAGCCGCGGCTTGCTTTAACCGGTACTGAATGACCTTGTTTGTGCTATCAATTACCGGAATCGTATCCGGCGTTACCGTGTAAGCCAGCGTGCGTTTGGGCGATTGGTAGTGCGCCGCTTTCACGCCAGCGACTGGCTGGGACGTCACAGCAGCTTGCGTTAGACTTCGCTCCCGGTCAACCAAGCTTAACCGGTGCCATGCCTTGGTCGTTAGTACTTGGGGTTGCGTATAAACCAGTGGAAACGCCAAGTTCGTGGTTAACACCTGTGTGCCAACACCATTTGATAACCCGTACACGGGCTGTTCCGGATAGATCTTTTTAGCCGCCCGATACCCATACGGCAGCGCCGCGTGATTAGTCACTTGATCGGTCCGCGCAAATAAATACTTGACCCCCAGTAGTTGTGTTAGGGTCGTTCGGTCATCGGCTTGGCCCATCGGCGCATTCATCGCATACTCAGCATTACCCAAGTCGCGGCTAAATTGGCCAACATAGCCATTTTGAACGGAAAAATAGGACATAATCCCATGCAGACCGTGAGACATCGTCATGTTATTCCCCACCGTCCGGAACAAATTATAGTTGCGCGTCGCACTTACCCGCGAAAACGCGTGATCCGATTGGACCGCCGACTGCGCGCCATCAAAATAATCTTGAATGTAGCGCGTGGCATCACTGACGCGTAGCTGTTGCGTCGCTTGATTGCTCAGATTGGGATCGTAATAACCCCAAGCGTTATTGATCAGATTTAGCCCGATTAAAATGCCGATCCCACCGAACGTCCAGCGGCGCGGTAAGGCCACCACAACCAGTAGCGTCGTGGCCAATAATAACCCATACGTCAGTAAATCACGCGCCGGATTGCTGAAGGTAAAGCCGTTACTCAGGTAAATGACGCCTAATAGGCCAAAGCTACTCCCCAATAGCCACCAGCGGTCAGGCAACGATAACGCCGTCAGGTGATCCATGAGTGTCATTAACGCCAGACCAAAGGGAACGGCTGCTAGCAGAATCCAGCGGTTAGATGGCGTCGATAAGACGTTAAAGAACGCGGCCACGGCAGGAAAGAGGAGCCCGACAATCACCGCAAGAAGCGTGATGGCCAGCCACCGATGTTGCCGCCAGTGCACCAGCGTATAGACACACCCTAAGAAACCGAATCCGGTGATCCCCAACACTGCCCAGTAGTTAAGGGTGTTGCCCGTCGTTAAAATGGTATTGCTGAGTGTTAGATAATAATTAAGCGGATATAACCAGAGGCCATTCGCAAAAATGGACACCGTCCGAGTGGATTTCAGCATCATCAAGAGTGATGGCAGTAACAACACCCCCGAAATCAGTAGTCCCGTAACAGCAGCGGCCAAAAAACGGGCCGTGGCGACTAGCCAGCTAACCGCTAGCTGACCGCGCTCACGGCAACTAAAGTAGCGAATGAGGGCATAAATTAGGCTGCCCAGCCCCAGTATGTAAGCAAAGTAGAAGTTACTCAAAATAGTGATCCCGGTCACAGCGGCCAAGAATCCCCACCCTTTTCCCTGTAGGATTCGGTCGATGCCAACAAAAAGTAGGGGTAACCAGACCATAGGCAAAAGGAAGAAGGGATGATGAACCCCCACCATCAAAGAATACCCGGTAAAGGCATACGTGACTGCGCCGACCAATTGACTACCGGGTTTAAAGGCGTAGCGTTTTGCCAGGACTAGAAAAGCTAGACCGGCCGCATAAAGCCGTAGAACAATGGCCCACCCATAGCCGACCTCTAACAGGCGCGTCGGAAGTAGCGCCAAGGCATACGCAAACGGATCACCTAACACATAGTAGGCTAGCGTGGTTAATTTGTCAGCCCCTAAGCCAAAGGTCCAAGACCACCCCGTAACCCCTGCTAGGCCGGACTTCATTAACAGCTGATGAAACTCGCGAATCAATGGGTAATGTTGCGTGATGCCATCCATGTTCCAGATTAAGGTCCGATTAGCCACCCCAAATATTCCGAAGCTAATGGCCGCGATCACCGCAAACGCTAGGGTATATAGGACCCAAAGCGGCCAGCGGTGGTGTGCGATTCTCATGATAAATGCCTCCCCCAATAATGACTATCTAGTATGGTATAACGATTCAACGGTGGCTGTTAGTTAGCGATAAGGCTAGTCACCGCCGACATGCAGAAGTTATTCCTAATTTACACAAGCAATACCCCCGGTGTCAATGCTTCACGGTAGACAATACCCGATTGTAATGTTTCCCGTGGAACATTTTGCTAAAATCCCGGTTTTGCGGTACGCTTACTAAGGTTTAAAAACTGAATAATTAGCAAAGGAAGGAATTTCTCGTGAATTCTAAGAAACGTGTTTCGGGAGTCAGCGACACCCGCAGTATGGTGCTCGCGGCTCTCATAGCTGCACTCTACGTCGTGCTAACGACGGTCTTGTCAGCCCTGAGCTTTGGTCCCTTTCAGATCCGTCTGTCGGAAATGTTTAATCACTTGGTGGTCTTCAACAAGCGCTACATTGCCGCGGTCACACTGGGGGTTTTCATTGCCAATATTATTGCCTCACCATTTGGCTTTTTGGATATTGCCACTGGGACCATTCAAACGCTGCTGGCATTACTGGTCATGTATTGGCTCAGTAAATTCGTCCACAATCGCATCGCCCAAATGGCCATTAATACGGTGGTCGCGGTCTTCTTCATGTGTATGATTGCCTGGGAGATTGCTATTGTTTCCAAGACTGCCTTTTGGCCAACATTCTGGGCCAACTGGTTATCCATCGGTTGGGGAGAACTGGTCAGCATGATCTTTGGGGGCGTTGTGATTTATCTGTTGAGTTTGAAGATTGATTTTACAAAATAATGGGTTAGTGTTTGGAAGCTCTGTAAAGCCGGATTGGTTTTATGGGGCCTTTTTAACTGATAATGTCCATTCCACAGGATTAATGAGATTTAAATGTCGTTAATCTAATTTGTTTTTAATATTATATTGAATTTATTATTTTCGATTGCTATATTTATCAGAGGGGGTGCATGATTATTCTAAAAGATTGGAACTTTTGGCTTTCATTATTGTTCATTATTAACTTTATTTCGTTACCGTCTGATCCATTTCTAGGTGCTTTTTGGTTCTGGCACTTATTTTTAGGCGTAGTCGGTATTGTCTGGCTTGGGTCACTTATTATTCATAAAAAACGAACTTAGCCGTATTCTCTGTCGCATACCAAAAGATGGACTACTTCTTAATTGAGGTAGTCCTTTTGCATATACAAAAATTGGCAGGCCACTTCGCCGCCTTGATCGCGGTCATGAGTCATGTTGGTAAAGCTGAGTGCAAAACCAAAGCTATTCGCTTCGTTACCGCCCGACTTAATCATCAAGGTATCACTTTACCTCAGCCCGTTATTTCTGCCGCTGTAGAAAAAGCCTTTAGCTATACAAACATTTAGTTACCGGCGATCAACGTTTAGGCTTATAAATCCCCAAATAGTTGGTTAAAATAATATATTTCATAAAAAAGTAAGAACGTTTCCTTTCGGACAACGTTCCTACTACATAATCCTTTTAATCCAAACCCCAGTCAGCAAAACCAGAAAAATATGGTTTGGTGTTAATCGTGAAATTAGTCCAAGATGCGGCCGTATCATACGTATCATCAATTGGTGTGTAATTTTGATATTGCCTACCAAGTTGTTTGATGGTCAGTCGATAGTGATGGGGACCAATCTTCTTATCGGAAAAACTCTTTAATGGTCGTGCATAGTCAATTTTATAAGCGGTTCCCGTTTTCACCAGTTTCGTCACCTTAACACTATCTGTGGGCTTCAACTTAGCAAAGTCACTATCCACATCTGCATTCATCCACTTATCGTTAATTTTAGTCATTCGAGCCTGACTGTACGTCTGAATATAATTATCCAGTGTGACGAACAGTGCTGAAGAATAAGTCGGCTGATTTATATGAGTTGATGACATAACGAAACCCGTTCCCTGCCGCAACAATTGCGTTCGAATCGGTGCTCGTAGCGTCTTTACTGGTGTAAAGTTAGCGGTGGTGTAACGGATAAACTTCTTCATATAAACCACTTTATTTATTTTTGCATAGTGAATATCGCCCAATGTGACGGCCACATATGTTTTAAAATGGGGATATTTCCCGCGTATGTTCATCGCACTAATTGACAACAATTTATTTTTCTTAATATAAATCGGCTTGTATCCCGATTTTGTTTTTTCTCGAGCACCAATATCCATTGCATGCTTCGTCCGCACATAGCTTACCGATTCCGGAAGCTCCCTGACCTTGGCCGCCGCTGGGGCAGTTAATCCACTACCTCAGCCAACAAGTGCAACGAAAACTACCAATCCCCATTGATATACTTTCTTCATAATAGATACCCCTTATAAATAATTACTTTACGTTGATTTCCTTTGCTTATTCCACTATTAGCAAGTCTAGCACTTAAAAGTTGCCCATAATAGGTACTGGTCACTATCTAATTGACGACGCATTCATATTATCGGCTCTACACCAAAAGACCCGGCAGCCACATCCCCTGGCCACCCGGTCTTCTTTCCAAACTATTTAAAAGGCTCCGCCACCGGAACCGCCACCAAAGCCACCCGAACTACCGCCGGAGAAGCCGCCGGAACCGCCCGATGGTGAGCTAAAGTTAGCCGACGTATCAATTGCTCCCGCAATACTCGTTTGGACCATGTCGCCCAACGACAAATTGAACGCGCCCGGATAGTAAAGGGGATAAGCGACCAAAGCCCCGGCCACGACATCCTTCCCAAAGTCGATCGCCAGTTTGTCAGCCACCTGTTTGGCGAGGCCAAATGCTGCGGCATACGGTAATATTTGCTCCCATAATATGAGGTCACCAATCTTAGCCGTATTGAAATGACCAATGTCCTTCAACATCCGCCGGAAGCCGCCAATCTCATTTATCAAGACCAATCCTTCCGCAGTATTACGATCAACTTGCCGCCGCTGACGCGAAATATAGGTCCAACTACCAAACAAAACAACGAGTCCTAGTCCGGCGCTTAGTTTAAAGACCAACGGGTCGACCAACGCCGACACACCGATCCAAGCGGCAATTACAAATGTGAGTCCCCACGCAATCCCTAGCAAGCGTTGGCGGATGGCGATATTGTCCCCATCTTGGTAGACCTCTGCTGCTTCATCAACCTGATTTTGCCACTCCTTAAACCAGTGGCTGACTCGACTCCCTTTATCTTTTTTCGCAAATTGTTTTAAATCACGCAACGTAAAGCTATCCAGGGAGCCTAATCGTTCAAACGCCCGTTGGAGAAAAATGTTGGTCACTGTACCCGTTTTGGTCAAACGCACGGTGTCATGTTTCTTCTCTCGAACCGGTTCTAACTTAATCTCATGCCGACTGGCTGCCATCATCAATTCACCACTTAATGCATCCGTGTCTGGCGAACGAAAATTCAGTAATGCCACAGCCACGGCCGGTGCCACGCCTGGGACATCAAAAAAGTGGTCGACTGGAATCGGATGCGGGTACCGATTAGCCGGGTGATGTCGCATCCAATGGTAGCTTCCCGCTAACAAGGCCACTAGGCCCACCGTCAATGCTGCGTACCCCCCTACGACTAGCCAGCGTTGTTGCTGGCGCTTAGCATTGGCGTCTGCCGCTAATTTCGCTTCTTGCTTTTGCGCAGCTGCTCGCCGTTTTTGTGTGCAAGTATTGGGATTAGCCGCTGTTACCTGCGTTGGAAACAGCAGATGACTTTCCACAAACGTATTGGCCGGATTTTCTGGTATTGTCATCACCACACGTCCCGTCTTCGACTGAACTGCCGTGTGTCCAGTCAATGGGCCATGCGTCCACGCCTGCAACTGCTTAACCGGCTGAGTCGGCAGTTGAATGGTCAGGCGGACATTATGTAACGGCTCATCCCAACCTGCACCAATTAATTTCCAATTCAATTCCGCCGTATCCGCATAATTCGTCACGACCCCGGTCAAATGAAAGCGGTAAGTAACCTGTAAGCGATCACCCGCGGACACCGCCCGATAAACTTTAACCTTTAGCCGTTGGTTACTTTGGCTGACCTGATACCGACTGTCGCCGCTATCAACAGCTCTTGCCGGCCGCATTCCTCCATCATTCAAACGCGTGCTAACGCCGGTTAGTCGCCCACCCTGAATGCCGCGTAAGTCTTGCACATTATAAACACCATGATAATCATCATCAAAGTGATAGGTCATGGTCTCCGTCACATTGGCATCCCCACGACGCGTCACGTCTACATTCATTCGAAACGGTTTAATCGTGTAGCTCGCTGCCGCATTGATCGTGGTCATTTGACATCCACCAATCAACGCCAGAATTAAACCCAGTAACCACCAAACTCCCTGTCGGTACCGCATAAGCACCCCTCCTCCAATCCTATTAGGTTTAAGTGTAGCATACCCACGAAAGACGACCAATGATTACCGATAAGAAACCATTGTATCCCCTAACCAAGTCACTACTAACGCGATTACTGACCCCTTCAGTTGCAATTTAACAAGGACTCCATTAACATAATACTCACAGAGGAAGCTCTGTGGTATTTGCGCTCTAACCAATCCCGCAAATGATAATAGCCGCCATCGCGTTTCAACGTCGCGATGGCGGCTTTTTTAGTCATCAGTACGCTTGATACCCCTTGTTAGATGCCATACTCCCCCTATTTATTGCATTTAACCTTCCCGGTTGCCCATTAGTTTTCTATTAGTATTGGGAAGCTAACACGGCAGATTGTTTATTCGCCGTCCAATCTGACCATAAAAAAAAGGCTCACAGCAATGCCTGCAAGTCCTCCAGATATAAGCTTATTCTGTTAATCAGGCCAACCCTATCCAACCGAAAAACGGCCTCAATCCGGATAGGTACCCACTGACCTGATCAGTTCACTCATCATACACCCCAACATTAGTTGCGTCAGCAAAAATGCTCACGGGAAAATTACTTACTGCGTCATGCTCACGCGTAATTGGTTTCCATTGAAAACACAACGCAAAAAAGGCAAGAAGAAAATCCTCAAAAATCGAGAACTTTCTTCCTGCCTTTCGGTGAAACTGAGTTATGTTACCAAAACCGATAGATTAACTTACTCGTTGCGCTTTAATCTGGCAGTTCTTGATAATCAAAGTAATCAAAGGTGGCAACGCGCTTGTAACCAGCATAGTCAGCGGCCATCAAGCCCACGAACGCCCCCGTGAAGAAGCCGCCGTAGTTTTGCAAGACGTAGTCATCTGATAAGGTTGCAGCATCCAGCTCAACCGGTACCGTTTCCCAGTTTTGACCATCAAATGAGTATTCGTACGTATAGGATTGCTTACGAACCTTCGTTCTGAACCAAACGTAGTCCGTCCCATCAGGAATCTTAATCGCATCATCTTTCAAGTAAGACGTGTAATTATTGTTATCATTTTGGGCAACTTCAATGACATGGCCCTTCTTTTCATCCCACGTAATGAAAATCCAAGAATAGTGCTTGTCATTGTAGATGTTGGCTAACCCTGCCATCTGTTGATACGTGAATGGGTCAAATTTGACCTTAGTCTCTGCATCAAAGTTGAAGGCTTGCCAGCGCCGTGCAATCAGGGAAACATCAAAGTTACTGGACATTGTTTGTTGCCCAATCAGCTTCAACTCGCCGTTGCCCACAGAACCCATTTGAGCGGTAAAGGGTTGCCGCAACGTATTCCAGTTCAAATCTAGTGTTGGTTGGTCAAAGTCATCGTGTTGTGAATGGTCCTTCGGCGCCGTCGTTTCGATAGCATCCTTAGGGGCGTCAACTTCGACTTGACCGCCGTGGCCACCAACGACACGAGGCCAGCCAGCGTCATCCCATTCCACCTTTTGGATCGACGTTTCCCGACCCAACGTACTCCAACCACGAGGATCGTGACTGGATTCGTTGGTGTGGTTCCATGGCCGCGAGACCAAAGACGCGTAGTACCATTCGCCACTTGGTGTACTGGTTAATGCCCCGTGACCTTGCTTTTGTAAGTAAAAATCAGGGGTATCCATATTGGTAATGAATGGGCCATCTGGTTCACTTTCAAAGGACAATTCATCCAGTGTCTTAGAACGAGCGACGACTTCTTGGTGGGTAAATACGGTCCCACCTTCAGCAGCGAACAGGTAGTAGTACCCATTGATCTGATACAAATGTGGGCCTTCAACCAATTTCACATCAGTCCCATTGTAGATGTTGCGCGCCGTTTCTGGCTTCAACTGCATGGTAGCTGTATCAAATTCCGTCAAGGTAATCCCATTGAATGGGTGGTGATATTCACGGTGATCCCAGGTTTGTTGAACCAAATACTTACGGCCATTTTCGTCATGGAAGAGTGAGGCATCAAAACCAACGCCGTTCACCGCAATGGGATCAGTCCATGGGCCACGAATATCCGTGGCAGTGGTCAGGTAGTTGGTCATGTCCTTGAACGGTCCTTCGGTAATCTTGACATCGGTGTAGATCAGCCAAAACTTACCATCGGCATAGCTCAAATCAGGGGCCCAAATCCCGCCAGATGCAGGATTACCCTTCATATCAAGTAAAGTCGTCGTGGACAGTGGTGATGGCAATAAATTCCAGTGGACCAAGTCCTTGGATTCATGTAACCGCACACCAGGGAACCATTCAAAGGTTGAATTGGCAATATAGTACGTATCACCCACCCGAATCATACTTGGATCAGCGTTAAAACCGGGTAAAACTGGATTTTGAATCTTCATAAGAGAATCTTCCTTTCATCTAAACTTGATTGGCTTTCCGTTCTGCTGTCAATTCTTCGTTCATCTTATTAACATCACTATCCGTTAAGGTGTAACGACTCATGACCCACATCGCGACAAAGGCCAAAATAATGGGTAGCCAAATCATCGACCATTGAATACCGGCTAAGGCGCCCGCACTTTGAGTCGTCTTGGTACCATCAAACTTGAAGAAGGCATTGATGTACCCTGGAATAATTCCCCCAAGAGCTAAACCAATCTTGAAGAACAGACCCATGATGGCGTTAATAATACCGGCAACCCGCTTCTTAGAGTGGTATTCACCGTAAGACACAACTTCTGGAACCAGTGACCACATGTAACCGGTCGCTGCCGTAATCCCCCATTGCATCAAGAACCGACCAATGTAACCTAAGGCAACGCTGTTCTTAAAGGCTGGGAATGACCAAACCCAAAGAACTAACGTCCCGATGATGAATAATGTCAGGAAGGCGTAGAAGAATTGACGTTTCCCAATCTTCTTCCGCACGATTGGCCACAAGAAGACCAGGAAGATACCCGGAATGGACCCGATCAAGTTGATTGAAGCCACCCATTCGGAGTGCCCGATGTTATATTGCATGTAGAAAGGCCAAACGGTGTTACCAAAGAACATGAAAGTAAAGCCGATCAGGAAGAACAATCCTAAAATTTGTAGGGGTTTGTTTTGTTTAAATTCAACCCACAGGTCTGCATACTTAACTGCAGAGGATTCCTTTTCGGTCGGTAAGACCCGTTCCTTAATCCCAAAGTAAGTGCACATCAACATGATAAAACCAATGATCATGTAGATGGCCATCACCATGAAGTAGGCACCACCCGATTTTGGTGAGGTGTAATCCCCTAAATTCATGTGAATACCGAAGAAACCAATATCCTTGGATTGGGGATTTGGTGAAGCCAATTGCACGAACAGTGGCAGGAATGTATAAACCAACAAGTTCCCAATATTGGCTTCGGTCATCCGAACCGTCGTCAAAGTTGAAATTTCATCGTTGTCCCGGGTCAGTGAAGCATTCAAGGCCCCGTAAGGAATGTTAACGAATGAATAAATCAGCGCCGTTGCGAGATAGGCAATAAAAGCATAGAAGACATTGCCCCGAACCGCATCAATTGGTAAGAATAACAGCGCCGCCATGATCGTCAATGGAATCCCACCGTAGATCAAGTATGGGCGATACTTACCACGCTTAAATCCATGCTTGTCGACGAAAGCGCCGACCCATGGATCCCAGAAAACGTTAACCCACCGGACCACCAAGAAGATGGTGGCACCGACCGCGGCAGAAATACCATAAACCGTGGTTAAGTAGAATAAGAGCATGGAACCAACCGTCCCAAAGATCAAGTTTTGGGCAAGATCTCCGGCACCGTAACTAATTCGCTCGCGCCAAGACAGCTTAGCAAATTCATCATTTGCAGCTGGTTGGGCAGTAGCCTGTGTGTTTGAGGCCATTTGCGAGAACCCCTTTCAGAAGTATAATCTTATTAAGTATCAGTGCAGTTGCACAATGATCCGGCCGAATCATTGTCAATAAAAATCGGTTAGCTAACTATACTTTAGATTGTATCCGCTTTCACAATAGCTGACCATCTTCGTTCATGACTGTTTTTAGTTAAATTCTGACCTTTAAGGCAAATAAAAACCCCGAAAAATCAACGTTTTCCGGGGTGATTGGTTGTTTTCTAACCAAAATTATTCAAAATAACCACTTTCCTTAACCGTCCGCACGCGACGTTTTTGCTTCAACTGGCGTTGATATTTACTAGGCGTGATGCCGGACCACTTCTTAAATTGCTTACTAAAGTTTGAAGTACTGCTGGCACCCATCAAATCTGCAATGTCCTCGATAGAATACTCTGGTGAACCCAGTAATCGCTTCGCCTTGTTGTATTTTTGATTTTCAATATAGTGGAGCGGCGTGACGCCATAAACCTTTTTAAATGTGCGATGACCATAGCCGCTACTGACACCGACCTTTCGACAAATATCGGTAAAGGAGAAGACCGGAACGTGCTTTTTCTCAATCGCCTTCTTGATTAATGTCGCAATCATCCGGCCCGTCTTGGCCTCACTTTCCGTATACTTCTGTCCTTTCTCCTGGACGTGGGCTTTCAAATTTTCAGTCAAGGCAAAGAAAAATTCCAAGACCGCAATTTCAATCTTCAAGTTGGCTTGTTCCTTGGTTAACTGATGATCCGCACTATAGGTCACCACTTTGGTAGCGACTTTTACAGCTGCTTGTGCAATCGACTGATCGGCCGGAATGACGGCGTTCACCATACTACTCAGCATTTCTGATTTTAATTCCAAACTCTCAATATTGAAATGAAAACAGATATATGTCATTTCTTCAGTATCACTAGAATTCTTGTTCGTGTGGAGGGTGCCCGGTGAAATAATCATGGCATCCCCGGGTCCATAGGTGTATGTCGCCAGGTTTTTAATTTCCGTTGTCTGGTGTCCGGCTGTCACACACATGAGTTCAAACGCTTGGTGCTTTTGTTCAAAGAATTGCCAACCACCAGGCACCGTCCGCTGGTGCCCCCCAAATAAATATAAGCTGGAATCAACGACTGGAATCGGAACAAAGGGCTTCATCATGGGCCTCCTTTACACGACGATGTGCCATGAAAACGGTTTAATTTCTCTACTGTCATTATACCCAATTAGTTGTCGAAAGCAACCAACCTCAATGCTCGCTGTACACAAAAAAGCAGACCACCTTACTAGGTCGTCTGCTAGAAATACTATAAAATAGGGGACAACAATCTTGACGCCGTTTGTTTAAACTTCAAGTACGCCGACTGCTGCTTGAATTTCTCTGGTGTTATTAATTCACTGTGCCGCATGTCTTCCTCAAAAATTTCTTCGAGTTGTGTGGCTAACTGAGGATCATAGATGAACGCGTTAATTTCGAAGTTCAGTTTGAAGCTCCGATAATCCATGTTCGCCGAGCCCACAGAAGCAATCCGACCATCAACTACCATTGTCTTGGCGTGGATAAAGCCATTGTGGTAGAAGTAAATCTTCACACCATCATCTGCCAGTTGCCGAGCATAGTATTGCGTTGCCCGATAGACAAAGGCGTGGTCTGGCTTATCCGGAATCATAATACGGACGTCAATGCCAGCCATCGCCGCAATCCGCAGCGAATCTAGCACACTATCATCGGGGATTAGGTACGGTGTTTGAATCCACAGACGTTTTTCCGCCGTTTGGATGAGCCGCATATACCCCATCTTAATCTGCTGCAAATCGGAGTCGGGACCGCTCGACACAATTTGTAAACTGGTTTCCCCCTTCACCTTAGTGAGTGGGAAGTATTTGTGTTCAATCTGATCGTCCTTAAAGGGATGATCACGATCTGTGGCGTTCCAGTCCAACATGAAGCGGGCCTGCAAAGCAAAGACACCGGAACCCACAATCCGCAAATGCGTATCACGCCAATAGCCGAATTTGGCCTTACGCCCCAGGTACTGGTCACCGATATTAAAGCCACCGACATACCCTACTTGACCATCAATCGTGACAATCTTACGGTGATCGCGGAAGTTCAGCCGGAAATCAATCACTGCTGATCGCGTGCCCAGAAAGGCTTCCACGTGACCACCAACCGCAATTAGTGGCTTGAAAAATGACTTCCAAGTTCCCATCGAGCCCCACGGATCATAGATAACGCGGACTTCAACGCCCGCCTTGGCCTTCTTGACCAACAAATCCAAGATGTCATTACCAATATGATCGTTGTAAAAGGTGTAAAATTCAATGTGAATACTGGAATGGGCATTCTCGATATCTTCCATCATCAAATGGAATAAATCGTGTCCATCGGTAATCACTCGCACCCGGTTTTTACGGGCCAAGAAAGCATGGTCGGTCTCCATAAACATATTGACCATATTGACCACCGAGTGACTGACTTGATCCGCTGGCATAATCTGATTGCCAATCTCAGCACGCTGTTGGGACAGCCGTTCATCGAGCTGCACCGCGACCTGCCGTTGCAGTCGAAACATTCGCCCCTTCGGTAGCTTTCGCCCAATAAAGGCGTAGGCAATAAAGCCAACCACAGGTAACAAAACCAGTACGAGCATCCAAGCCCACGTCGCAGCAATATCGCGCTTCTCCCGAAAGACCGTCAAGAAGGCCAACGCCGCGTTGACCACCACGATAATTTCGAAGATTAGCATGTAATTTACGTTCACGTGTAACGTCCTCCTCAAATTCTCTGTGGTTTCATGATACGCTAAATCTTACAAATGTCTTTACTTTTTCCTAATTTTCTTAGGAAAATCCCCAAAAATTTTCAGGAGGTTCCTCATGATACATGTTATTTCACCGCTGATCGGTGGCTTACACGGCACCGGATTTTTGCGAGTCTTCCATTGGATTTTCCGTGATAATCCCGCTATCGGCATCATCTTACTAGCCGGTATTATTCTGTATAGTATTTACCGGTATATGAACCGGCGCTAATCCCACATAACAGTAAACACCCCCGCTACCTGAACGTAACGGAGGTGTTTTCATATCATGGTTTTAAAAACTGCTAGCTGGATCACCATATTGGCTGGCCCCAGTACTATAGTTAATCTTCACGCCAGCCTGAATGTTAAAAATGTAGACATTATAAGACACGCCGCTATTTTTCACCGACTGCGCCTGCATATGAACCCCACGTGCGACCAATTCATTGCCCCGAAAGACTGGTTGTACTTGATAGCGCACATAGTCATTGGGATGGCTCTTCAGGTAACTGGCTACTGGGTTCTCATACGCCGTCATGCCGGGATCATTTAGAGAACGCGTACCCGTCATGAGGTTTTTCAGATTGTTATTCTGCCCAGTCAATTGATAGCCAATCAGGTGACTCCGGTTGTAAAGATAGCCGCTTTTACCATTAACTGTGTATTCTTTATTCTTCCAACCAGTCGGATTAACGTAGAGTGGTTCTCGCTTGGCGGTCGGCATAGTGCTCTTACTCAATAATGCATTGGCCGTCGTGACCCGGTTCAAACTATCCAATTCGCCGTAAGTTGCCCAAGCCCCCTGTTTAGTCGACAATTGGGCCGTGGTAAAAGTTGGTTTATTGTGATTAACCGCCACAATCTGCGTTCCCGTGTACTTCTGGTCGGCTAACCCCTTAGTGGCCACCGACTGTTTGGGGGTGCTGGCTGACTGACTAGTTGACTGGTCATGACGCGAACTGTTGCTGCCAACTAAGCTGGTTGCGATCGTCGTAATCTTTCGCGCCGTGGGATTGCCCTGCTGACTGAGACCACCAATCACCCCAATCACAATGACGACAATCGCCGTATAGATGGATACGCGGCCGCCACTGCGGCGACCGCGATTTCGTTTACTCATGAAAAAGCTCCTCTCCCGTAATTAATCTGCTTATTCATTTTATCAAAGGAACATACGTTTGTCTCTAGTAATTCGTTGGTCATTCCCCTTTTTTCTGAGTTTGTTACCGCAACTTAACACTTTTTTAATTGAGCGGTGACCTCCCTTACCCAGTCGTCATGCTATACTATGGGGGAATAGAAGTAGGCGGTTTGTGTGGTTTCCACATAACTGTTATTATTTTCGATGAGGTGATTGAGATATGAAGAAATCCCGAATTTTTGCCACCGTGCTTAGTTTAGTCGCGGTTATGGCAATCGGCCTAGCTGGCTGCAGTCAAAAAGCTAAGTCGGGGAGCAACCAGCAAGCAAGTTTCGCTAATAAAACCACGAAAAAGTCTGATGTGAAAACGACTTTAACCAGTTCTAAACAGCTTTGGTACGTGGCCGGTTCCGTTAACGCCAAAAGTAACTCTGGTCTGGAAGCCTACAGCTTCGATTCCAATGGTAAAGCAACCGTCTACAATGTAGATAAGTACTACAAGTCCCTCAGTGCGGCCAAAAAGGCTGGTGCCTTGAATAAGAGCGGGGTCTTAAACACGACCTTCACCACAAAGGGCGACAACACCGTGATCAAGTTCAAAGGGAAGTTGTCAGATATTCCAATGACGCAGAAATTCACGGTCAAAAAGACCCTGACCGCAACCAACAAGGCTTCTAAGCTCAAGGTTGCTGGTTACCACATTGCCCGCGATGTTGATAATGACGTTACGCAAGCAACGATGGTTAAGGTAACGGATTAGATCCCAGGTTGGGTTAAACTACAATCTAACGATAATATGATTTCAGATAACCACTCTATACCAACAAATTTTGGTGTGGAGTGGTTTTTCATATGCCAAAGTTTCAGATTACCTTAAAGACCTTAACCAAAGTCAATTGTATCCTCGTTCTTAAACAATTCGGAGTAGTATATTACGTAAGCATAAGATAGTTACCAAAAATCAAAGGAGATAATCCTACATGCATCAAAAAAATATTTTTGTAATCCTTGGGTGTTGTGGAATCCCAATTATGCTTTATGCCTTGGTATGTTTAGCTGTCGCTTCTTATACGTTCCTTACAGACGGTCTCGTATCCCTGGGACTCTTTCTTTACGCACTATTAATGAGTTTACCAGTCTTCCTTTATATTTTTACTTTCTTTTATATGCGCCTAGGAAAACTAATATTTAAAACACTTTGGCTTTTTGGTGTTTTAGTGTTAGCCGTTTATATTGATTATTTTTTATTATCAGGGGAGAGGATTCAACTCCATTCATTATCTATGTTCTAGTCTATATGAGCACCAGTATGGTTATTTCTTATCTGCTTAAAAGATATGTAGATCGTCAGTAATTCAAATCACCAGTCCGAACCATCCCCACTTTAACTCAAATACGCCCTGAATTAGCCTTATGCCAATTCAGGGCGTATTTGAGTTAAGTTATTAATCCTGCCGTCGCCGTTTAACCAACCCCAAAACACTCAAAATCAAAATCACATACCCGTACACTGGTAAAGACATGCGCTGTTCGCCTGTCTGCGGTAGACGGGTAGCCCGTGAATTCGCTGTTGGCACATTTCCAATGGCAGTAAACCCTTCTGTCGTGCGACTGCCATCAGCCTTCGCCACTTGTCCGGCATCAGCCACTAGTTGCTGCCAAAACCGCGTAAACGTTGCCGCCTGCTTAATTCCCAGCCGACTCGCAACTGCGTTAGCCGAAGCTCCACGTAATTGCACTGTTTGAACCGTTGCTTTCCCACTTTGCCGATCGACGCGCACCACCTTAACTACTCGGCCGGCCTTTTCAAAAATAAAATCCGCCGGTCGCGTCTTAAAGTAGCCAAACCGATTTCCTATTGTTCTTACGGTATTTGCCGCCAAAATCATTCCTTGTCTAGCATAAATGGGCTGGAGGGTCTGCACCGCAACCTCTGATTGACCTGCAGAATCTCTAGCTAACGTCATATCAAACGGGCCATCGAAAATTTCAATATATTTTAGGCTCCCGTCAGCATATCGAACGGTGATAACATCTAGCCCCTGCTGCATTCGACTTGTAACGCGGGGAATCTGATACACAAAACGAATCGTGGTGGCACCCTTACCAAAAACTCCGGTGACTGTTTTGGGCCCTTTCAATTGAAAATCCCGGCTATCTTGAAACTCCGCCGCCGTGGCCGTATACCGCTGGCCTACACGACCAGTTAATGTGTCGCGATCCAAAACACCGCCCGTATCCATCATGTAAATGACCTTCACCGTTGCCGTCTTAGCCGTGACCTTTGCTTTCGGCTGTTGCGTAGCCACCGAGCGAGCTGTGCTGGTCTTGGTACTCGTAGTGTCAGCCGCTGGTGCCGTGGTCGAATGGGCCGCATCCGCGCTAGACTCTGATGTATCAACCGTGTTGGTTGTCGAACTGACCGTATCAATACCAGCTGCCGAGTCTCCATTTACCGCTGCACTCGTCGCTGATTGGCTCACTTGGGAGCTCGTCACCGCATTAGAGGTACTGCTGGTTGGTTCAACCGATGGCGCCGTCTCCGCGTGACCAATCAGCACCGATCCGCTAATGAAGCTGACCACCACCACTATCGCTAATAGCAAGCGGTGTCCGATGTGCCAGCGGTTATCAAGCTGTTTTTGCACATTATCTCCTCCTAAAAATAGGTAAAACCATTCATATATTTAAAGATATCCTTAACAATATTGAAAAGCAACAATTATCTACGTCTTATTTGCTAGGAAAAGCCAACACGTTTAACTTAATCTGTTTCACGTGAAACAAATGGGCTGACACCGCTATCACTTTGGGTTATGATAGGGCCAAAGGAGTGTGATGATGATGTTTAAACACAAATTAATGGCTAATGACTCGGCTGGGCAGGCCTTTAAAGCCTCGCGCGAACAATTTACTACCTTGGTTCAAGAACACCCGTGGTTGATTCCCGCTACCGTAGCCTTAGAAGTTCTACCGGCAACGGCTATGATTCATGGTTACTGGAAACTTCGGCAGTTAAAAAAACAGCTTCAAATTGAGAAGGAACATACGAAGCAACGCCAGCTTGAACGCTTTGCGCCCAATCATCGCCACGATGGTCGGCCTCAATTACTAGCCGATCACCCGCATCACCCCCATTTTAATCACTAAATGACGCCCCTCGTTGATTCAAACGAGGGGATTTTCTTAGCGAATTTTTAGCAAAATATAACATTATATATCTCTAATAAAAACTATGCGTATAAAGTAATATCTCTCAAAATTAAGACCTTAATCTTCTTAAAACTAACAAAATAATAAGTAAAACAATTAGAAATAAATAATCCAACCCCCATTTCATCCTTTAAATTCCCCATTACTCCGTATATTTAGAAAAAACTAATTCTACCTATCATTATTAAATAAATATTCTTCACAGTTTCTTCACAATTACCGGTTAGGATACAAATATACCAATAAAACCTATTAACCAACCTTTTTTCATTTTATTCAACCGATAAAATGATCGACCGACCCTAACCAAGTTGGTCATTGCCGCCCCTTAACCACGGGCGGCTTTTTCTTTTACATTCTGCTAACAATAACCGTTGGCGGTCACCGCTAAGTTACCTTAATCGATCAAAAAAGCACCTCATTGACCAATCTACTAGATTAGCTAATGAGGTGCTTTTTAACTCCAATTGCTACATTCATCGTTGTTAATCCGCTAAATTCACTAGTTCCGCCGGGGTTTGTAGCAAATACGTTGGCGATTCAGCTTTTACTGAGGTCGGATCAGCTGCACCCCACATTGCCGCAGCAGTCGCAATATGGGCATTCTTTCCCATCTGCATGTCATATTTGGCATCACCGATCATGACACTTTCGTTGGCCGCCAACTCAAAGCGCTGTAGCAAATTTAAAATACCATCTGGTGCCGGTTTGTAATGCGCCACCATATCCGAACCACTAATGGCCGTGAAGGTTGTTCCCAAACCCAGTTGCGTCAGATTTCGCTGCAACGGCACCGAGTGCTTGCTGGACACGACAAATAGATTTTCTCCTCGTTGCTTTAATGTCTTCAAGATCGTTGCCATCCCATCAAACAACGTAATTCCCAATTGCTCAGCCACTTGGTATTGGGCTCGAAAGACATCATATAAGTCTGCCAAGGTTGCTTCGTCCAAGGGTTCCTGCGCCATCTTGGCAAAGGAAACTTCGATCGGAACCCCCATATAACTCACCACGGCTTCACGACTGGGGATCGCTAAACCTTTCAGCGCATAAGCCTTTTGCGTCGCCGTCACTGCAACATCTCGCGTATCTGCCAAGGTACTATCAAAATCAAATAAAAAGTTACGCATGCCCTCACCTCATTGGATTATCTTACTAGCGTCCTCTTTATTCTACACGGCAACGGCACACCATTTCCAGTCCGATGAGTCTGAAAATGACTTTTGTCTTTGATTGGCCCCAATGTTTCATGTGAAACATTAAAAGCCCAAGACAAAAGTCCCGGGCTCATCTGTATCACTGGACATCTAACGGCGGCTAGTTGTCCGTTCATTTTTTACGTTTATGCCAAGGAATCCCAAGCCGGTAATTCGGTGGGAGTCGTGGCCAGCACCGCCTGTTGATCGGCCGTCAAATACCGCTTGTGCACCACGACTTCGTAAACGAAGTCACTGAACCACTCGTCAGTCATAACAAAGTAGCCTTTGTCCCCGTTCTTTTCACCCCAGCTATTTTCAACCTTCCAGCGAGTTGGCTCGTCATCCACCACGTTGACCCCGGTAAAGGTCATTGCGTGGGAAACTTCGGCTTCACCCAATGCCAAGCGCTGGGCTTTCGTCAAGCTCAAGTCAATCCCAAACAGATCAGCCGTTTTGTAGAGCTGACTATCTAAAAATCCTCGTTCCCGACTCATCTGTTGCAGCACATCGTTGCCAAACCAGACCGTCTCGCCATCTTTCAATTGCGCAATCGCTGCTCGCTTTAGCTCAGCTAATGGCAAATTGAGAAAGGTAATCTGCTGACCACCGACAATGTTTTCTTGACTTTCCAATCGATAACGTTGATTAAACGCCTTATCCGGTGAATTACTGATTACCACGTAGTCATCCAGATCGACATCAAAGTATTTTTCAAAGAAGCCCTGTGGGGTCAATCCAGCATCACGATGATACTGCTGGTTATCATCCTTGTATTCCAAATCAAACGTAGTTGGTGGCTCACCAAAGGAATAGGCCGCCATGCGGTAGACTTCCTTCAAGGCTTGCGCCCGTGTAGCAGCAATTTGTTCCTCACTAGCCTGATCTGCCACTAGGTCTCGTAAGACTAACGCATCCTTACGCAGCTTCAAATTAAAAGTCGCCGCAAACCCAGTTGTATCATTAGTATTGAAGGATTCTGGCATCGCACTCACTGGAACCACCCCGTATTTTTGAACGAGTGACGCGCCCATGGCCCACTGACCACCATCGCCACCAGGATTGTTGAGAATCGCGGCCACTTCACGCGAATCCACCGGTTGGTCAGCCGTGCGTAAAATCCGATCGTAAAAGATATTAGCCCGTTCAACCTTATCCCAGAAAAACAGGTAACTTTGTGAGAGTTCAAAGTCTTTCACATGATACTTTGCCGCAAATTGATGCCGAATCGTATTTAACGTTGAAAATAACCAGCAGCGTCCTGAATGCTTCTGATTAGACACCTTTCCCGTCGGTAATTCCACCGAGAAGGTCCGGTTTAAACGAACGGCTGCCTGGGGATCTTCGGAAGCTGCTAGTACCCCATTCTTAATCGTCGCACGGGCAATAACATCATGGGCGGGTTGTTGCTGTACGTCGGCCCGCAAATCTGCCGTTTCTGCGGCAGTCAGTTCATGCTGCGTTTTCAATTCTGCCATAAAAGTCCTCTTTCCCAAATTCCCATGTGTTTTCTCATAGAAATCTCATAATAAAAGTTAGATTCATTCTAGCGCTTTAGTCGGGGAAAGGCAACGCGTTTTCATTAAAAACTATTTCTACACCCAGTCGCTACTTTGACGTAGCTAAAAAGACTGAATGAATCCGATCACCCAGTCTTTGTTATTAATAACTATTTAATTATTAATCATCACTAGTTTTATCACCCGGTGTTTCATTCGCCACTGCACGCAGCGCCACCTGGCGGATTTGCCCAACCAACGCATCGTGTTGTTCAGCTGGAATATCCGTTAGTAGTCCATCCGCAACCTCTTGCCGTAACTTCACAATTTCCGGATAAAGGGCTTCCCCTTTTTTTGTCAGCGACAGCTCCGAGACCCGCTTGTCCGTCTTAGACTGGCGTTTACGCACATAGCCTAAATTCACCAGCTGGTTCACCGCCCGCGTCACGTTGCTGGGGTTCAAATACGTCAGGCTAATCAGTCGATCCTGCGTCAGTTTGGGTTGCTCATGGATTCGTAAAATATAATAGTACATGCTGGCATTCAACCGATAGGGCTGGAGGCGACGGTCAAGCGCAATCCGCGTATAGCGATTGGCAATCGACAACCATTTTAGAATGTCTGGATCATTGCTACCGGTAACCATAAGCCGCCTCCTTCTCTAAATTTACGTGCGCAAGCATATACTAAATTTCGTGAAAAGTCAAGCAAACTAATAGTGTCACCCGCACGCCTCGCTTGCTTCTAATCAATACAAAAACGCCGCCGCACATTGTGTGCAGCGACGTCATTTTGACTTGAATTAGTACGCCATATCGTTGATATTCGCCCGTCGCGTCTTTGTGGATGTCCAGAAAGGCACCTTGACGACACCGACCACTTTGTCTTTATCAACAAAGCCCCAGTAACGACTATCATTTGAGACACTCCGGTGATCGCCCAAGACAAAGTACTTTCCCTTAGGTACAACTCCGGTCTTACCGGAACCCCAGCCTTGCGTTTTTTCCAGACTCTTCAATGTCCAGTTACCCGTTCCAGAGGTCCGTTCGCTCTTGCTAATAAAACTCTGATCGATCTTCTTATTGTTCACGTAGATGTAACCATTCTTGCTAGAAACCGTATCTCCAGGCAAACCGATGACCCGCTTGACGTAATTGGTATGGGTCTTGGCCGATGGGTCTTCACCATGCGCATCAAACACAATAACGCTCAAGTGTTTAACCTTCGACATCTTCCAAGCAAAAACCTTTTCGTTGTTTTGCAAGTTAGGCTGCATGGATGGTCCATCAACCCGCACCCGAGTGAAGACGAACGACTTGATGGCAAAGGCAATTGCTAGCCCAATCACAATGGGCACAATCCAACTCATAATTTCCTTAAATGCTTTCATGATGAGACTCCTTATGTTCAAAAATATTCAGATATCACTATCGGACACCCCATCACGTAAAATCACGCAATTGCTAGGGGTCGCTTACAATCTTACCATTTACTGGCTAAAAGTCCCACGGTTTCGCCGAATTTAATTTTATTGTCATCCAAATTTGCTTTGAAACACCACTGCCGCTTGCAAATTCATTTAAATCCGGCAATAATGGAAGAATACGTTTATGCTAGGCCGTCATTTCGTTGCGTGAAATGGCGGTCTAACGGTATTTTAGCCATTATTATTTTATCTATATTGAAAGGGCTGACTGCTTTGAATCCTGTTTTAACTCGGCGCCGGCGCATCTGGCTGACGCTACTTCTGGGAACCGTCAGTGCCACTGGTCCGCTGGCCATTGACCTCTACTTACCGGCTCTCCCACAAATGAAGGCCCAATTCGCCACCACCGCTTCTTTGATGCAATTAAGCATCACCGCTTGTCTCATTGGACTTGCGTTGGGGCAACTCATTGCTGGCCCCTTATCCGACCAATATGGTCGGCGCAAACCGCTAATCATTGGCTTTGTGATTTTCGGTTTGGTCTCGTTAGCGATGGCCTTCATTCATTCGGTCACCTTGCTAATTGCCCTGCGATTTATTCAAGGACTCGCCGGTGCTACCGGGCAGGTGTTGGCCCGCGCGGTCGCCCGCGACCTCTTCTCGGGAAAAAAATTAACCCGCTTTTACGCACTATTGAATACGGTTAACGGGGTTTTCCCCATTATCGCGCCCATCATCGGTGGGTTTATGATCCAATACGTTGATTGGGAAGCCATCTTCATCTTGTTGGCACTAATCGGTTTACTGATTGCCCTCGCCGTAACGTTTGGCCTCCATGAGTCTTTACCCCCAGAAAAACGCCAAACTGGCGGCTTTCATACATCTCTGTTGGCGATGGGTAAATTGGTCGTACAACCCAGCTTTTGGCCGTTAATCCTGGCGACTGGTTTGGTATACGGCGGCCTATTCAGCTACATTTCCGCTTCAACCTTCGTCTTTCAAACCGGCTTTGGCATGGCCCCGCAAACCTTTAGCCTGTTGTACGCCTTTAACGGGCTGGGCATCGTCGTTGGGAGTAACTTACCCGGACGCCTTGCCAGTCGCTTCAGCAATCGCCAGCAAGTCACCAGCATGCTCGCAATTGCCGCCGGTGTCAGTGCGCTTTTGATTATCTCGCTATTATTCCCCGCCAACGTGTGGGTGGTCAGCGGCTTAATCTTGTTACTGGTGATTTTGATTGGCGCACTGTTGACACTGACCGTCACCATCATCATGGATCAAGCCACCAGCAATGCCGGCGGCGCCTCCGCGGTCATTGGCTTATCGCAGAATGCTTGTGGCGGCTTAGCCTCCCCGCTGGTCGGCTTATCGGGCAAATCATACGCCGCGATGGCCATCATGCTCTTCGTCTGCAACGTTGGTGCCTATGGATTAGTGAAGGCCCAGGGGCAAAAAGCCCAGTAGAAACCTGACAAATACGCTACGCGAGAATCGGCAAGATTCTCGCGTAGCGTATTTTATTGGTGTCGTGTCGTCATTAATGGTTACGCTTCTCGACTCCACTGCGTCAATTGTGCGACCACATTTTTTAAAATTTTAATCCCCAATTGGTAATCGGGTTCTGATCCCAACATTCGAAAAGCCAGCGTCCATGCATCGTGATAGACGCTAACGGTCATTTGAAAGTGGGGCATCGTCCGGTAAGCGCCCGCAAAGTAGATCTGCGTTACGGCTAAGCTACCGAAGTTCAAGCGCGTATGGTCAATATGACCAAAGTTAGCAAATGAGATGGCGGCATGCGCCCGATGCTTGCCCGCTAACCGGCGAACCAGCTCCGGTGGCAACGCCCGACTCATGCGGCTCAACTGTACCAACGGGGGCAAGTATGCCAACTCTTCTCGCAAATGACTAATCGTCGTCTGCGTTCGGGAGACAATATCGGCTAGCTGCTCGCCCTCCTGCACCGTCAAGGGAATCAACATCTCGCCGGTCAAATTAGCCACTTGAACCACATTAGTCGCCACGACTGGCCCATGTAGACGCAAGTCAACTTGATACGGAATCACGAGCTGGTGTTCTCCGGTCAACGCACACAGTGCCAACGCATAGGCCGATAACAACACCGCGTTCATCGTCACGTGTTGAGCCTGTGCCTTTCGCTGCAAGCGCCGACTGTCAACTCGCGGAATCGTCGCTTCCCCCCGGTGATGATGAGCATCCCCCCGTAAGCGCGGAAAGGCTTCTGCCGAATTACGCAGTACCGGCGCCGCTGCGTGCCCGACCTGTCGTAAATGGGCCAAAATCTGCCGAACACTGCGCTCATTGGTAAAAGTGGTCAGGTCTTCGCCACTATAGGCCGCCGCTAGCAAATACAAGTAGTGTTTAAATCCCTCACCGTCCGTCAGTAATTGACTCATTGCTAATCGCAAGGCATCATAGCCGGCATGATGAATGATCTGAATCTTCAGTTGGGGTCCGGCCAAGACATCCAATTGAACTCGGCCCGGATCATGACTAGCCGTATATTCTTCAATCACCTGATTGAGCGTTCCTGACTCCACTTCAAACCGATTCCAACGTAAATTATATCGCCCCAACACTTGGGGAACGACCGTCTGTGTCGTTTGAACGGCGGCCCGCAACCGGTCTGCATCGATGGGGTGTGTCAGGCTCAACGTACATTCTAATAATGGGTATGTCTGCGCTAAATCTAACGTTGGCATTAAATCTAACGGCTCGCCATGATAAATCATGTGACACCCCTCCTTGCTCAATTTACCCATAGTATAGCAAAGGCCGTCGCGGCTCTCATTTTTTTATCACAACTATTGGCAAAAATTAATAAAGCTGTAATCTAGGGGCCTTTAATCGTCGCTTGTGAAATTCTCTGGTAGAATGAGAGACATCAACTAACTTACGAGGTGATTGTTTTGTCAGATTCAATAACGCCGGTCTCTTGCAATGCCACCCTAATCGTCACTAGCCACCGGGTCTTTCAACCGGATTTAAATGAACATCAATCTGTTTTTGGCGGTAAAATCCTATCCCTAGTCGATGATAGTGCGTCCGTTGCGGCAGTGCGCTTAACTCACAAGACCGTGGTCACGGCTTCCTTTGACCATGTCAGCTTCCTAAAACCCTTTCGCTTAGACGACTCCATGAGTCTAGAAGCTTACGTTAGCGGCACGGGGACGCGGTCCTTGGAAGTATTTGCCAAAATCATTGGTGAAAATCTGACGACAGGTAAGCGATTTGTTGGCTTCACCTGTTTCATTACCTATGTCATTGAAGATGACAGCGTCACGACCAAATTACCAGCGATGAAGCCTGTGACCGCCGAGCAGCGCTATATCTGTTCCGGTTATGCCACGCGAACCGCTCAACGGCGGCAACGGCGACAAGAACAAGCCGAACTCAATGCTAACGTGACGGTTGCTTCTCCTTGGCCCGAATAACGCCAAAAAGCGAGTCTGGGGGTAAAATGCCCAGACTCGTTTTATATTTTCGACTATCCGATATTGCCGCGTCTCTTTGGCGCTCGCATTTTCAAATGTTTCACATGAAACATCTCAACGTATCCTACCACCATTCGGCCGCCAAAATCCCATAGGCATACAAATCTAGCCACTGCCCATCTTGAAATACGGCTTCGCGATTGATTCCTTCACGTTGGAAGCCGGCAGCTTCATACGCTCGGATTGCAGCCGTGTTATTGGCGTTAACCTCAAGGGTCACTTTATGCAGGCCTAACTCGTTAAAAGCAAACGACAAGATCGTATTCAAGGCATCCACGCCATATCCTTGGCCGCGATCACTCGCAACGGGCACTGCGATACTGAGCGTGGCCCGCCGATTCTTTAAGTAAACGTCATCCAACATCACCCAGCCCAATAAGCCATCATCGGTATTGGCCCGAATCATAAAGAAGAACCGTTCATCATTATCGGGATCGGCCGCCAACTCACTGTACTCCGCGGCTGTAAATGGATGTAGCGCATCAGCCGACAGATTTCGCAGTAGGCCCGTCTCCCATTGTGTGTCCTGTAACCATTCTGCATCCCCGTCACGCATTTCAGTTAAGTGAATCAAATTTCCCTGTACCACATCGCGCATGGTTGGGCCCCCTTTGGTTTTTCTCTTACTCTACCACAGCTTGCCAATAGGCCAAAATTCTTGGTGATCTGCGCCATGACCTTTATACTGATCTCAATGATAAAGGAGGAATTGGAACTCATGAAAATAATGATTATCGGGGCCACCGGAATGGCTGGTCAAGCCCTCGTGACAACTGCTCTTAACCGGGGTCACCAAGTGGTCGCCGTGGCCCGTTCTGCCGAAAAGCTAGCCACTTTACCTAGTAATCCTAATCTAACATCTATCGTACGGGACGCCTTTAACCTGACAACAACTGATCTGTCAGCTGTCGATGCCGTCGTGGACGCTTTTGCCACAGCACCAGATCACGCCTATCTTCACGTTGATCTCGCCACTCATCTCATTAGCCAGCTTCGTGAAACAACTACGCCGCGGGTGGCCTTTATCTTAGGTGCTGGTAGTCTGACCACTGGGGATGACGCCCACCTCTTCGTACATGACTTGGAACAAGATCCCCATGCCGCTAGCTTCATTAGTGTTCCCCAGAATCAATTGAAAGAATTAACCTTCCTGCGAGATGTCGATAACGTTAACTGGTTTGGTGTCTCGCCAGCGGCCGATTTTCATCCCGGCGAAGCGCAACCCGCCTTATTGGGCACGGACACGCTACTATTCAATGATCAACAACAATCTGGCACTTCCGCTGGAACGATGGCCGTCGCGATTTTAGATGAATTGGAAAACCCTAAGCATCATCAAACCCGGTTCACCGTTGCGGATAAATAACGTGATTTTCTGACGTCGACCGTATCATCGGCCGGCGTTTTTTGGTATGCTAATCTCGTGAAATTTTAAATAGAAAGTTGCGATGCTCTTGAAAAGAAACTTAACTTGGCGGGAAATGTTATTCATCAGCATGATGTTGTTTGGCTTATTCTTTGGTGCCGGCAATTTGATTTTTCCCGTCTTTCTGGGCCAACAAGCCGGCCACCACGTCGGTCTGGCCATCTTTGGCCTGTTATTAACGGGGATTGGCTTACCACTTCTAGGGGTTACCGCCATCGGATTGACCCGCAGTGAAGGCGTCTTTGATCTCGCCAACAAGGTTAATCGCCCCTTCGCCTACCTGTTCACGATTCTTTTATACTTAACCGTGGGGCCATTCTTTGTTTTACCGCGGTTAGCGACCACGTCCTTTCAAATTGGAATTGCGCCATTCGTGCCCCAACCCCATCAGGGACTGGCATTAGCTGGCTTTTCCATCCTATTCTTCGCGGCAGCGTGGTGGCTGGCGCGTAATCCGGGAAAGCTGATGACCTATATTGGTAAATGGCTGACCCCACTGTTCTTAATTCTACTGGGTATTCTCTTACTCGCCAGCTTTATCAAACCCATGGGAAGCCTCAACACCGCGGCCCAGGGCACCTACGCGCTGCATCCGATTCTAACGGGTTTCAAAGAAGGTTATAACACGTTAGACGCCTTGGCGTCATTGGCTTTTGGGATCGTCGTCATTGATAGTATGCGCGCACTAGGCGTCACTGAACCGGGTCAGATCGTCAAAGATATTATTAAAGCGGGGACGATCAGTGTGAGCCTCATGGGAATCATTTACGCGCTATTAGCATTGATGGGCACCATGAGTTTAGGCCACTTCACCGCGGCCGCCAATGGGGGAATCACCCTAGCCCAAGTCGCCAGCTACTATTTTGGCACACTCGGCAATCTTCTACTGGCATTGCTCGTCATCATTGCTTGCTTAAAGACCGCCATCGGGCTAATCTCAGCCTTTGGTGATTCGCTACATGAGATGTTTCCCCGATTGTCGTATGCGGGACTCATCGCCGGTGCCAGCCTGCTGCCCTGCCTTTTTGCCAACGTTGGGCTAACCAAGCTAATCGCTTACTCAACACCGGTATTAATGTTCATTTATCCGCTAGCAATCGTGCTGATTGTGTTAGCCGTCTTGACGCCGATTCTTGGTGATAGTCACTGGGTGTTTGGCCTAGCCATGTTATTTACTCTGATTCCGGCGATCTTTTCGGCGTTAGCTGCCTTACCCGACAATCTACAACGCGCTACTTGGTGTCAGGCAATCTTAAGTATCAACAACTACTTGCCACTAGCGGCTCAAGGCTTCGGTTGGGTCGTACCGGCGTTAATCGGGACTGCTTGTGGTTGGCTCGTCAGCCGCTTAGCTAGCCGGAACGTTCGGTAACCAGCATTTCTAACCAAGTCACCGTACCCCACAAAGGATTGCCACCCCATTAAAATGAAGGTACTAAATGAAATGAGGTGGTTTCGGTGATACCTGCTCGCTATCCCGTCACACCCATCAAAATCGGCGTGACTTTATTGACTATTGGCCTACTTATGGCAATGTTATTAGCTCGTAATCCTATTCTGACAGCTTTCTTATGCTTTAGTTCGTTAATTACAGCGATGATTCACTTCAACGTCTTTGAAGACACTGCTGATACTCAACCGCTCAACCGAATTGATCTGATCCTTCAGGTTGTCTTTGTGGTTCTCTCAATCGGCAAGGTCATCGTCGTTGGTAGTCATTAGTTCGAAAAAGGACCCGGTCGTTAATGCGGCCGGGTCTTTTTTTGACGCGTTTTATGCTACACTCAGTTAAAACCACTGAAAAGGAGCTCTTATGAAAAAATACGCAATTCTCGACCTCGACGACACCCTCCTCGATTTCAAACGTGGTGAAACCGTTGGAATTCAACGAATATTGCAAGAAAATGGCGTCTCCGATTTAACCGCCGGCTTACAGACCTATCTCCAAATTAATCACGACGTGTGGACACAGATTGAACACGGGGCTGCCCGTGAACCCCTGCTAGCTACCCGGTTCACTCGGACCTTCGCGGCATTGGGCTATCACGTCGACGGTCAGCGTTTGGAACAACAATATAGCCAAATGCTGGATCAGAATTTCTACACCCTAGCTGGCGCCACTGACTTTCTCGCTGATCTCAACCGCCAAGGCTTAACCGTTGTGGCGGGCACCAACGGCACCAAATCCATTCAACTCAACCGACTGGCCGGCGCCCAGTTGACAGCTTACTTTGATCGTATCTTCATCTCTGAAGATATCGGCTTTGACAAACCCGATGCACGTTTCTTTACCCCCATTCGCCAGTATTATCCAGACATGACGGCCACGAACACCTTGATGATTGGCGATCGCCTACAGTCTGACATATTGGGCGCCCAGAATGCGGGACTAGACAGTGTTTGGTTCAATCCCACTCACGCTAACAATTCAACCACTTTACATCCTACTTACGAGGCCGCTTCATACGCCCAAATAACGCAATTATTGCTGGCTTAACCCCATTCCATTTTATCAACGTCAAATGCTGTAATTGCGGGTTTGGGCAGCGACGGTCGCTGTAAAAATGCCAACTCGCGCAGCGCTTCCCACTCACGTTTAGGCATAATAACCGCCGCGTGTTCATCCTCACTGTCCGTTGGTGTAATCATAATGGTCTCTTGGAGCTGATGGACGACCGTTAATACTTGTTGAAAATCCTGTTGTGCTGCAATCGGCGAATAATGTTTCATGTGAAACCTCCTCTAGAATTAAAAAGCCCGCTAACGCTGCTAAACAGCCTTAACGGGTTTTTGATTGGTTAATGAGTGGTATAAGTGAGTAATGCTCCTAATAAAACGGCCCCTAATAAGAGCTGGCTACCCGCCAGATACCATCCTTGCTTGCGCCACAACAGATGGTGGCTCATCGGCTGAGTCTGTCGATGGCGTTGATAACAACTAATCGCCAAGGCTACGCCATCAACGATTAAGAGTAGCCCCACGACACGTGCATTTAGCCAAGTTGGCTGCCACACCCCAATGGCCACATAGACCACCCCTAAGTAAATCAGGCCTTGATAAATGAGCCGATTACGGACTCGTTGGCCGGTAGCTTCCCGACCTTGATGTAACTGATGCCACATTCGTTGATGTTGCCAATGACTCCCCATGGTTAACGCCAATCCTAAAATCAGCAGACTAGTTTGCATCTTAATACGCCCCTTAACTCAACCGACCACCAGGTGGTCGGTTGCCCCCTAAATTAATGATTCCCCGTTTATTAGTTTACCGGATTTGGTTGCTAAGCGCAAAAAGCCTTGGTCATCAAGTTATTCAAGCGGCAGTTATCAGCAGTCATGCCCCGTTCACGACTACCTCATACCCCTCGATTCGTATCTAAACTTACTTTACCGTTCCTTTATTGTATTTTCGCAAAGAACCTGTAAAGATTGTGTGTAATCATCCTTGATTCAATTATTAATCATTAAATTTAATGATTAATAAAAGGGTCCGGAACAAAAGTTCCGGACCCTTTTATGTCTCTAACTATCTGGCTGGAGGTAGCCAGTCACTGACTAACTGCTTCTCTAGCCTGCAAGCTTTTTGCCTTACTGAACCTTGGCAATCTTGCCTTGTTCAATATACACACTCAAGATCGCAATATCAGCTGGGTTAACCCCACTGATCCGACTAGCCTGAGCCAGCGTTTCTGGTTGGATTTTCTTCAACTTCTGGTGGGCCTCAGTCGCTAAGCCATCGATGGCGTCGTAGTCAATTTGGGCGGGGATGGCCTTGGCTTCCATCCGCTTTAACTTAGCAACGTTTTCTTCGGCCTTCTTAATGTAGCCCGCATACTTCAAGGAAATCTCAATTTCCTCGATGATATGGCGGTCTAACGGCTGCTCTGGCGCATCAATAAACTGTAATAACGTCTGGTAGTCCACGTATGGCCGGCGCAGGAAGGCCGCCGCTAAGACACCATCTTGCAGGGGCTTATCGCCGTGACTTTCGACAAATGCATTGATCTCGTCGTTAGGCTTGATGCGAATCTGATTCAATCGATCCAGTTCCGCCTGCAAAGTGGCCTTCTTCGCCAAGAAATCCGCATAGCGTTCATCACTAATTAACCCCAACTCATGCCCTTTGGCCGTTAGCCGGAGATCAGCGTTATCGTGCCGCAAAATCAAGCGATACTCAGCACGACTCGTTAACAACCGATAGGGTTCCTTGGTGCCCTTCGTAACCAAATCATCGACCATGACCCCGATATACGCGTCGGATCGTTTTAAGGTGAATCCAGGCTTACCCAAAGCCCGCAAGCCGGCATTGATACCCGCTAACAGGCCTTGACCAGCGGCTTCTTCGTAACCCGACGTCCCGTTCGTTTGACCAGCCGTGAAGAGGTTCTTCAATGGCTTGGTTTCAAGCGTTGGTCGTAATTGGTAAGGCGAAACGACATCGTATTCAATGGCATATCCCGGCCGCATCATTTGCGCGTCTTCTAGACCCTTAATGGAATGTAAAATCTTCTGCTGAACTTCTTCTGGCATGGATGTCGACAGACCCTGAACGTACCATTCATCAGTCTTACGGCCTTCTGGCTCCAAGAACAGTTGGTGCCGCGGCTTGTCCGCAAATCGCACAATCTTATCTTCAATCGATGGGCAATACCGTGGCCCTACTCCTTCGATGACCCCGGTAAACATCGGTGCCCGATCAAGGTTGGCTTTGATAATCTCATGCGTCTTTTCGTTGGTATACGTTAGCCAGCAAGACAACTGGTTTTTCAAGTCCAAATAGGCGCTGTCCGGTGTCGTAAAGCTAAAGTGGTTCGGTTCTACATCCCCCGGTTGTTCCTCAGTCTCATCGTAGTGAATCGTATTGCCGTCTACTCGTGGTGGAGTCCCAGTCTTGAACCGCTCCAAATCAAAACCGTACTTGGGTAAGTTGGCCGTTAACTTGGTTGCTGGTTGTGAATTATTCGGACCAGAAGAGTACATCAGTTCACCGATAATAATCTTCCCTCGAGCCGCCGTACCGGCCGCAATGACCACGGCTTTGGCACGGTAACGCGCTCCCGTATTGGTAATCACGCCTTGGCATTCCCCGTCTTCGACAATTAGGTCGTCCACGATTCCCTGACGCAACGTTAAGTTGGGTTCGCGTTCAATGGTGTGTTTCATTTCAGCATGGTAAGCGTGCTTATCTGCTTGGGCCCGCAATGCCCGCACCGCTGGACCCTTACCGGTGTTTAACATCCGCATCTGCACGTAGGTCTTATCAATGTTGCGGCCCATTTCGCCACCTAAAGCATCGATTTCGCGCACCACAATCCCCTTAGCTGGTCCCCCAACTGACGGGTTACATGGCATAAATGCGACCATATCAAGGTTAATCGTCATCAGTAATGTCCGATTTCCCATCCGCGCAGCCGCCAAAGCCGCTTCACTACCCGCGTGACCGGCACCCACGACAATGACGTCGTAGTCTTGCCCAGCGTATTCCTTTACTTCCGTCATGGTTCATTTCCCTCCATGCCTAACCGCATCATACGGCTAAACGCTTTTAAATTTTTCGGTTTAACACCTGCTAAGCCTATTTACCCAAACAAAACTGGCTAAATAACTGATCGAGTAACTCGTCTTGGTAACTATCCCCGGTAATCTCACCCAGTAAGTCCCAAGCCCGCGTCATATCAATTTGAACCAAATCGACCGGCATCCCGGCCGCAATCCCATTTTGCACATCGTCTAACGCTGCGCTCGCTTGATGCAAGAGCCCAATATGCCGGGCATTGGTGACCATCACCGTGTTTTGACTGGACTCAATGCCCTCATCAAAGAACAAGTGAGCGATGGTTTCTTCCAATTGGTCCATCCCGGTACTTTGTAAAATGGACGTCTCAATGATGGGACTATCGCCGGCTACTTGCCGCACCGCTGCGAGATCCAACTGTAGCGATAAGTCCGTCTTATTCAGAATTAAGATTCGCTGCGTATCCTTAGTGGCTGTCAATAAGGCTTCATCTTCCGCTGTCAGGGGTTCGCTAGCATTAAGCACTAACATCACCAAATCAGCCGTGTTAATGGCCTTACGCGAGCGCTCAACCCCAATTTTTTCAACCTTATCTGTCGTATCGCGAATACCGGCGGTGTCGATGAGCTTCAAAGGAACGCCCTTGACGTTGACGTATTCTTCAATCACGTCTCGCGTGGTCCCAGCCACATCCGTTACAATCGCCTTATCTTCGTGCAAGAGGTGATTCAATAAACTACTCTTCCCCACGTTGGGCCGTCCAACAATTGCCGTTGCCAGTCCCTCACGCAACACCTTGCCTTGCTTGGCTGTGGCTAACAACGTTTTAATCTGCTGCTTGACCTCGTGAGCCTTCTCCAGCAGCATTTTAGTGGTCATGGTTTCAACGTCATCGTACTCGGGATAGTCGATATTAACTTCCACTTGGGCCAACGCATCGAGGATATCTTGCCGTAAGTTTCGAATCAGTTTAGACAAATCACCATCTAATTGGTCTAAAGCCACCTTCATTGACTTGTCGGTTTTAGCCCGAATTAAATCCATAACCGATTCCGCTTGGGTTAGATCAATTCGGCCATTGAGAAAGGCCCGCTTAGTGTATTCTCCGGGTTCAGCTAACCGCGCGCCGTAACTCAAACACAGTTGTAAGATGCGATTCGTTGCCACGATCCCACCGTGACAGTTAATCTCAATAATATCTTCTTTGGTGTAGGTCTTGGGTGCCCGCATGACGGTCACCATCACCTCATCGACTTCATCACCCGTTTCCGGGTCCAAGATGTGCCCATAATGAATCGTATGGCTGCCAACTTGGGTTAAATCTGCCCCCTTAAAGAGCTTAGCGGCAACTTGAAAGACCTCTTCACCGCTCAAACGAATGATGGAAATACCCCCCTCACCAGGCGGCGTTGAAATTGCTGCAATCGTATCAAATTCTGTTGTGGTGACTGCCATGAGCCATCCTCCTTTTTTCTTCTGTCGGTTCTTATCAGGTCATTGACCCAGTCAAACATACCGGGCGTACCATTTAATGCCATAAAAAAAAGCACCTACTCCACGCCACCTAACAAGGGCGCGGATAAAGTACTTTCACTACTTTATCGGAAACATGATAAGAATGATTGTCTCAACTATAAGGGCATTCGCCCCATTTGTCAAACGAAACCTAAACCGGTTGAATGACCACTGCGCGGTGCGGTTCCTTGCCCGCTGAATAAGTCGTGACGTATTGATTTTTTGCGAGTACAGCATGAATTTGCTTCCGCTCAAATGACGGCATCGGGTCCAAATAAATCGGCTTACCTGAGGCGACGACTTCGCGCGCCGTATTATCTGCTAGCCGGCTTAACGTTGCGGCCCGCCGTTCCCGATACCCCGCCACGTCAAGTTCAATCTCAACGTGGGCGGCGCCGTGATGGTTCAAATATAACTGGGCTAAGCTCTGTAGCGCATTAATGGTGCGCCCGTGCTTGCCAATCAACAAGCCTTCCTTATCGGTGGTGAAGGCCAACCGAATTTGGCGATGAGCGCTACTCTCAAGGTCGAGAGTGGCATCAATCCCTAACTGATCCACGATGGTGGCTAAATAGTCCTGGACACCCTCTATGGCCGCCTGACGTTGTTGTCGGCGCTCGGCTGGACTAACGCTGGGCTCAGCTGCGGCTGGTTCACTAGGCGCAGTTGCTTCCGCAGCCGCTTTGACCGGTGCTGCACTCGACGCCAGGTTCGCCGCTGATACTGGGGTTGAACTAGCCGCTGGCGTCATCGCTTTTAAGACCACGTCAACCTGCGCGTCACGGTGGCCAATTCCCAACCAACCCTTACGTGGCGTTGCAACCACCGTTACCGTCACCTGTTCGCGTGGCGCATTTAGCGTAGCTAGCCCAGCTGCGGTTGCTGCTTCAATTGTCTTCCCCGTAAAGATTGTCATCATCAATTCCTCCAGTATCATTTCACGTATCGTTCCGGTGTCCACTACGGACAATGCGTGTTTAGTATACCATGAATCCCCGATCAAGCCACTGGTTTCCGCCGCGCAGACACCACGGTTCTGCCTAAAATTAGCCAAAGAAAAACGCGCTAGCCTGCGCCAGCGCGTTAAAATGCATTTATGTTTAGGTTACTTGCGTTTACTTTGCTTGGCCCGCCGAATTGCTTTCTTAACGGTACGGTCATGCTGTGCCTTTTCCTTTTCCTTCGCATCCCGTTCCGCTTGAATCTTCCACGGATTTTGAATAAGAAGGGTTTGACCAACTTGGAAAACGTAGGAAACAGTCCAGTAAAGTGACAATGACGACGCCACGTTCATCGCGGTGAAGAACACCACCACGGGCATACCGACAATCATCATCGTGTTCATGGAGTTGGTCTCTGGTGCCGATTTAGTCGTCAACCACGAACTCAAGAACGTGGCCAGCGCGGCTAAGATTGGCAGAATGAAGTACGGGTCCTTGTGGCCTAATTGTAACCACAAGAAGGTCCCTGACCGCAAGACAGCTGTCCGCCAGATGGCTTGATACAGCGCCCAGATGATTGGTAATTGCACCAAGGCTGGTAAACAGCCCATCATCGGGTTAATGCCGGCTTCGGAGTACAGCTTTTGCTGTTCTGCCTGCAGCTTTTGCATCGTTTCACGGTCTTTAGACGAGTACTTCTTTTGTAAAGCCTTTAATTGGGGCTGAACTTCCTGAGTTTTGCGCATACTGCGCGTTTGGAAGATCATCAGTGGCATCAGGATCACCCGGATAATAATGGTGAAGGCAATGATACCGACACCATAACTCCCGCCGAACAAGTGTGCCAACCAGATAATCGCCCGCGAGAAGTTCAAGACGATCAAGCCGTCCCAAATCCCGGTACTTTGATTGGTGATTGGTTTGTTGCTACAAGCGGAGAGGATGAACACTAAACTCACAATGCCCAGCATAAGTAGGGTACGTTTGTACTTTTTCACGTTTATTCCTCGCTATAATCGGAATCCAGCAGTTTTGCCAGCTTCAAGACATGAACCAAGCTACGTTTCGCATCGGTCATGGAAATACCATCAGCGCGGGGCCGAGCAATGACGAGAAAATCCACATCTTGTTTCAGATGCGGCTTTAACTCAAGCAAGCTCTGGCGAATCCGACGCTTCACCCAGTTACGGTGAACGGCGTTACCAATCTTCTTACCGACGGAAATGCCCACTCGGAAATGCGGTTGCTGTGGCTTTTCCATTGAGTACACCACGAATTGCCGGTTAGCGACTGAATTCCTGGTTTCAAAGACCTGCTGAAATTCCGCTTCTTTCTTAATGCGGTAAGATTTTCGCATGGTGCATCTCCAAAATTCTCACGATTTGTGAACAGTCCGCGCGGGATTGGGGTTCCAGTCCCCCCGCAGATAAAATAAAAAGACCACTGAACCATCAGCGGCCTATGCAGACAATACTTTACGTCCTTTTTGACGTCGACGTGCTAATACCTGACGGCCATTGCTAGTGCTCATCCGCTTGCGGAAGCCGTGTACACGTGAACGGTGACGTTTCTTTGGTTGGTAAGTGCGCTTCATTACATTGCCACCTCCTCAATATATTTTGTAAGTTCTATCTGAATCAAGTTCAGACATACTAAATGCATTTCCTGAACATATTAGCATAAAAATCGCTAGATTGAAACAAGAACTTTGGTTTTCCAGAAAAAACTTGTCCCCGGTTAAATTTGTTTCATGCACTTTGCTTGTGGATAACTCTAAAATTGGAAACGGGTTATTCCGAACTTGCTAACCGAGTTATCCACTGTTCCACAAGCTGTTTATTTTAAAAATTACGTTCTTGCTAATTCTGTGTATAACTTGTGAAACACTTGATATAATAGCATTTTTAGTCAACATGCTCTTGTGGATAACTCAATTGGAAAGAAACTATCCACAGATTCTCCATTCCCTGTGGATAACTCAATCCACTTGTTGTGAAACAATTATGCACAGCTCAGAATAACCTGTGGAAAACTTTTTTTCTTCATGCTACACTAGATTTACGTTTTCGTTTAAGGGGCCTCGTGCGCCCAAACGAAATTAGGACGTAAACTAAAATAGGGGGAAACATCAGTGCCAGACATGTTAACTTTGTGGACTGATATTAAGGCGTTGTTTGAGGAAAACAACTCGAAGACAGCCTACGCGACTTGGATTGAAACCGCCAAGCCGATTGCCTTAGATGGCAACAAATTAACGTTGGAACTCCCATCACCCCTGCATCGTGATTACTGGACCCATCAACACCTGGACCAGCAATTGGTAGAATACGCATACCAAGCCGCTCACGAAGATATTCAACCCGTGTTGATTCTCGAAAATGAACGTCAGCAACAGGCCACCTTAAAAGCCAAAACCGCACCCGTTGCGGCTGGCGAACCGGTTGAACCGACACCCACGTTTATGAAAGAAACGGCGTTGAATTCCCGCTACACATTTGACACCTTTGTCATCGGAAAAGGCAACCAAATGGCCCATGCTGCGGCCTTGGTGGTCTCTGAAGAACCCGGCGTGATGTACAATCCGCTCTTCTTCTATGGTGGCGTTGGTCTGGGCAAGACCCACTTGATGCACGCGATCGGCAACAAAATGTTAGAAGATCGCCCCGACACCAAAGTTAAATACGTGACTAGCGAAGCCTTCACGAATGACTTTATTAATGCGATTCAAACTCGGACGCAGGAGCAGTTTAGACAGGAGTATCGTAACGTTGATCTGCTGCTGGTCGATGATATTCAGTTCTTCGCTAATAAGGAAGGAACCCAAGAGGAGTTCTTCCATACGTTTAATGCGCTCTATGATGATGGTAAACAAATCGTGCTCACCTCAGATCGCTTACCCAACGAGATTCCCAAGCTGCAAGACCGGTTAGTTTCTCGGTTTGCTTGGGGATTATCCGTTGATATCACACCGCCAGACCTCGAAACGCGAATTGCTATTTTACGGAACAAAGCCGACGCCGATCAGATCGACATCCCCGATGATACATTAAGCTATATCGCGGGCCAAATCGACTCTAACGTCCGTGAATTAGAGGGGGCTTTAGCCCGCGTTCAGGCTTATTCGCAACTCATGCACCAACCAATTGCCACGGATTTAGCTGCTGAGGCGCTCAAGAGTCTGAACCTCGCCAATGCTAGTGACGCCGTGACCATTCCCGTGATTCAAGACCGCGTCGCTAAGTATTTTGACGTGTCGCTCAAGGATCTTAAAGGAAAGAAACGCAAGAAAGCCATCGTTATGCCGCGCCAAATCGCGATGTACCTCTCCCGTGAATTAACGGAAGCCTCACTGCCACGGATTGGCAACGAATTTGGTGGTAAAGATCATACCACGGTGATTCACGCTTACGATAAAATTACGGAATCCCTTAAAACGGATCCACAACTTCAAAAAGATATCGACAGCCTCAAAGATGACTTACGCCGTTAATCAGCGATCGCCACGGATCATACGGTTAAAGATGACCAGCCCCGTGACGATCTTTTGGTGACTAATTGCGGTATGATACGAGTAGGTCAGTCAACAGGTGTGGATAAATAACGGCAACCATCAAAGTTTTCCACAAGTTATCCACAGGTGGAAAACCGCGGCTGTTTGCTAGTTTCTCAAAGTTATCCACATAATTCACCGCTCTACTACGGCTACTGTTTTTTCTTTTAATTAAGTTAATCAACGCACCTAGAAAAGGAGAGTCTGTTATGAAATTTACCATCAACCGGGCAGCCTTCATTAAGGAACTCAACAACGTCTCCCGGGCAATCTCATCTAAAACTACTATTCCCATTTTGACTGGTTTAAAAATTGTGGCCAGTGACGCGGGGCTCTTATTAACGGGTTCCAATGCGGACATTTCAATTGAAACGTTAATTCGTGCGGACAATCCGGATGTCGGCTTAACCATTGATGAACCGGGCTCGATCGTCCTAACAGCCCGTTTCTTTAGCGAAATCGTTAAGCGACTTCCCGAAAAGGAAATGACAGTTGAAGTCAAAGACGGGTTCCAAACCGAAATTACGTCTGGCGCTGCTGCCTTTAACATCAACGGACAAGACGCCAATAATTATCCCCATTTACCGGAAATTGATGCGGCTGATTCAGTTGTTTTATCTGGCGCCGTTTTCAAGGAACTCATTAGTCAAACCGTCATTGCGGTTTCTAATCAGGAAAGTCGACCAATCTTGACGGGGATTCACTTTGTCTTAAATGACAACCAATTTTTAGCCGTCGCCACAGATAGTCACCGATTAAGCCAACGACAAATTGAATTGCCAACACCTAGTGAGGCGTCATTTGATGTCATTATCCCCGGGAAGAGTCTGACCGAACTATCCCGGATGATTGGGGATGACGATGCGGATGTGAAGATGCAGTTCTCCGAAAATCAAGTGCTCTTCTTGTTGGGTGACACCTCGTTTTACTCACGACTCCTAGAGGGGAACTATCCAGACACCTCGCGGCTGATTCCTAAAGACTCATCTACGACGGTTGAATTCGAAGCCCCTGAGTTATTAGCAGCAGTGGAACGGGCCTCTCTGTTATCCCATGAATCGCGGAACAACGTGGTCAAGCTCACGTTAACGCCAACTGATCACCAAGTCACAATCTTCAGTAACTCACCGGATGTCGGGAATGTTGAAGAAGAGTTAGCGCCCAAAGAAATTGGCGGGGAGCCGTTGGAAATTTCCTTCAACCCTGATTATATGAAGGACGCCCTACATTCCTTTGGTCAAGCCACGATTCGCGTTGCCTTTACCTCAGCTTTGCGGCCATTTACATTGGTGCCAACGGAAGATACCAGTAATTTCATTCAGTTAATTACACCAGTGCGGACGTTCTAGAAAATTTCACAAGCAATTTCACAAGCAGAATTCACAAACTTTGTGAGGCAAAAAACGCCGCGGTAATCAGCGCCTAAATGGTCGCTGGTGCTGCGGCGTTTTTTGTGGTGTAGTCTTGGTTAGCAGCCGCTAGATTCCGACTGAGAAAATCAGGAAATTTCGGCGACCCATCAATTAGTTGCGTGCGCAAAAACCAAGCTATCAGCGATTGGGGTGGTTAGCGCCAGAAAAAAACGCCAAAAATGAGTGATTTCCGCCATAATGGCGCTATTTTTAATTCTCAGCAGATTTACCGACTTTTTACCAAAAATATCAAAAGCCCCTTAGATTGGCTGAGACGCTAAAAATAAGGTAGTCCATCTGTACCTTTTCATGAAAAAGCGGTATAATATAAGAGACGAAAATTAAGGGGTGAAATTGTGAAAAAAGAAGTTCTCATTGAGACGCCCTACATCACTTTAGGCCAGTTACTCAAGGAAGAATCCGTTATCAGTACTGGCGGTCAAGCCAAATGGTATTTGCAAGAAAACACCGTAAATATCAATGACGAGCCGGATAATCGGCGGGGCCGCAAGCTGTATCCTGGTGATACAGTGGCAGTACCAGAGGCAGGATTATTTTTTATACGCTCAAAGCAGGGTGAATAATGTATTTGCAAGAGTTGCAGCTGCAGCAATTTCGGAACTATCCGACGGCTAAGTTAACGTTTGGACAGGGCATTAATGTCTTGTTAGGCGAAAATGCTCAGGGAAAAACCAATCTATTAGAGGCCATCTATGTACTCGCGTTGACCCGTAGCCATCGGACAGCCAATGACCATGATTTGGTTAATTGGCAAGCGAAGACGGCTAAGGTTAGTGGTCGGGTTGTTAAGGCTGCCGGGGCCGTACCCTTGGAGCTGACTTTTTCTCGGCAAGGTAAACGCGCGCGCGTCAATCATTTGGAGCAGGCCCGGTTGTCACAATATGTCGGTCAGCTCAACGTGATTTTATTTGCGCCTGAAGATTTAGCCATTGTGAAAGGCGCGCCGACAGTTCGGCGGCGTTTTATGGATATGGAGTTCGGCCAAATGAATCCGCGTTACCTATACAACCTGAGCCAGTACCGGACGCTACTTAAGCAACGTAACCGCTACTTAAAAGATCTCCAACACAAGCAGAATAAGGATCTCTTGTTTTTGTCGGTGTTGTCAGATCAGTTAGCGGCATTCGGTGCCGAAATTATTGCCCAACGGTTGGCAATGCTGCAAAAGTTGGAACATTGGGCGCAGGCGATTCACGGGGAGATTTCGCAGCAACGAGAAGAATTGACGTTTCATTACGCCACTCAAGTCGCGGATGATCAGCTAACCGATGTGCCCACCATCACGGCGGCCTTGTCGGCACTGTATGCCAAGCAGCAAGACAAGGAACTTTACCAGGGCACGACACTGGTGGGTCCCCACCGTGACGATTTGCATTTTCAGGTCAATGGTAAAAATGTGCAGACGTTCGGGTCGCAAGGTCAACAACGAACGACCGCGTTGAGCGTGAAATTGGCTGAAATTGATTTGATGAAAGAAGAGACCGGCGAATACCCGGTCTTATTACTTGATGATGTGCTTTCAGAATTGGATGATGCGCGCCAGACACATTTATTGACCGCCATTCAAGACAAGGTACAGACGTTTATTACCACCACCAGTTTGAGTGGGATTACCCGCCAACTGATTAAGGACCCAACCATTTTTCATGTGGCCGAAGGAACTGTGGTGGCCGACGCGGTGGACAGCGATGACCCCGCAGCATCAAAGGAGGATTAGGCAGTGGCAGACGAAAAAGAAACCAAAGCGCAACAAGCTCGTGAGTATGACGCCAGTCAAATTCAAGTCTTGGAAGGTTTGGAAGCGGTCCGGAAACGGCCCGGGATGTACATTGGCTCGACGAGTTCCCAAGGGTTACACCATTTAGTTTGGGAAATTGTCGATAACGGGATTGATGAGGCCTTAGCAGGCTTTGCTGATGAAATCCACGTGACAGTCAACCAAGACAACAGCATTACCGTTACCGATAACGGTCGGGGAATTCCGATTGGTATCCAAAAGAAGACGGGAAAACCAGCGTTAGAAACTGTTTTCACGATTCTGCATGCCGGTGGTAAATTCGGCGGTGGCGGATATAAGGTTTCTGGTGGTCTTCATGGGGTGGGTGCTTCCGTAGTTAACGCCTTGTCTACTGATCTTGAGGCGCAAGTGACACGTGATGGCAAGACCTATGCGATTGCCTTTGACCACGGCCACGTTAAGACGCCAATGCACGTGATTAAAGAGGGCCTGCCACAAGACCAACACGGGACGGCAGTTCACTTTTTACCGGACCCAGATATTTTCCGAGAAACGACCGTCTTTGATATTAAGACATTGACGACGCGGATTCGGGAACTGGCCTTCTTAAACAAAGGCTTGCGGATTACTATTCGTGATGAACGTCCGGAAAAGCCAACGGAAGAAGATTTCCTTTACGAAGGCGGTATCCGGCATTACGTAGACTATTTGAACGAAAACAAAGAAACGTTATTTGAACCGCCAATTTACGTGGAAGGGCAAGAAAACGGTATTACGGTGGAAGTCGCGTTGCAATACACGGACGACTACCACAATAACCTCTTAACTTTCACCAACAACATCCACACCTATGAAGGTGGGACCCATGAAGAAGGGTTCAAACGGGCGTTGACGCGGGTTGTGAATGATTATGCCCGGCAAAACAAGTTGATGAAAGATAATGAAGCCAACTTGACCGGGGATGATGTCCGTGAAGGGTTGACAGCTGTGGTTTCCGTGAAGCATCCGGATCCGCAATTTGAAGGTCAAACGAAGACCAAATTAGGGAACTCTGATGCCCGCACGGCTGTCGATCACACCTTTGCTGACCACTTTATGCGGTTCATGATGGAACATCCAGATGTCGCCCGGAAGATTGTGGACAAAGGGACGCTGGCGTCTAAAGCACGTGTTGCTGCTAAACGGGCCCGTGAAGTGACGCGGAAGAAGAGCGGCCTGGAAATCAGCAATTTACCTGGTAAGTTAGCTGATAACACGTCTAAAGATCCCGAAATCTCTGAACTCTTTATCGTCGAAGGGGATTCTGCTGGTGGGTCTGCCAAGCAAGGTCGTTCGCGGCTGACGCAGGCCATTCTGCCAATTCGGGGGAAGATTTTAAACGTGGAAAAGGCGTCGATGGACCGGATCTTAGCAAACGAAGAAATTCGGTCACTCTTTACGGCTATGGGAACGGGTTTTGGTAATGACTTTGATGTGTCTAAGGTAAATTACCACAAGCTTATTTTGATGACCGATGCCGATGTCGATGGTGCGCACATTCGGACGCTGTTGTTGACGCTGGTTTACCGCTACATGCGGCCATTATTGGATGCTGGCTTTGTCTATATTGCCTGCCCACCGCTTTATCGAGTTCGCCAGGGTAAGATGCAACGGTACTTGGATTCTGATGAAGAATTAAAGGATCTGTTGGGGCAATTGCCACCATCACCAAAACCACAAATCCAACGGTATAAAGGGTTAGGGGAAATGGACGCGGAACAATTGTGGGAAACGACCATGAACCCAGAAAACCGGCGGCTCTTGCGGGTTGATGCGCAAGATGCCATCAATGCCGATCAAGTCTTTACGATGTTGATGGGCGATAAGGTGGCCCCACGGCGTGAGTTTATCGAAAATAACGCCACGTTTGCCGAACTGGATGTTTAGTTAAGAACGGAGGGTAACTAGTTGGCTGATCAAGATTATTTAGGCCGAGTCACTGACGTTGACCTGTCACAAACTATGCGGACATCTTTCTTAGATTACGCGATGAGTGTCATTGTGCAACGGGCCTTGCCGGATGTGCGGGATGGGTTAAAGCCAGTCCACCGCCGGATTTTATATGATATGCATGAATTGGGGATCACCCCTGATAAGCCATTCCGGAAATCTGCCCGGATGGTTGGGGACGTCCTCGGGAAGTATCACCCTCATGGTGATTCAGCCGTCTATGAATCCATGGTGCGGATGGCGCAAGACTTCTCGTATCGCTACATGTTAGTCGACGGCCATGGGAACTTTGGGTCCGTCGATGGAGATGGTGCCGCCGCTATGCGGTATACCGAAGCGCGGCTGAGCAAGATCGCGATGGAAATGTTACGCGATATCAACAAGGACACGATTGATTTTCAAGATAACTATGATGGTAGTGAACGTGAACCCGTGGTCTTACCGTCACGGTTCCCCAACCTGTTGGTTAACGGGGCTTCAGGGATTGCGGTCGGGATGGCAACGAACATTCCGCCGCATAACTTAACGGAAGTCATCAGTGCCTTGCACATTTTGATGAAGAATCCAGATGCCAGCTTGGCTGATTTGATGGAAGCCTTGCCAGGGCCAGACTTTCCCACTGGTGGGATTGTTATGGGTAAAGCGGCTATTCGGCGGGCTTACGAGACCGGTAAGGGCACCATTACCTTGCGGGCCAAGGTGGACATTGAAGAAGAAAAGAATGGCAAACAACGGATCGTGGCAACGGAAATTCCGTACATGGTCAACAAAGCCAAATTGATTGAACGAATCGCCGAACTGGCGCGAGATAAGCGAATCGAAGGCATTACTGATGTCAACGATGAAACTGACCGGACTGGGATGCGGATTGTGATTGATGTTCGGCGGGATGCCAGTGCCGAAGTCATCTTGAACAATTTGTATAAGATGACGTTGATGCAGACCTCCTTTGGGATCAATATGTTAGCCATCGTCAACGGTGCTCCCAAGGTTCTGGGGCTCAAAGCCATCTTGCAATACTACTTGGAATTCCAGTTGGAAGTTATCCGCCGGCGGACTGAGTTTGATTTGCGTAAGGCCGAAGCCCGGGCTCACATCCTGGAAGGGTTGCGAATCGCGCTGGACCACATTGACGAAATCATTACGATTATTCGGCAATCGCAAACCGCTGACGTTGCCAAGCAAGAACTGATTACGCGTTTCAGCCTGTCTGACAAACAATCACAAGCCATTTTGGATATGCGATTGGTTCGTCTGACCGGTTTGGAACGGGAAAAGGTTGAAAAAGAATACGCGGACGTGATGGCTAACATCAAGGACTACAAGGAAATCTTGGCGTCTAAAGAACGGCAACAAGCCATCATTTACGAAGAATTATTGGAAATTCAAAACAAGTTTGGGGACGATCGGCGAACTGAATTGATGGTCGGCGAAGTTCTCAGCTTGGAAGATGAAGACTTAATCGCTGAAGAAGACGTTGTGGTGTCATTGACGCACAATGGCTACATCAAGCGGTTACCAACGTCTGAATTCAAGGCCCAAAACCGTGGTGGTAAAGGGGTTCAAGGCATGGGCGTTCACGATGATGATTTCATCGAACACCTGGTGGCGACGTCCACGCATGACATGCTTCTGTTCTTCACGAACACCGGGAAGGTCTACCGGATGAAGGGGTATGAAATCCCTGAATACGGTCGGACGGCCAAGGGAATTCCAGTGATTAACCTACTGGGCATCAACAATAATGAACACGTTCAGGCCGTCATTAACGTCGCTAACCCCGGCGAAAATGATAACCGGGATCTGTTCTTTACGACGGTGCAAGGGACGGTTAAACGGACACCAGTGGATGAATTTGCTAATATCCGGAGTAATGGTCTCAAGGCTATCAACCTGAAAGAAGACGATGAACTGATTGATGTCGACATTATTAATGCCGATGCTAATATGATTATCGGGACGCATTTAGGTTACGCAGTGAGCTTTGCGGCTACCGACGTCCGCTCGATGGGCCGTTCGGCTACCGGGGTTCGCGGGATTCGTTTGCGTGAACACGATTACGTGATTGGCGCGAGTGTCTTGAAGCCTGACAGCAAAGTGTTTGTCATCTCCGAAAAGGGCTATGGGAAACAAACGGCTGCTGCGGAGTACCCAATTAAGGGCCGTGGCGGTAAAGGGATCAAGACGGTGAATGTCTCGACTAAGAACGGGCCATTAGCTGGTTTGACGACTTTAGATGGTGACGAAGATATTATGTTAGTCACCAATAAAGGAGTCATGATTCGCTTTAGCGCATCTGACGTGTCTGAAACGGGTCGGGCAACCTTAGGGGTTCACCTGATTCGTTTAGCCGATGATACCGCTGTGGCCACCATGGCGAAGGTCGCTAAGGAAGACGAAACGGCTGACGAAGCACCAGTAGTTGATGGCGAAACACCTGCCACAACTGATGGGCCAGTCGTCCCTGAATCAGACGACCCAACTGAAGCTTAATTAATAGTGAAACGTGGGACTTTGCCAAAAGCTGGCAGAGTCCTTTTTTGGTTTTCATTCTTTTGGTTTAGTGTGACTAAGTCGGTTACTTTTGGCTGTGATTGCCCACCTGCTGGTCGTGGCAAATGAGCTGGAACGTAGTATGACGTGGCCATATTGGTTAGGGTGCCTGTGTCAATTACTTTTGGCTGTGATTGCCCGCCCTCTGGTCGCGACAAATGGGCTGGAACGTACCGGACACGACTTTAAGTCAAGTAGATCACTTGTCTTAAAGGTCGGTCTTATCCTAAGCGCGCTAAAAACGCGCGCCAAGGATAACGACGGTACTGAGCCCACTTGCCGCTTCTCGTCGGGCTACTGGGGTGTGGTGTGGTCACGTTGGTTGGTCCAACTATGACCATTACTGCAGAAACGTTGGATGGTGCTAGTTTGAAGCCACATTGGCTGTTGCCGAGGTGATAATTATCCGTGGTTGTACGGTCATTAATTTAGTCTGAACCTGGAAGTTACGTGTCTGGAAGGCGGCCAGACAAGGCTAGTTCGCACAGCAGTGAGCGGCTTTTACTTTTTTTAAGTTAAAAATGCTCACGGGGGACGTAATCCGGAACTACCTATGTAACGTCAGCCCCGCCGTCGGTCGGCCCCGATTTGCTTAACTTTTAAATCTATGCTATACTACTAGCTTGTGAGTATCTGGCTTACGCTAGTGTCTCTCCTTGCTCCCACATTGCAGTGGGGGCCTGAAGTCCATAAGGAGGTGTAACATTCATGGAAACTACTAAATACGAAATCACCTACATCATTCGTCCAGATCTTGATGATGCTGCTAAGACCGCTTTGGTTGAACGCTTCGACAAGATTTTGACGGACAACGGTGCAGAATTGATCAACTCGAAAGACTGGTCAAAGCGTCGGTTCGCTTATGAAATTGGTGGCTTTAACGAAGGTATCTACCACGTTATCACGTTAAACGCAACTGATGACAAAGGTTTGAACGAATTCGACCGTTTAGCTAAGATCAATGACAGCATTTTACGTCACATGATCGTTAAGCGCGAAGACTAATTTTAAACTTAAACTGAGAGGAGTTATTCAGCAATGATCAACCGAGTAGTACTTACTGGCCGACTAACACGGGATGTTGACTTACGCTACACCCAAGGCGGTGCTGCTGTAGCCACCTTCACGCTGGCCGTTGATCGGCGGTTCACCAACCAACAAGGTGAACGAGAAGCTGATTTCGTAAGTTGCGTCATTTGGCGCAAGTCCGCGGAAAACTTTGCCAACTTCTTCCACAAGGGTTCCCTTGTCGGTATTGAAGGGCGCATCCAGACCCGGAATTACGAAAATCAACAGGGCCAACGGGTTTACGTCACCGAAGTGGTTGTCGAGAACTTTTCGTTCTTGGAACCCCGTTCTCGTAACGAGAACAACGGTGGTGGAAACTACAATGGCGGCTCCATGAATAATAATGCTCCTCAAAATCAGAATCAAAATGCCAATCCATACACGAGTGGGAATCCAGCTCCGGCTGCGCCTTCTCAAGGTATGGCCCCGAATTCTGGAAGTAACAATCAGAACAGTAATGCGAACAACAATGCAGCTGATCCGTTTGCCAATTCTGGCGATTCCATTGACATTTCCGATGATGATTTACCGTTCTAATATCTAAAATACGAGGAGGGAATTTCTCATGGCAGGACAACGTCGTGGCGGCCGTCGCCGTCGTAAGGTTGACTTTATTGCAGCCAACCACATCGAATACATTGATTACAAAGACACTGACTTATTACGTCGGTTCATCTCTGAACGGGGTAAGATCTTACCTCGCCGGGTAACTGGTACGAGTGCCAAGAACCAACGTAAGTTAACTATTGCTATCAAACGTTCACGGATCATGGGCTTAATGCCATTCGTTAGCGAAGAGTAGTCTAAATGACGACTGACCTTTTGGGTTGGTCGTCTTTTTATGTTCCGTGTTTGCTGAGATTGAAACGGTAATAACTGTTTCACGTGAAACAATTAAAATCCCCGTAGCGTCAGTTGATGACGGTACGGGGATTAGTCGTTGCAATTAGAATTCACGTTTTCCACTCAAGTAGACGTGCTTGTCCACCTGTTGGACGTTGGCTGTGTCTGCTAATGGATCAGCGGCCAAGACCTGAAAGTCCGCGAATTTGCCTACTTCCAGGGTGCCGTAGTCGTCAGCGACACCTAACAACGCGGCAGAATTCAAGCTAGAGCACTGATAGGCTTGTGCGGGAGTCATGCCCAGTTTGGTCAGTAAACCAAACTCAGCTGGAGTTAAGTCAAAACCGTTGAACGGCGTACCCGCATCGGTGCCACAGGTGAATTTAACGCCTAGTTGGTAGGCGCGCCGTAAATTAACGTACGTATCGTCGAGTGCATCGGCGGCTTTTTTGACTTCCCAGTCTGGCAGTTGTCCCTTACCAAATTCTGGAATAGTCCATTCGGCAATCAGGGTGGGTGTGAGGTAAGTGCCTTGGGCCACCATCTGTTTGGCTTCGGTTTCAGTTACATAGAAGCCATGTTCAATGGAATCTACGCCGGCATCAAGTGCATTTTGAATGCCCGGGTTTCCTTCCGCGTGGGCCGCTACCAATCGCCGCTTATGGTGGGCTTCTTCGACGGCTACGCGCATTTCCGCTACGGATAGTTGGGGGTCTTCCATGAAATCATTGGGCGTCATGACGCCCCCAGTTGCCATAACCTTGATCGTTTCAACGCCGTGTTTGAAGGCCGTTCTGACCGCCTTGCGCATTTCATCGGGTGAGTCAACGGCATGCCCCCCGTGCGGTGAATCGCCGTGGCCGCCAGTCATGGAAAAAGCGCGGCCTGAAGCTAACAGATGGGGGGTGTGGGGGAGAAGGCCGCGGTGTTGTAATCGCTTGAGCTTCACATCAACATCGTAGTTGGTGCCGAGTTCGCGAACGTAGGTGACCCCGGATTTTAGTAGTGTTTGGAGATTTTCAAAGGCAAAGACGCCAGCTTCGGCTTCTGACTGTCCGGAATCGCCGCTAAAGGATTGCGGATCAAGTGTGATGTGGGTATGAACGTTGAAGAAGCCTGGCATGACATAGTGTTCGCGCAAATCAACTTGGTGGTCGGTAGTCTCCGGTGTTCCGTGTCCCCGGGCCGTTAACCGGCCAGTATTGTCGTCAACGGTAAACCAAGCAGCGGGCTGGTTGTGGTCAGTGGCACCATCGAATAAGGTAAAATTAAAAAATGTAGTTTGGGTCATAAATAAGTCCTCCTAAGTGAGATGTGACAGTTATTTCCAGTAAGCATATTGATACTTGGCTTCGTGTAGCAGGGTGTAGGTCAAGCCACCAACTTGGTTACTGATTAACTTGGCCTCAGACGGTTGGTACAGGGGTATATATCCCTTAACCGCCATCAGTCGCTTGTCGGCGGCCATTAAACCGTTATAGCGAGCCAGTCCGGTTTGACTATTAGCTTTCGTGAGTAACTGGTTAAAGGTCGTATCAGACCAATTGGTGAAATTAACCGAATTCCCCTTGGCGGCAAGGCTGAGAAAGTCTGCCGCATCCAGCCAACTGGTTGACCAACCGGTGAGATTTAATTCAAAATTACCAGCAAAATCGCGGGCCACGTGTTGGGCATGAGGGATTGCGGTGGTGGTAATGGTCAGGCCGGGTAAGGTTTTCTCCAATTCAGATTGGAGATATGTGCCGACTTTCTTATCGTCATCGGTATCATCGGTCAGCAGATTCAAGGTTGCCTTAGTCTGGCCCGTTTCTTTCAAGTATTTCTGCCAGTAGGTTTTGGCCTGTTGCTTATCTTGGGGTAGTAGATTACCGACTTGAGCCGCCATGTCCTGCCCTGTTTGTGGATTTTTTTGATCGCCAGTTGGTACCGCACTCAGGGCAGCCTTTGAGCCATCCTGTAAGACGGATTTAGTTAACTGTGAGCGGTTGATGGCGTTAGAAATGGCCTGACGTAAATTGGTGGAGTTGGTTGCCGTTTTTTTGCTGTTGACGTAGAGGTATTGGAGCCGGCCAGTTAAATGGGTGTGGAGGTTCTTGCTGTTACGGTTAGCCCGTACATAATTACCCGTAACGGTGGTCTCTTGGACCTTATCGGCGTTAAAGAGGTTAGCAGCAGTACTTTCATCTTTAGTGACAGCTACCTTAACGCGGTTGATCTTAACGCTGTCAGCGTTCCAATAGTGGCGATTTTTAACGTAAGACCAACTGGCATTACTTCCGGTCCAACCAACTAGTTTATAGGCGCCGTTGCTGACAGTTTTAGCGGCACTAGTGCCATATTGAGCGCCATATTTCTTCACCGCAGCTGTGTTTAGCGGGTAATACTCACTGGCGATAAGATCATTAAAGTAGGGTACCGCCTTGGTTAATTGAAACTGGAGCTTCGTTGAACTCAAGGCCTTAATGCCTAACTTGCTCGGAGCGGCCTTACCGGTTTGAACAGCCGTAAAGTTCTTAAAGGCCGATAACACACTGGCATATTGGGCCTTAGTCTTAGGATTCGCCATTCGTTGTAGCGACGTGACGAAGTCTTGGGCGGTCACCCGTTGACCATTCGCCCATTTCGCCTGCTTCTTCAGCGTAAACGTATAGGTTTTGCCATTATTCGTCGGCGTAACCATTTTGGTGGCAACCCCCGCGGTAATTTTACCGTTGCGATTATAGGTGTAGAGGCCCTCCATGGTTTGAAAAATCAGGCTACCACTATTGGTATCAGTAGATTTATTCGGATCAGCCGTGGCTGGTTCGCTGGCCAAGGTGACGTTTAAAGGCCGATTCTTATTGGTCGTATGACCCGCAGCATGACCGCAACCGCTCAATGAAGCGAGTAGTAGCAGGCCAACTGGTAAGGTCCAAACAAAATGTTTCATGTGAAACACCCTCCTAGTGCCAATTGATTAGAGGATTACGCGGAAAATAAAAAGCACCCCCACGGAAATAACTTCTCCGTAAGGGTGCTGTTCGCACGGTACCACCTTATTTTTTGCTACTCAAAAAGTAGCCTTATCTATGAACGGCGGACGACCTAAGAGATCGGAATTTAGCGCTAGGCTCGCTAAAGGACAATCCTGCCCGCGATTCACTGCATTGATAACGGATGCTTCCGGTGTAAACTTACTTAAATTCAGCTAACGGCTCCGAAGGGATGTTCGTCACCAGCACCTGTCCCCGCTCACACTAAACCGGGGTCGCTGAAGAGGTGGTTGGTCACTACTGGACTTCATCATCACTTTTTAATTTTCTAATCAATTGTTAATGATTATGAGTTTATCACCGATTGAAAAATTGTCAATGGCAAATTGAAGATTAGTTGAACGCGCCGGATTGCTAACTGGTTGATCAGAGAGATTACCCATTACTCACTAGATAGATAAGCTGGTAATCGGTGATGCCTAGATATCAGTTTTGCACAATCGAATAATATACGGTAAACTTCAGATCAGGGTAGAGAATTAAGCTTTACAGGAGGAGAAATACTATGAAAAAAGTGGTTACGGGGTCATTAGTGTTAGGGGCGGTTATGGGTGGCCTGGCAGTTGTTCAAATGCCGCAACACGCTCAGGCAGCAACGTATCAAGTGAAAAAGTTAATGGGGTTTAGACACCCAACGTCTTATTATGCTAAAAGCGCCAAGAGCGGTTATTTATGGAATAAGTCTCATACAAAACGCCTGCATAACCTAAAAAATTATCCTAAAACGACTTGGTATGCGACAGCAAAGTATTCGATGAAGTCTGTTAGAAATAGTGGGACATATTTAAAGGTGACTAATGGGACTGGGAAAGCCAAGGGGTATGTATGGACGGGATATTTGAAAAAGGGGGTTAACCCAGCCAATCCGAATGGAACTCTGACAGATCCTTTTGGGGCGGCGATGAGCACGTACAATGTTGATGATAATCTGAACAAGCAGTTGCTGAATTTGTTTCCGGGAACAATTCCAGATGAACCATTACAACTTGCTGCTGACTTTATTTTTGCGAATGCAGGTGCTAATCCTGATGACTATACGAGTGTGATTGAAGAATTGGTAGGAGCTGAAAATGAACCTTCTGTATTCAGACTCTCTTCTGATAAACGGATACAGAAAAATCAGAATTTTTTGTCTTTTCAGCGAAATTCCTTAAAGGAAGAACTTGTCACAAAGCATAAAAAATTCACGAGTTTTAAGGGATATCGAATCGGTGCGTATGCTTTCCCTAAGCACGACAAACGGTACGGAGAGTCGATGATTCTTTTGCTCCCTTCAAATTAAGATCGCTAATTATGGCAATACAGATATGGACCCAAATCTCGTTAAAGTTCTGAGATTTAGGTCCATATTTTTAACGCTATAGCAACGGCTCTTTAAGTCGAAATATCACACTAGCATACTGACCAGACTCACCTAAAACTGGCGCACACCACCGACATAGACGGCCTTATCCGCTTGGATTACTGCGGCCGTGTCAGCTAGTGGATCGGCACGGAGCACTTGGAAATCTGCGAATTTGCCGACCGTTAGCGTGCCGTAATCATCAGCGATACCCATGAGAGTAGCTGCATTAATGCTAGAACACTGATAGGCTTGCGCGGGGGTCATGCCAATTTTCGCAAGAAATCCAAATTCTTCGGGGGTGCGCTCAAAGCCATTAAAGGGCGTACCCGCGTCGGTACCACAGGTGAATTTGACCCCAATTTTAAAGGCCTGGCTGAGGTTAAGATAGGTGTCGGCCATGGCATCAGCCGCCTTTTTAACTTCCCAGTCAGGAAGTTGGCCCTGTCCCTGATTGGCGACTGCCGCTTCGGCCACGAGCGTGGGGGTGAGGTAGGTACCCTGTTCAACCATCTGGTGGGCTTCATCGCTGTTGACGTAAAAGCCGTGTTCAATCGAGTCAACGCCAGCATTAAGGGCGTTTTGGATGCCCGGATTACCTTCAGCGTGGGCCGCCACGATGCGGCGTTTATGGTGGGCTTCTTCAACCGCAATGGCGATCTCAGCCGTGGAGAGCTGGGGGTCTTCCATGAAATCGTTGGGCGTCATGACACCACCGGTCGCCATGACCTTGATGCATTCAGCCCCACCTTTAAAAGCGGTGCGCACGGCCTTACGCATCTCGTCTTGCGAGTCGACCAGATAGGCAGCGTGGGGGCCGTCCCCGTGGCCCCCCGTCATCGAAAAGGCCCGGCCGGATGCCATCATGTGCGGCGTTTGGGGAAGTTTGCCCTGACGCTGTAGGCGTTTGAGTTTGATATCAATATCGTAAGTCGTTCCGCATTCACGAATGTAGGTGACTCCGGACTTGAGAAGGGTCCGGAGATTTTCGTAGGCGAAGACCGCGGACTCCGTTTCCGAGCCACCGAAGTGCCCGCTAAAGGCATCAGGATCACTGGTGATGTGCGTATGGACGTTAATAAATCCGGGCATGACATATTGTCCGTGGAGATCGACAGTATCGGTTGTGTCGGTCGGGGTGCCGTGACCGATTGCGGTGATCCGCCCGGTGTCGTCAACCGTAAACCACGTATCGGTTTGATTCTGGTCGTTGGTACCATCAAAGAAATAACAGTTATAAAAAGTTGTTTGCGTCATAGATAAGTCCTCCTAAATAAATTATTTCCAATAGGCATACTGGTATTGGGCATCGTTGAGTAGCGAGTAAGTTAGGCCGCCAACTTGCTTGCTAATTAATTTCGCTTCAGATGGCTGGTAGAGTGGGACGTAGCCTTTAACACGCATCAGATACTTATCCGCCTTAACCAACCCGTTATAACGAGCTTGGCCGCTTTGATTCTCAGCGCTCGTTAGGATTTGGTTGTACGTCTGGTCGTTCCAGTTGGTGAAGTTCACGGAATTACCTTTGGCGGCCAAGTCAAGATAGTCTGAGGCATCGAGCCAGTTGGTCGACCAGCCAATGAGATTGATGTCAAAGTTACCAGCAAAGTCGCGGGATACGTGTTGGGCGTGGGGGATCTGCGTGAGCGTAATGGTCAGGCCCGGTAGATTCTTTTCCAAGACGGATTGTAAATAAGTCCCGACTTTCTTATCGTCATCACTATCATCGGTCAAGATACTCAAGGTCACCTTGGTTTTGCCGGCTTCCTTTAAGTACCTTTGCCAATAGCGTTTGGCCGTGCTGACGTTGTAAGTTAACAGATTACCCACCTCACTTGCCATATCCTTGCCAGTCTGCGGGTTGGTCTGATCACCGCGGGGAACGGCACTTAAAGCCGCCTTGGAGCCATCTTTGAGGACGGAGTTGGTCAACTGGTTACGGTCAATGGCGTAGGAGACGGCCTGACGGAGGTTTTCCGAGGCCGTCGTTTGGCGTTTACTGTTGAAGTACAGTAGATTCATTCGGCCAAGCAGGTGGGTGTGGAGTTGCTTGCTGTTACCATTTGCCCGGACATATTCGCCACTAACCGTGGTTTCTTGGATTTTACCAGCGTTAAATAAATTGGCTGCGGTCGTGGAATCTTTGGTGACCGCCACCTTGATTTGGTGAATCTTGACGTTCTGGGCATTCCAATAGTGAGGGTTCTTGACGTAACGCCAAGTGGAATTGCTGCCGGTCCAACCAACCAATTTGTAAGGGCCATTGCTCATTGCTCTGGCGGCATTTGTCCCGTATTTTGATCCATACTTTCGGACCGCCGCCGTATTAAGCGGGTAATACTTGCTGGCTACTAAGTCATTAAAGTAGGGCACGGCCTTGGTCAATTGAATTTGAAGCTTAGTCTTACTGAGTGCGGTGATGCCAAGTTTAGACGGCGCGAGTTTACCGTGCTGCACGGCGTTGTAATTCTTAAAGGCGGACAGGACGCTCGCGTATTGCGCTTTAGTGGTCGGGTCAGCCATTCGGCGAAGTGACGTCACGAAGTCTTGCGCCGTGACACGTTGCCCGTTAGCCCACTTGGCAGTTTTCTTTAAGGTAAACGTGTAGGTCTTGCCATGGTTGGTGGGCTTCACCACTTTGGTTGCTACGCCGGGGATGATCTTATTGGATTTACTGTAGGTGTACAGTCCCTCCATGGTTTGGGCGATGACGCTGGCACTGTTGGTGTCAGTGTCCTTGTTGGGGTCAACGGTGGCGGGTTCATCGGCCAAAGTCACGTTGAGCGTTTTATTTTGGTTAGCACTGGATTTACTACCACAGGCACTTAAGCCAGCGAGTAGCAGTAGGGTAATTGGAATCAGAGATACAAAACGTCGCATAAAATAGCCTCCTAGGCAAACGGTTAGAACAGAGCTGTCAGGGGAACGGCAAAAAGCGCCCTTACAGAAAAATTTCTCTGTAAGGGCGCTTGCGCACGGTACCACCTTAATTGGGACTCAATCGTGAACGGCGACACTCCTAGAAGGCCAAATGTCACGGGCTAGGTCCCGTTAGTTGGGCCAGGTCGCGATTCACTTGGGGATAACGGGGCCACCGGTCGGGCTTACTGTGAATTCAGCTGACAGTTCAGAAGGGAGTTTCCACCATTGTTCTTGACCCGCTTGCACTTAACCGGGCTCGCTAACAATGAGCAACAGGGGTACTAGTCTTCGTCATCACTTTTAAGGTTCTAATCGTTTGTTAATGATTGCTAGTTTAGCATGCCTATTGAGAATGTCAACGAGAAATTTAATGAACAACGACCCAAAACGCAGCATACTAGGTATGTAGAGAACTTTTTAAAAACGAATTTGTGGGAGAGCCTCCGTTTGGTAACCCTTAATGACTAATCAATGATTAGCGGAAAATGAGAATTTGACAACTGAAATGGGCGGTTAGTCAGCGGGCGATACCTCTAGGAGGCTTAAGAGTTCGTGTAACAAATCCGGATTGCTTAGTCCGCGCTGCTGGCGTTCGAAAGCGTACATTTCACTCTTGAGCATAGCGACTAGCATATCCGAGCGAAACACAATCGTCTGGGCTGACCAATCGGGATGTAAGGGGGTCAGCAACTTTTGGAAAAGATCTGTGAGTTGTTGGAATAAGGGGCTTTGGTAAAAATCTTGACCGGCTTGTGGCACCTCACTAATGGTGTTGAGCAATGCCTGATTGGCATCACGAAAGGCCAAGTAATCTGTTAAGACAGCTTTAAGTGTGGCTGGCGTAGGGGTCGTTTGTTTTATTTGGGCCTGCGTCGTCGTAATAAAGACCCGTAGTCGATCATAGACTAGCGCAAGGCAAAGCGCACTTTTATTAGGATAGTTACGATAGAGCGTGCCCACACCAATCCCAGCAGCGTGGGCGATATCGGTCATTTTCATGGTCGCAATGTCTTGTGTCGAAAGTAGGTGGGTTGCAGTTGTCAAAATCTTTTGATGATTGTACTGCGCATCTTGCCGCATAAAAATAACTCCTTTCAAGTTATCTCTAAGATAGTCTAAATACACGGTATTGACAAGTGGAATGTATTCCAATTATTATATGGAACATATTCCACTTTTAATTGAAAGGTGTGTTGGCCTTGTTAAGTATCGGGTATGGCTTTATGATCGGGGTTTTTGTTAGTTTAATTGGCGGCGGGGGCGCGTCGTTATATCTGGGAGTCTTGACCAGTCAATTGGGATTGGCAACGGCTGTCGCGGTACCAACGTCATTATTTGTTGCCTTACCGGCGTTATTTTTGGGATTTTTAACCCAAGTTCGAATTCATAACGTCAATTTTAAATTGGGCAATCAATTGCTGTTGACGGCGATTCCTGGAGTCTTAGCTGGCGCGCTCTTAGCAAAATACATCACGGCAATGCTGTATAACCGGATTGTCGGCGTAATTTTACTCGTCATGGGAATCATTGTGGTAGTGAAGGCCCTTCGACCAGGAAAACAACGGGACGTCCGGCAATCAGGCTGGATCGCCAGTCTGTTTGGGCTATTGAGTGGTCTGATGGTCGGAATTGGCGGGTTAAGTGGTGGCGCAACGACTGCAGCAGGACTAGCTATTTTGGGCTTATCAGCTTTACAGGCAGCTGGAACGGCCACCTATGTTTTATGGGTCATGTCCGCCATTGGGTTGGCGATTCACCTGATAACGAGCACCGTAGACTGGTCCGCTGGAATGGGGCTAATGGTGGGCGCGATTATCGGATCAATTGGGACACCGCTAGTCTTGCATCGATTAAATACAGAACGGCTTAATCGCTGGTTAATGCCGTTTTTAGGGGTAATTATTAGCTACTTTGGCTGGCGAATGCTGGTTTAGGTAATTAGGTGTCGTCCGTCGAGTCATCGTAACAGGGTGTTTAGGGTGATGTTTCACGTGAAACAACGCAAGTACGTAAAATATTGAAAATGGCCAAATACGCTACTAATCCCGTCATGTCGCGGGTTATCGTGGGAAACTTGTTTTGTGATTATGGGTTAGTGTGATAAAATGAAACTGTTATTTGTAACTTTTTTACCCCAACACTTGGTTGGGGATAATCTAACTTTTCCAGAAGAATCAGATGAGGAGCAAAATGAATAAATTATTTTCACGAGCGAACGTGCCGGAGTTTTTACAGAACCGGCGCTTACGGGGCATCGCGATGATGACGGCCGGACTCGCCATTTTGGGTATCGTATTGGCGTTTCTGCTTAATTGGATTTTTGGGATCGTTATCCTAATCTTGGTGGGCGTGGCGACACTGATGGTGTTTAATACGATGGCTGAGATTGGTGCGGATACGACGCAATATATTTCCGATCTGTCTTTTCGGATTCAACAGGGTGAGCAAGAAGCCCTGATTCGCATGCCGCCTGGTGTTATGATTCTGGGCGATAGTGATCAGATTGAGTGGGTTAACCCGTATCTCCAGCATTACTTTGGTGATACGGATGTCTTGAACCGCTCACTGACAGCTGTTGATGGTGAGTTAGCGAAGTTAATCGCAGACGCGCCAGCCCAGAAGATGACAACGGTCACTTGGCGCGATTATCGCTTTACGTTGTATGTTCAACCGGATTTTCATGCCGTTTATCTCTATGACATCACGCACTATCAGTTGATTCAGGAGCAATACGACAATGAAAAAATTGCGATTGGCCAGATTTTCTTGGATAACTATGATGAGATCACCCAGTCGATGACGGATCAGGACATTTCCAACCTGCGAAATTACGTGACCAATGAGCTGTCAACGTGGGTCCAGCAGTTTGACATGTACCTCAAGCAATTGGATGATGACCATTACTTCATTTTGGCTTATGCGAAGTCGTTAGCCGCGATTGAAGCGGATAAGTTCAAAATCTTGGATACGATTCGTGAAAGCACCTCGAAGCAAAACTTCCCGTTGACCTTGAGTATGGGGATTGCGTATGGTGATCCTAATCTTAACAAGTTGGCCGACCAGGCTCAGAGTAATCTGGACTTAGCCTTAGGCCGGGGTGGTGACCAGGTGGTGGTCAAAGCAGCCGATCAAGAAGCCCGGTATTACGGTGGTAAGACTAACCCGATGGAGAAACGGACGCGGGTCCGCGCACGGATGATCTCGCAGGCCTTGCAAGAGTTGATGAACGAATCCGATCAGATCTTTGTTCAGGGGCATTCACAGCCAGATATGGATTCACTGGGTGCTTGTCTCGGAATTCGGCGGATTGCCAAGATGAACAACAAGACGTGCTGGATTGTGTTGGATAAGGAAACGGTGCACTCCGATGTGCAACGTTTACTGGACAACCTGAAACAGTATCCGGACATTGATGCGTCGATTATTTCACCAGAAACAGCTTTAGAGAAGGCAACCGATCAAAGCATGCTCTTAATGGTGGATCACTCTAAACCGTCGATTTCAATTTCTGCCGATCTGTATCATCGATTGGAAAACCGCGTGATGATTATTGACCATCACCGGCGGGGTGAAGAATTCCCTGAGAACCCGTTGTTGGTTTATATCGAACCGTATGCGAGCTCAACGTGTGAGTTGATTACGGAAATGTTTGAGTATCAGTCTCAAGAAGGCGAACCGATCAATAAACTGGAAGCAACGGCGATGTTAACGGGGATCTTCGTTGATACCAAGCACTTCTCATTACGGACCGGGACACGGACGTTTGATGCCGCCAGTTACTTACGGTCTGCCGGTGCCGATGCCGTTGAGATGCAACAGTACATGAAAGAAAACGTTGATAGTTATTTGCAACGTAACCACTTGATTGAAATGGTTGAGTTCGTTAACGAAGATATGGCGTTGATTGTGGGTGAAGAAGACCAAAGCTATGATCCCGTTACGGCGGCTCAAGCGGCGGATGATTTGTTGAATATGTCGGGGGTCGATGCTTCTTTCGTGGTGACCCGGCGAGCTGATGGACGCGTTGGTATTTCAGCGCGATCATTGGGTGAAATCAACGTCCAGTTAACCATGGAAGCTATGGGAGGCGGCGGTCATTTGTCTAATGCGGCAACCCAAATTGCTGATAAGACGGTGGCGGAAGTTCGCCAACAATTGCTAGATATTTTAACGCACAGTGATGAGCCAGAAACGGCGACAACGTAGTTAATTGCTTCTGCGTCAGACTTGGCGTAGGATTAAACCTAGAATGGAATAAGTGAGGAGTGACCGACGTGAAAGTGATCTTTATGAAAGATGTTCGAGGCAAGGGTAAGCGGGGCGAAATTAAGAATGTCCCAGATGGCTACGCCCAAAACTTTCTCATCAAGCGGGGCTTGGCTAAGGAAGCTAACCAATCCGCAATGAGTCAATTGAATGCAGAACGGAAAGCTGAACAGCGCCGCGAAGCAGAAGAATTAGCTGAAGCTAAGGACTTACAAAAGCGCCTGGAAGATGATAAGACGGTGGTGGAAATTGTCGCCAAAGCTGGTGAAGACAGCCGCTTGTTCGGGTCAATTCCAAGTAAGCAAATTGTTCAAGCACTGGATAAGCAATACAATCTGAAGCTGGACAAACGCAAGGTTGAGTTACCGGAACCCATCCGGTCTCTGGGATTCACCAATGTGCCGGTTAAATTGCATGCTGACGTGACCGCTAAGATTCGGGTGCACGTGGTTGCTAAACAACAGTAGTCTGTGTTTGAAAGGTCGCCGCTGGGTGGCCTTTTTCTTTTGGGGAGATGGCATTTAGGGCGCACTTAAGCGTTTGATGGGGTAAATGGCATTAATGGATTAAAGGTTATATAGAAAACGTTTTTACAGGTGCGACTAATTGTGATATACTTAACCGCAAAAGGGAGTGTATGCGATGTTATTTAAGACACCAAAGTTTTGGGTTAGCTTAATTTTCTTGATTAATTTTCTAGCACTTTTTTCCGATCCGGCCCTTAGTTTTATCTGGTTTATCAACTTTATCATTGGAATTGCCGGTTTAGTTTTACTCGGTTCAGCAGTCCTTGATGAAATCACCGGTAAGAACTTGCGGACGCAGGAAGCCACCAATATGAATCGGCGACGGAATTGTTAAAATAACCACAGAAAAAGCAGATTGTCACCATCGCATGTTCGGTGACAATCTGCTTTTTGGTGTTATGCAACGTGGTAGTGCCAATTAGGTTGCAGTACGACTTGGTGTGCTTGATAGTATAGAAAACCACTTGGTGCGTAAATCTGGTTCTGGGAATTCTCTTTCGGCTGGTAACAAAATTAATACCCACATGGTGAAACACCTCCTGATGATGCATCACCAGATTACCTGATCATAAATGATCGTGGGGATTTTGTTGCCAAAACGGTTATTTAGATTAGCTATCGAATTGTTTCTCGTGTGATCTAAACTCGGCGGTCTGACAGAAAAATATGATAAAACGCCAGAAACTACTCGATTGCTGACAACGACTTGGATGGAAATACCAGGTTACCGTGCGCTGGCTGACCAGTGCGGACTAGCACTGAATTTGAAGCATATATTTTACGACCCCGGTCCTCTCATGGTAAAATAGTCATTTAGAACAGCGTTTAAAAATGAAGGGGTAAGTATGGATAATAGCGTATTAACAGACCACACACCACCACAGAACCTCGAAGCTGAAAAGGCCGTCTTAGGGGCGATCTTTTTGAGTACCGATGCGTTGGTGGATGCGTTGGAATATCTCACCCCAGAAGACTTCTATCGGCGGGAACATCAGATTATTTTCCAAAGTATGATGGACCTAAATGACCGCGACGAAGCCATTGACGTGGTGACCATTACTGACCGGTTAACGGCTAAGAATGAATTAGATGATGTCGGCGGCGTCACGTATATTGCCGAACTGGCAGGGGCTGTGCCCACGGCGGCGAACGCCACGTACTATGCCAAAATTGTTCAAGAAAAAGCGATTTTGCGGCGGCTGATTCAAACGGCCACAAACATTGCCACTCAGGGGTATCAACAAGATGGGGATGTCTCAGACCTTTTAGATAACGCTGAGCGCGACATCATGGGTGTGGCTGAAACCCGCAATCAATCCGGGTTTAAGCCGATTCGTGAGGTCCTAAATAGTTCCTTTGAAGAGATCAACCAACTGTCGGAACAGGGCGATACCATCACGGGTCTATCGACGGGTTACGCGGAGTTGGATAAGATGACGACCGGCTTGCATGATGATGAACTCATGATCTTAGCCGCCCGGCCGGCCGTGGGGAAGACGGCGTTTGCGTTGAACATTGCGCAAAACGTTGGCACTAAGACGGATAAAACGGTGGCAATTTTTAGTTTGGAAATGAGTGCCGAATCATTGGTTAACCGGATGCTGTGTGCGGAAGGCTCAATTGACGCCAACCATTTGCGAACGGGGCAACTCTCCGAAGATGAGTGGCAAAATTTAATTGTCGCCATGGGCAGTTTGGCGAAGGCCAGCATTTATATCGACGATACGGCCGGAAATAAGATTACCGAAATTCGGGCCAAATGTCGGCGACTGGCTAAGGAACGCGGCGACCTCGGATTAATTGTCATTGATTACCTTCAATTGATTGAAGGAAGTAACCACGAAAGTCGGCAACAAGAAGTGTCCGATATTTCACGGCAATTGAAGAAATTGGCTAAAGAACTTCACGTGCCAGTGATTGCCTTGTCGCAGCTATCACGGGGCGTGGAGCAACGACAAGATAAACGACCAGTCTTGTCCGATATCCGGGAATCCGGATCAATTGAACAAGATGCCGATATTGTGTCCTTCCTTTACCGGGATGATTATTACGAACGGGAAGGCGACGACAGTGATGGCGGCGGTGATCCGCGAGAAGAAGAGGATCAAGACGTGGGAGAAGTCGAAGTCATCATTGAAAAAAACCGGTCGGGTCCTCGAGGAACGGTTAAGTTACTCTTCGTGAAGTCGTTCAATAAATTTTCTTCGGTGGCTTACACGCCGGATCAGGGGTAATGATGAAAGGTAATCCGATCAACCAATGTAAATTTGGTGATCGGATTTATTTTTGGGCAACGTTGGGTTAGATGATAACCAAATAAATCGCCAAAATTTGAAAAATTCATAAGAGTGTGCCAGAAAGTTCACAATTTCATCATATTTTCCGATTAGTATATAAAACATAGAAGTTAACCAGTAAGGTGCTTCTACCAAAGATTAACAATCTTTTTTCATGTACTCCTCCTCCCCTGGAATAATGAAAAAATAGTTAACGTCATTCTTATATAATGACGTTACCCCTACTCCGATGACCATCGCTTTCCCCGAGCGGTGGTTTTTTTTTGGCCTAAAATAGCGGCAACTTCAGTTCTAATCATACCGAAGTCGCCGCTATTTTTATGTAATCTAGTAGGCATCTTGTAGTTTTGCGGCCAGCGCGGCATAACTCGCCGGGAGCGTCGTTAATTGCCGAACATCATCGGGACCGTCAGCCGTAATCACAGTTGCGCCTTGAAAGTGCATATGAAGCCAGTCGCAGGAATACTGTACGGCTTGCGTAATCCCCGTCGCCTTAATTTGGGGCTGGTCAGCGCCAACGACCAAAAGGTAGAGGCGTTTACCGGCAAAGGGGAAATCGTGGGTATAGCTATCAAACCAGCGATCCATAAAGACTTTGAGTTGGCCGGTCATCCCGTACCAATAGACCGGCGTCCCCAGCACAATGTCATCAAACGTCGCAAATTGCGTTATGAGTTGTTCATAATCATCCGTTAAGTCTTGCTGCGGCCGCCCAGTTTCGCGCTGGTCGTGTTCGAAGTGTAAAGCATAATCGGTTAAGTGCCACGTGGTGTGAGGCACCTGATGTAAGAGTCTTTCGCCCAGTGCGGCCGTATTACCCGTTTTACGGGGACTACCGTTGATAAATAAAACAGTCATGTCGCCACCTCCTGCTCACCAGTTTACGGGGAAACGGCGGTAAAAGGCAATTGAAATGACTCGGAGGGGTAGTGTTTTGAAGCGCGCCTATGCTAGAATGGAATCTAATTGAATTTTAACTTTAGGAAAGGTGGGGTTCGATGCAAGAGATTCGGTTGCGATGGTTACTATTGGGGGCTTTGTGTAGCAGTATTGGGATGAGTTTTATTTGGCCGTTGACGACCATTTACCTCCATAACCGCTTGGGCGCATCACTAACAGTGGTCGGGGTGATCTTACTTCTATATTCATCAGCCAACGTGGTTGGTAGTGTTTTGGGTGGCCGGTTGTTTGACCGCTTTAACCCTTATTATCTCACAATCGGTGGGGTCGCCTTATCGCTGATAACCTTGGGGGGACTAATGCTGAACCATGGCTGGCCGGCCTTTCCCATCGCCCTGATTTTCTTAGGGCTAGCTTCGGGTTGGACGCTTACGATGGTCAACTCGCTGGGCACCACGATTCATAGTCGGGACGGTCGATATATTTTTAATATGCTGTACTTTGCGCAAAACCTAGGAGTGGTGTTGGGAACGGCCCTGGTAGGCTTTGTGTATAGTACCAGTGTCACGCTCTTATTTGCCATTGCCTTTAGTCTCTTCGTTTGTTTTATGGCGGTGGTGGTGACGTGCTATCGCGCACCAGCCGTGATGCACCGCCATGTAGTCGCACAGACACAAGAGAAGGTGACCATTGCGCGACCTAATCGCCGTATCATGGCAGCCTTTTTTCTTTCGCTAGTAATCATTTGGATTATGTATGAGCAATGGGTATCCAATCTTTCCGTGTATATGACGGGGATGGGCATTCCTATGCGTGACTACAGTCTGTTGTGGACACTTAATGCGGGGTTGATCGTGGTTTTCCAGGCGATCATTAATTGGTTGAGTAACTTTTTTAGCAATTTATACTTACAAGTTTATGCCGGCATTTTCTTTGTGGCCTTGTCGTTTTTCACGCTGATCTTCGCCAAAGATTACGCCCACTTTGTGGTAGCGATGGTTATCTTAACGCTGGGTGAGGCCACCGCATTCCCCGCGATTCCAGCGATTGTTAACAGTTTGACCCCGCACGCGGTTAAGGGAAAGTACCAGGGGATGGCCAATGCTTGGGCCAGTGTTGGCAAAGCTTTTGGTCCGTTATTTGGTGGTCTCGTGATTGATCACGGGTCTTATACCTTGCTGTTTATTCTGGCGGCAGTGGCTAATTTAATGATTTTGGGGCTAAATGGCCTCGTGATTCAACGGAACCAACACCGTGTGGAAATTTATAAGTAATTTATTTGGGCGTTTGGTGTATAATGGCATCAGAGGAATTGTCACGAACAATAGGGAAATCAGGGGAAAGCATATGAAAAAACGAACGAGGGGCATTACTGGGCTTGCGCTGGGCCTCGTTGCTGGGGGATTGCTCTTCAGCCAGGTGCCGCAAAACCGCTCAACGGTGACGGATTCGGTTGTTAAGCCGGCTTCAGGGCAGACGGCCGTTCAATTGACGGATACCACGGGTAAGGGGCACGTGGCGGTCAAGACGCAAACGACGACCAGTCAGGCCGGGAAAACGGTTAGCCGGGAAACGACCACGATGACGGGGCGCCAGCCGCAAGATGTGAATAAATAAAAAGATTTATCGTAAATCTGAGCTATTTTTTAAGCTATATTCAAGTGGACGACCTTACGGCGACGTGGGGTCGTCTTTTTTATACACTGATTTTGGGATTATATACAATTAAATGAATATTTATAAAACGATTGACAGCTAAAATGAATGATGATAGATTTAATATCAATCAAAACGACGTTGCCCAGAAGAGTAATGGTGGATCAACTGTTTAGCGAGTCCGGGAATGATGGAAGCCGGGTCAGCAATCGCCATGAAGCGCATCTGGAAGTCGTACGGGTGAAATGAGTAGTCCGTACTGGGTCGTGCCCATTAACGCACGCGGTGTTCTCATGAATACCATAAGAGATAAATCAAGGTGGTACCGCGAATCGTTCGCCCTTGTTGACCGGAGACGGCCAACGAGACGAACGATTTTTTTGTGGCGAATTGAGAGGGGTAATGGAGAATGAATAAGGTTATGGGATTGGGTGTCGGGTTGCTAGCCGTGATGGCGTTGGCCGGCTGTGGGGCCCAAGCGAAGAGTACGACGGATAAGGCGTTGAACGTAACAATGACGGGAAATCCCGCAACGGCTAATCCGGCGATTTCTGGTGATACGAATAGTTCCAGCATGATTTCACAAACGTCGGAGGGCCTGTATACCCTGAACAGTCATGGTAAGGTAATTGCTGGTGTGGCAGAGAAAGTGGTTAAACCCACTAAGAACGGGACTGTTTATACGTTTAAGCTCAAAAAGAATGCCAAATGGCAAAATGGTGACGCGGTGACGGCCCAGGACTTTGTGACGTCGATGGATTGGCAGGTTAACCCGCAATCTAAATCACAGGTAGCCAATAAGCTTAAATACGTTAAAAATTATTCAGCGATTCAAGCAGGGAAAAAGGCGGCGTCCACACTAGGGGTGAAGGCGTTGAATCAACGGACCTTACAGATCACGCTAACCCAGCCGCAACCTTGGTTACCCGACATTTTAGCCACGGCAGTTTACCCGATTAAGACTAGCCTGTTTAAGCAGGTTGGTGGCAGTAAATATGGGACGTCAGCGGCGAAGACCATGTCCGAAGGAGCCTATAAGTTAGTTGGGTGGAACGGTGCTGCCGATAGTTGGTCTTACGTGAAGAATCCCCATTATTGGAATGCTAAGAACGTCAAAATTAAGCGGGTTAACGTTCAAGTAGTCAAGGATGCGGGGACTTCTTCTAACTTATTCAAGTCAGGTAAGGTGCAAGAGACCGTGTTGACCGGCCAATATATCAAGCAGAATGCCAATAATCCGGAAATGACTACGACCCTGAATAGCTCGATGCGCTTCTTAGAATTTAATGACAAACGGACCATTACGCACAATACCAAAGTTCGCCAAGCGTTCTCCTACGTGGTTAATCGTCAGGCCCTGACCGAGAATGTCTTGCAAGATGGGTCCAAGGCCGCCACGAGTTTAATTCCGTCGGGGGATGGCACGAATCCTAAGACGGGTAAAGACTTCACCAAAGAAGTGGGGAACTTGGTAAGCTATAATCCCCAAAAGGCCACTAAACTTTGGCAGCAAGCCAAACAGGAATTGGGAATCAAGAAGGCCAGTCTGGAGTTACTGACGGCTGATACGGATGAACAAAAGCACGCAGCCCAATACCTGCAGCAACAGGCCCAAAAGTACTTACCGGGCTTGACAATTACCATCAAGTCGATGCCGTTAGCGCAACAGATTGCCAAGGGTGCCGCCGGGAACTTTGATATTGATCTGGATGGATGGACGACCGATTGGCGTGACCCAGCTGACTTCTTGCAGATGGCGGATGGGACCAGTTCGGTAAACTTCACCAAGTGGCAGAACACCCACTTCACGAATCTGATGAAGAAGGTTGACGACACAGCAACGTACACCACGATGCAACGGTGGAATCTGATGAAGCAAGCCGACACGTATGTTACCAAGCAAGCCGGATTAGTTCCCTTGTATCAACAGGCTAAGGCGCACCTGGTTTCCAAGACAGTTGGTGGCCTAACCTACACGATGACCACGGATGCTCAGTATAAATACGCTTATTGGAAATAACGAAAATGCCTCGCGATGATCTGGTGATCAAAGCGGGGCATTTTTATTAGTCGCATTATAATGGGTGGAAAAAGTGTTGGTCGTCGCTTTTTTTGGCCAGCTTAGTGTAAAATAGCTGGTGGAGAATAATGACTGATCATTTCAGGGGAATCAGTGCGTAACCTTACGCCTGGTTATAAATGCTATAGGGGAGGAGACGGTGATTGTGACTTTTCGCGAGATTTTGTGGCAACAGGTTCAGCAAACGCTTGATTTGTTGAAGCTCTACCTGGGGCTGTTGATTCCGATTTTCGGTTTAAAATGTGTGATGGACCTCATTGCGACGGGCCAGTTATTTTGGTGGGATTACGGTCGATTATTAGGAGAGTGTATCGGTGGTTTTATTGGCCTCTTTTTGTTAATTGACGTAATCGGAGCCGCGTGGCGCTATTATCGGCGAACATAGTATAGTAAGAAAAAGCGTTGACCAATTGGCCAACGCTTTTCAGTGTAGCATCGCCTCGGTGTAAATAGCATGGTCAGAGACGTGGTCAAAAAGTTCGTTGCCATTATTGGTGTACGTATCGACGAACATGCCTTGACCGTCATTGATGACGTAGTAGGTGCCGTGGGTGTTCTTAGCCAGCATGACGATGATCGTCTGGTGTTGCGGCAAGATTTCACTCGCCGTTACCGCCATGTGGGTGGTTCCGCCTTGCGTGAAGGTTAGTGTCGCCCCGACGTTGCCTTTAAAGGCTTTGTCGATGGCCAAGGTTTGGGTGGTGTAATAATTCTTGGGCGCTTTGTGGTGATTAACACTCTTGGTAATGTGCCCTTCAACAATGATGGGGGCAGATTTTTTCAGTTGTTCGACGCCAGTAATACCGTTGTCGTAGTCTTTCAAATGGTCAACGGTTAAGGTTGATTGAGCGGCTGTCGCCAGTGTCTTAGTCGTCGTTGCTGCGGACGCATAGATCTGCTTAGCCCCGCGAATATCACAATTACGAAGGGCGTAGGTTCGATTAGCCGGATTCATTGCGCTAACCGAACCACCATCATTGTGAGCGAGCCCTAACGCATGGCCCATCTCATGAATGGCAACATTAGTGCGTTGCTTTTTGGTGTAGTGATATTTTGTCAAAACAGTTCGATTCAAGTACATGCCAGCACCGGTTTGAACGCCTTGGCGGTTGACGGCGAGGCCGTTGTAGGTCATGCCAGTGGCATTAGTCCATATGCCAGAGTTGCGGTTGACAGAAGTGGTAAATGACCGTGACTTTTTATTCTTAGTGGTTGACCATTTGAACGTCTTAGATCCATTCCAAGCCTTGCGCGCGTTAGTCCAAATCGATCGATAATAGGTGCTAGTTGACTTGTTGTAGTAGCTAGCCTTCTTGGTCATATAACGAAACTTATTCGCCGGAGTGATTCGTCGTGTCGCAGCATTAACAGGTAGGTAACTGAGCAAAACGAAGCAACTCAGGGCTATGGACAAACGTTTTTTCATGTGACGGGGGTCCTCTCCAAATTAAGATCATACATAAATGATGGTACAATAGCGTCACATTTAAGTTTAAATAGGCTGACCAGATCTGTCTAGGAGTCAAAATACGAAGAACGTGCTAAGGGCGCTCGACAAAAAATAGAGGGGATGCCGTCCTTTGGTTGATGCATAAACATAAGCGAAGCGGATATTTATACTTGAGGGTACAAAAAAATCAGCAACCACGAAGTCGACTTCGTGAAAGCTGATTAGTAAGTGATGGGCAGTCAGGGGATCGAACCCTGGACCCACGGATTAAGAGTCCGTTGCTCTGCCAGCTGAGCTAACTGCCCATGTGATTAAGTTGTATGTCTTCCATATCAACGAGAACTATCATATCATGTAGGCCAGAGGTGCGCAACCCCTTTTTTGAAAAAAACTGATTTTTATTCAATTTTTTTTGCATTTTACGATTTAGATGCTGTTGAAAACGTGCCATTAGTCAAGCGTGCCAGCTTTAAATGGTCATCGGGAAATAGTTGAACTAGATAGCGAGTTAATGGCCTGAACAACCAGTAACGTGTCCGATACAGTGTTGGATAGACGGTGGTTTGATAAAAGCGCTTACTAAAATTCACAATCAGTGGCATTCAAATCACTGACTAATGGAAGCATCATTTCCCGGGAAATATCCGGTTAAAGAAACCTTAAAAGCTTGACTCTCTAGGACTGAAAGAAGTTTCATGATGTGTTATAATTCAGGTAGCGTTGATTTTGCCGACACTGGAACGTTATCAGGTCGGGCAACGCCTTGAAACGGGTGCCCTAATTAGTGGGGACCATTATTCCTTGACTTTAAACGATGAAAGATTAAAAACTAACGTAGTGGCCCCATTGTCGGTGGTAATGTGACACCCGATGGCTGGCCTGCCGGTAATCCTGCAATTACCGGATTCATTTGTATTTCCCTTAAGGAGGAAATTTTTGCTATGCCTAAGAAAATTCTCGTTGTTGATGATGAAAAGCCGATTTCTGATATTATGAAATTTAACCTCGAAAAAGAGGGGTATGAAGTAGCGGTTGCCTACGATGGTGAAGCAGCGGTGCAAGCCGTTGAAGAAGACGTCCCCGACTTAGTGATCCTAGATTTGATGTTGCCAAAGATTGATGGACTAGAAGTTGCTCGTGAGATTCGTAAGAAGCATGACATGCCGATTATCATGGTCACGGCTAAGGATTCTGAATTGGATAAGGTCTTGGGACTAGAATTGGGTGCCGACGATTATGTGACCAAGCCATTTTCTAATCGAGAATTAGTGGCGCGGGTTAAGGCTAACTTACGGCGGCAAAACACGGCAGCCCATGCTCAACCCGAAGAACCAGAAAACCAAGATATTGAGATTGGCGATTTGACGATTCATCCAGAGGCTTACTCTGTTTCTAAGCGGGGTGCCAACATCGAGTTGACCCACCGTGAATTTGAATTGCTCCATTATCTAGCCCAACATATTGGGCAAGTTATGACGCGAGAACACTTACTACAAACGGTGTGGGGTTATGACTACTTTGGTGATGTGCGAACGGTGGACGTCACAGTCCGGCGGTTACGGGAAAAGATTGAAGATAGCCCGAGTCACCCAACGTGGTTAGTGACGCGTCGTGGGGTCGGTTACTACTTACGTAACCCAGATTCCGATCAAGCTTAACCTAGCGATAACGCTAAATCTCGCATTGAGGAGTATGTGACTTCGTGAATAGTAAAATTAGATGGTTTCAGTCGATTCATTTTAAGATTGCGTTGGTCTTTGCGCTACTCCTCCTGTTAACGCTGGAGATCGTTGGTGCCGTCTTTGTCCGGCAGTTGGAACGGCAAAATTTAAATACGTTTAAGGCCCAACAGGTCGTCCAAACGCATATTGTCAACCGCTTGTCAGATGAGTTGTCGATGAGTGGAATGACCAAAAGTAATAAGCAAATTAAATCGACGCTGTCGGAAATCAACAACACTAATAATGCGCAGATCCGCGTCATTGATAATAAAGGGATTATCCGCGGAACTAACGAAGTGGATAACCAGGGAATTGTTGGTCAAAAAACCACCGACAATAATATTAAGAATGCCATTTATAATAACCGAGACGTGGTGCGGACAACCTATAGCTCTCAGAGCAATAGCCGTTACTATACCACCATTACGCGCTTAATTCGCACCCAGGGCAATAACAGCGAATTAGTCGGGGTTATTTACATGCGGTCGAGTTTAGACTCCGTTTACCAAAATATTAACCAGATTACTTTGATCTATGTCTCGGCGACCTTCGTGGCCATCATTTTGGGACTGGTCATGGCGATCATTATTTCCCGGGCAATTACCCGACCGATTGATGAAATGAAGAAGCAAACGCTGCGGATCGCTCGCGGCGACTACTCAGGGCACGTGCACGTTTATGGTAATGATGAATTGGGTCAGTTGGCTAGTGCGGTTAATAACCTGTCAGTCCGGGTGGAAGAAGCCCAGGAGTCTACGGAATCTGAGCGGCGACGGTTGGACTCCGTTATGGCCCACATGACGGACGGCGTGATTGCGACCGACCGCCGGGGGAACGTGACGATTATTAATGAAACGGCTAGCAGCTTTTTGGATCATGAGCCGGACGATGCAGTGGGCAAGTCCATCTTGGATTTATTGGATATTCGGGATGACTATACGCTCCGCGAGCTGTTGGAAGATCCAGATGACTTGGTCTTGGACTTTTCAACCAAAGAACACGATCTGATCTTGCAAGCCTACTTCTCGCTTATTCAACGGGAATCCGGATTTATTTCTGGGTTGGTCTGTGTGCTACATGATGTCACGGAACAGCAGAAGATCGACCAAGATCGGCGTGAGTTCGTGTCAAACGTGTCTCATGAGTTGCGAACGCCATTAACCAGTGTGCGGTCTTACATTGAAGCCTTGTCAGAAGGTGCTTGGAAAGACCCTAAGGTGGCACCAGACTTCTTAAAGGTGACACAGGAAGAAACGGACCGGATGATCCGGATGATCAATGACCTTTTGACCTTGTCACGGATGGATTCCGGAACGCAAAAGGTTGATCTGGAAATGGTCAACCTAAACGAGTTGTTTAACTACGTGCTGGATCGCTTTGACATGATGTTAAAACAAGATGACCAGCCGGAAAAAACGTATACCATCAAACGAGACTTCACGAAGCGCGATCTCTGGGTGGAAATTGACACCGACCGCTTCACACAAGTCTTGGATAACCTAATGAATAATGCCATTAAGTATTCGCCAGACGGTGGGGTCGTGACGGCTCGCCTACTAGAGACCCATAACAACGTCATTTTAAGTGTCTCTGACCAAGGGTTGGGGATTCCACGGGCAGATATTCCGCGGATCTTTGATCGATTCTACCGGGTTGATAAGGCCCGTTCACGGGCACAAGGAGGAACTGGCTTGGGTCTTGCCATTTCGCGAGAAGTTGTGCAAATGTTAGGTGGCCGAATCTGGGTCGACAGTCGTGAAGGGCGCGGCTCGACGTTCTATATTTCCTTGCCTTATAAGCCATATGATGAGGAGGATCTCTGGGATGAAGATAACTAAAACCTTTTTGCCTCTGGGATTAACCCTTGCTGTGGCGGTGAGTGTGGCCTTGTCAGCGATGATTTGGACGAACCCGGCGCAGTATGAACGTAACCGACAACGCAGTTCGAATACCACGACGACTGAATTAAGTGCGCGCCCCCAAAAGGATGTGTACTTACCGACGCAGGTGGTTTATACGAACGCCAATGGGAATCAGGAATTGTTGAATAACCGTAAAGTGAGTTTGACCACGGAGATCAGAGAAGCCTTGTCGAAATGGGAACTGGGACGTGTGCGGACAGTTAACGTGTCATCAAAAGCGGCTTACATGAAGTTTTTGCAAACCAAGAGTAGTGTTTTGCTGTCCTATGCGGCGCCAATCAACGTGAAGATGTATAACACGGTCTTTGGCAGTCAGCTTAATCGTACGGCGACTAAGTTCTCACGGATCTTGGTACCGCTGACGGATACGGGAGATATTTACCTATTAAATGATCAGGATCACCGGGTTTACCGGGTGACGGTACGCAAGAGTCACACGCAGGCGCTTAAACAGATTTTGCAGGAGAATTTATTTCGGATTAATGTGAAACTGGATTGGCTGAACCAAACAGTTATGCCATACGTCACAAGTCAAGTGACCGTTCCATCCTATAGTTATTTGGTTAACCAGCAGTCGACCGATTACTTTACCACGCGTTTGTTAAATAGTGGAGAGTCGACCAACGTGTCAGCTAAGAAGAATAAAGATAGCACCACGTATAGTGATGGGGCATCGCGGCAAATGACCGTCTACAATAAGCGGGGGACCGCATTGTTTGAGGATTATAGCGCGATGCAAGCCTCATTGAGCTTTAGCCAGGCGTTGACGGCTGGTTACTCAGCGGTGAAGTCCATTGGGTTGCCGATGGAAAACTTACGTTACTATGGCTATGATACGGGCAAATCAACGGTGACTTACCGGAGCTTTGTCGAAGGGTTCCCCATCTTTAATCAAAGTGATTATGGGGCGGCTAGGATTCAGATGCTATCGCAAGGCGTTCGGCGGTATAATTTCTCACTGTATAGTTTACAAGTTCCAGTACCAACGGATAAAAAGTCCGCGACGTTGCCAGGGACCCAACAGGTCATTGACCAGCTAACAGCGGCAGGGTATAGTCAAAAGAAAATCAGCACGTTGCAGTTAGGGTATCAGTGGAAGACGTCGACGTCTTCTGACAAGGTGGTTAATTTAACGCCAACCTGGTACGTGTACTACGCCGGTAGCTGGAAGACGTATACCCAAATGCTAAAGACACAGGCATAATAGTAAAGGAGGGCGGTCCGGCATGGATTTTCGCCGCATTGAGTGGTTGTTTCTCGTTGCGTTCATTGTCATCGATATATTCTTGTTTGCCGCCTTCCAGCGTGATACGTCTGGTGAAACGGATACGTCATCGAACCGTTTTAGTAGTGATACCACCATTTTAAAGGAAATGCGGGCTGATAATATCTCCTTTAAGGCGCCTTCTAAAAAGAGTGGCGAGGGGTACTACATTTCAACGAGTAACGATAGCAGCATCAAGAGTAGCCTGACTAGTTTGAGTAATCAAACGGTGCGTTACCAAAGTGATGGGACCATTACGTCAACATTTAAGACACCGATTACCGGCGTGGATACACAGCATCCGGATAAGACCTTGGATACCGTGGTCAGCAACAGTACGCTGATTCTTAACGGGACGGACTATACGTATAATACCAAGCTTTCTAGTCATAATACGGTGGTCTATACGCAGGAAGTGGCGGATGGGCCGATCTATTCACGGTACGGTGAGATTCGCTTTAGCCTGACCAATGCGGGCACCGTGACCGGCTATACGCAAGGCTACTTGGCCAACGTCTCAACGTTGCGAGAAAAGACGGAAACCATCTCGGAACGTAAAGCGTTGATCTGGTTGTATCAGTATAATCAGATTCCCAACAATACCAAGGTGGTCTGGACGAAGTTGGCCTACACCCGTTATTTCAATTTAAAGAATAGTAGCGTTTATATTCCGACGTGGGTTATTGCGGTTAGGTCCAATAGTGGTAATAACGCGGGTGTCTTACAACTGAAGCACGTGAATGCCTTTACCGGGGCCATCTTATCCAATGATAGTAACGTAAAGACGGTTAGCGGCTCGACAACGACGAGTGAGTAACGAAAATGATGTGAAGAGGCTGCCGCGGGGTAGCCTTTTTTCATGAACTAAAAGCGCGTTAATTGCGAGATAACGAGATTAATATTAGTTACAAAGCGACTCAGATGCGGTATGATTACGGTATTGAAGTAAAGGAGCGGTCAATTTGGATTTGCGGACGAAAACAACAGTAGCCGATGACTTACGGATCAGTGTGTTATCGAGTGGGAGCACTGGTAATGTTTGCTACGTGGAGAGCCCTAACGAGCGCATTATGATTGATGCGGGCTTGAGTGGTAAAAAGATTGAGAAGTTAATGGGTGATATCGACCGCAAGATGGCAGACGTCAATGCCTTGTTGGTGACCCACGAACATAGCGATCACCGCCAAGCCGTTGGGATCTTAGCCCGGCGTTATGAGCAGTTGAATGTTTATGCTAATGAAGGGACTTGGGACGCCATGAGTTCCAAGATTGGCAAGGTAGATCTGGCACAAAAGCACTTATTTGCGCCGGATACCGTGCAGACCTTTGGCGATATTGATGTGGAAAGCTTTTCAGTTTCCCATGACGCGGCAGAACCGCAGTTCTACGCGATTCACTACCACGGCAAGACGTTTGTCATTTTGACGGACACCGGGTATGTTTCGGAACATGTGGAAGGTATCATTAGCGATGCGGATGCGTACTTGTTGGAGTGTAATCATGACGTGGAAATGTTGCGAATGGGGGAGTATTCCTGGCCCTTGAAGCAACGAATCCTGGGTGATAAGGGTCATCTGTCCAATGAAGAAGGGGCCGATACGCTGATGGATGTGCTGGGTAATCGCACCAAAAAGATTTATCTCGGTCATCGCAGTTTACACAATAATATGCAGTCCCTGTGTCATTTGACGGTGGCGTCAATGATGGAAAATCGAGATTTTGGCGTGGGCCATGACTTCCAATTGATTGATACCAATCCAGAAGAGGCAACGCCACTAGTCGCGTTATAAATTTTATGAAACTTTAGGACTTCAGCACTAAATCATCAAAAAAAATTCACACGCACCCGGTATGATAGGGGTATTAAAATAACGAAGCGGTTGAAGACCGGTTGGTTCGAACCGCTAAATGAGGAGGGTTCGCGCGCGAGCGCAATGTGATGGATAACAATAATAATCAATTTAATAACCAACAACATGATCATAATGAAGAAACCACACCAACTCCGGAACCACGGAAACGGCGGGGTGGCCTGACACTGATGAAAGTGGCAGTGACGGCGGCGGTCGCTGGACTCTTAGGCGGCGGGGTTGCGTACGGCGGTATCAACTACTTTAATAATAGTGGGATGAATGATACGGCGGTGCCAGCCGGGAGTAACTCGACCGGGAACACCAAGACCTCTAACGTCAACGTCAATGTTTCGAGTCAATCAACCAAGGCCTTTAATAAGGTTAAGGGGGCCATGGTCTCGGTGATTAATTTACAGAAGGAAAATAGTAGTAGCGGGACGCTTGGCCAATTATTCGGCTCAAGCTCGAGCTCCAATTCATCGAAATCCAAGTCAGAGCTGGAAGAAGCTTCCGAAGGTTCTGGGGTGATTTATAAGAAGGACGGTAACGTGGCTTACATCGTGACGAACAATCACGTGGTTTCCGGCTCTTCAGCCTTACGAGTTGTGACGAGTTCCGGTAAACAACTGCAAGCGAAGTTGGTAGGTAAGGATTCCGTTACCGACTTGGCCGTCTTAAAGGTTAATGGTTCATCATTGAAGACCGTGGCGTCATTTGGGAACTCAGATAATATCAAGGTGGGTGAAACGGCCTTGGCAATTGGCTCACCACTGGGCAGCCAATACGCAACGTCATTGACGCAAGGGATCATCTCCGCCAAGAAGCGGACGATTGAGACGACTAATTCCTCGGGAACGCAAACCGGGAATGCAACGGTTATTCAGACGGATGCGGCGATTAACCCTGGGAACTCAGGGGGGGCTTTGATTAATGTCGGTGGCCAAGTAGTCGGCATTACCTCATCGAAGATCGCCAGTGATGCGGAAGGCACCAGCGTTGAAGGGATGGGCTTTGCCATTCCATCTAACGAAGTGGTCAATATCATCAATCAGCTGGTCAAGAACGGGAAGGTCGTGCGGCCAGCGTTAGGGATTACCTACGTTGACTTGGCGAACGTTTCTAGTGCGCAACAGAAATCGATCCTGAAGTTGCCATCTAATGTGGAAAACGGGGTCGTGGTGATGAGTGCTTCGGCGGGCTCACCAGCGAAGAAGGCCGGCTTGAGCAAGTACGATGTGATTACGGCGCTGGGCGGTCATCAGATTTCAGACCAATCCACGCTGCGAGATATTTTGTACAAGTATAAGCTGAACGATAAGGTCTCGATCACTTACTATCACAATGGTAAGAAGAAGACCAGCACCATTAAATTAACAGAAACCTCTTCTCAATTAAAGACTAGCTCGACGACGGCAACGTCAGAGAGTTAGGCGCTAAATGAAAGCGACCGTGGGAATTTCCCTGCGGGCGCTTTTTTAGTATGATAAACTGTTTAGTGAAAAGCCGAAACTTACGATGGTGTTGGCCGGAATGAAAGCGCCAGCTTGGCGGATAAGGCCGAACGAATCGGTATAAATTGGGAGCAGTAATTCAGGCGATAAAAAAAGTAGATACAAGGCTGTGGATAACTCGGGGAATAACTTTGACCATAAGATGGACGAAAAGTTATGAACAGGGTGAAACCGGGAATGGAACCGGTGCAAAAGTTATCCACAGGTATTGGGGATAACTGTGGATAATAAAAGTATTGATCGCTATTGTGGATGAAAATACTGTCACCGTAGGGTTTGTAAGCGGACAGAACGAACGCGCGTTTTGTCTGTGTCTTGTGGATAACTAAAAAATCATTGACATTTTAAGAAAAAATAAATGTAGTGGGTCGGGCCAATGAAACCACTATATCTAGGAAAACGGCTTATCCACCTGTGGATAACTTTGTGGATAAGCTGTGCATAGGAGGCTAATTATGAACATTAAATTTGTGGTTGTGGGTAAACTCAAGGAAAAGTATTTCAAACAGGGGATTGCGGAGTATGCCAAACGGCTGTCGCGTTTCTGTAAGTTTTCAATAGTGGAGGTGCCAGATGAAAAGGCGCCGGAGAATTTATCGCAAGCGGAAATGGATCGGGTAATGGCAGAGGAAGGGGAGCGAATACTGGCGAAGATCAAGGACCGCGAGTACGTGTATGCGCTGGCGATTTTGGGCAAGGAACGCTCGTCGGAGGCATTCGCCAAGGAAATTAAGGATTTAACCACGTATGGACACTCGGATATTACGTTCGTGATTGGTGGCTCGCTGGGGTTGACCCCAGCCGTCTTGAAACGTGCCGACACGCAGATTTCCTTTGGTAAGTTCACCCTGCCTCACCAGTTAATGCGGCTGGTGCTGACGGAGCAGGTGTATCGGGCGTTTATGATTAATGAGGGGAGTCCGTATCATAAGTGATGCGGTTTTTCAGGTAAGAATCACTGTGTAAAGTGTTACGGGAATCTGTATTACAAACATAGGTATAGGTATGGTTCTTCAAAAGTTTAGATTTACTGGAGGCGTAATTATCTTTCGACTAAGAAGTATAAATACGATTTTTCAATATAAAGAATTAGAAAAACAAAGTATATATTTTGCACCAGCGAATGCTGAAGATGATATGTATGAAGGTAAATACCCCATGTATTTTGAGGGGGATGACTCCTTGTGGCAATGTCTTTTTGCTATGCTATATAAGCATGTCTCACTCAATTTAGCAATTTGTGGTGAAGAATATGATAAATATATACCAGCGTTTGTTCCTGTAAAAACAGAGTTAACCAGTAGAAACTACGATTACGAAGGTGAAGAGCTTAAAGGATATTTGTCGTTAGGAACGATAGGTTCTCTGATAAAATTATTCGTAGCCTCGGGAAAAGTATATGAGAACCAGTTACGTAAGATTATTATTCAGTATGTACTTTTTCTAACAATTTATTACGAAAAACAATTTAGGGCTCATGTCGATGGTCAGATAGAATCTGAAAACAAAGAAAAACAAATGGTAAAAAAACTTGACGGTGTAAAAAAGATAATAGATGTATTTAAAGAATTGCCGGTCGATAAACCAGGCCTTACAAATATTTTGGCACAAGTCGCTAGAGATCCTTTGCATTA
>NZ_JBNIIX010000009.1:0-108900 GCF_050106635.1 Levilactobacillus sp. LN180102
AGATTTAACGACGACGTTACTCCAAATTAACCAGCGACCGCTTAAAATACTCGACTGGCAAACACCGTATCAGGTTATGCTGACAAATTTGTCCAAAAATTCGGATTAAATTTGCAATCTACCTTTGATCCAATTTTAGAAATCGATTATTTTTCTAATTTTAAAGCATACTTTGCAGCAGTAAGGTATATTCCACTTATTCGACAAGAATGGAATGACATGAGGGTTATTAATCCGTATGGATTAATAACTAGGCAGTTTTGGAATGAGAAGATTACAGTGAATATTAAACATTATATTAACAGCTCGGAGAGTTTTTTCTTTGTGCTGACATACAAAGAAAAATGGATCAGCGTAATAGATGGAGAAAAAACAGTTCAGCAGTATTTGATTGAGGAGTGTTAGTAGTGAACATTGCAATTGTGCTTAATTATAAAAATTACTCTCAAACAATTGAATGTGCACAGATATTAATTGAAGCGGGTATGGATAGAATTATCATTGTGGATAATGCTTCTCCAAATAATTCTTACTTATTTTTAAAAAAGAATTTCAACAGAAGCCGACAAGTTTTTGTTGTGGAGTCTGAAAAAAATGGTGGATATGCAGAAGGAAACAATTTTGGTTTAGTATTTGCTGAAAAAAAATGGGGAGTCTCGGAAGAGAATGTAGTTTTTATTGTAAATCCGGATGTTGTGGTTAATAGAAAAAGTATCGACAGTATTAGCAATTTTATTTTGGAAAATAAAAAAGCAGCGATAGTTTCTTCTGCTTTAAATGGCACTGTAGATAATGCATGGCACCATATGACACCGATTAGTTCATTTGTGTATAATTTTTGGATACTCAAATGGTTTTTATTAAAATTAGGAATGCGCGAGGGTGGGCACTATACCCTTAACAAGAATAAGGCGTATAGAAGAGTGGACGTAGTTTTAGGAGCTTTTTTTGGAGTGAAACAAGATTTGTTCAAAAACATTGGATATTTCGATAAGGGAACCTTTTTATATTATGAAGAAGAAATCTTATACGCTAAGATGGCAAAAGTTGGTAGGCAGAGTTATATACTCACGGATTCTAATTATAAGCACATTGGAAGAGGTTCTACATCACTGAAAAAAGTTTCCTTTAAAAAAATTAACGATGCTAGTAGGCTATACGTGTTAACGAAGTATTATCATGTTGGAAAAGCTTACCAAATCATAACTAAATTTGTAAATAATTTTGATAATTCTGTTTTGCGAATACTAAATAGGTGAGACGTACTCAAGGAGGTGTTTTTATGAAGGGCATTATATTAGCAGGTGGTTCGGGAACAAGACTTTACCCAATCACCAAAGTCGTATCAAAACAGCTGATACCAGTTTATGATAAGCCAATGATTTATTATCCCTTATCAACGCTTATGTTAGCTGGAATTCAAGATATATTAATCATTTCCACACCAGTAGATACACCACGATTTGAGGACTTGTTTGGCAACGGTCATGACCTGGGGCTAAATATTTCCTATGCTGTCCAAAAGAATCCCAATGGATTAGCTGAAGCTTTCATCATCGGTAAAGAATTTATCGGTGATGATTCAGTCTGTTTAATTCTAGGCGATAATATTTACTATGGTGGTGGCTTGTCGGATATGTTGCAACGTGCTGCAAAAAAAGTTCAAGGAGCTACAGTATTTGGCTATCATGTCAATGATCCTGAACGTTTTGGGGTGGTGGATTTTGATGAGAATATGCATGCCAAGTCTATCGTCGAAAAGCCCAAACATCCTGCAAGTAACTATGCGGTTACTGGCATGTATTTTTATGATAACCAAGTGGTTGACATCGCTCAGGGTATTCGACCATCAGCTCGTGGTGAATTGGAGATCACAGATATTAATCAAGCTTATCTGGCTAAAGATAAACTTGATGTTGAACTGATGGGACGAGGTTTTGCGTGGCTAGATACAGGAACACACGACTCACTTCAGGCTGCTGGTAGTTTCATTGCGACCGTTCAAAAGCGGCAAAACCTAAAGGTGGCGTGTTTGGAAGAAGTTGCTTATCGGATGGGGTATATTGATGCCGATAAAGTTTATGAATTGGCACAGCCACTAAAGAAAAATGATTATGGACAGTATTTATTAAGATTAATCGGGAGGGATTAATTGTGGGCAAACTAAAAATAACGGAAACAAAACTACAGGATGTTAAGATTATTGAACCAGCTATTTTTGGTGATAATCGTGGCTTTTTTACAGAGACTTATTCAGATCGTGATTTTAAGGCTGCGGGTATTAACTTCAACTTCATTCAAGATAACCACTCGTTATCAGCACAGGCAGGGGTTTTGCGAGGCTTGCATTTTCAACGGGGGCAAGCAGCTCAAACAAAATTGATTCGCGTTGTTAGCGGGGCAGTTCTTGATGTGATTGTGGATGTTCGAAAGGGCTCACCTACATATAAGCAATGGGAAGGGTACATCATTTCCGCAAGCAATCATCGTCAGTTATTAGTACCCAAAGGCTATGCTCACGGTTTTGTAACGTTAACAGATAACGTAAATTTCTTATATAAGTGTGACAATTATTACGATGCTGATGCTGATGGCGGTATCACGTTTAAGGACGCTGAGTTAAATATTGACTGGCCGATCGACTTTGATCAAGCAATTACATCTGAAAAGGATGCACAACAGCCAACTTTTGCTGAGTTCGAAAAGGATAATCCATTTGTTTATGGCGAAATTTAGGAGGAAGTCATGAGAAATTTGATTGTGACCGGTGGTGCCGGCTTTATCGGATCTAACTTTGTTCATTATGTTATTGCCAATCATCCGGGAGTGCATGTTACCGTATTAGACAAATTGACATATGCAGGTAACCGGGCTAACCTAGCCGGACTACCGGCCGACCGAGTTGAATTGGTTGTTGGAGATATTTGTGATGCTCAGTTGGTAGATCGGTTGGTTCAGAAGGCTGATGCGGTTGTTCATTATGCGGCCGAAAGTCACAATGATAATTCATTACTAGATCCATCGCCGTTTATCCAAACTAATATTGTTGGCACATATACATTGATTCAGGCCTGTCGTAATCATGATGTTCGGTTCCATCATGTATCAACGGATGAAGTCTATGGAGATTTACCATTACGTGAAGACTTGCCGGGCCACGGTGAGGGTATTGGTGAGAAGTTTACACCGGATAGCCCATATCGACCTAGCAGTCCATACTCGTCTTCAAAGGCTAGCTCCGATCTATTAGTTCGTGCTTGGGTTCGATCGTTTGGTCTGAAAGCTACTATTTCTAACTGTTCAAATAATTATGGCCCATATCAGCACATTGAGAAATTTATTCCTCGGCAAATTACCAATATTCTAAGTGGGATTCGTCCGAAACTATACGGTACGGGTAAGAATGTGCGAGATTGGATTCATACTAATGATCATTCACGAGCTGTCTGGACGATTTTAACCCAAGGTGAAATTGGTGAGACCTATTTGATCGGTGCTAATGGTGAGAAGAATAATCAAGATGTTTTGGAGCTTATCTTGAAGTTAATGGGGCAGCCTAGCGATGCTTATGACCAGGTGAAAGACCGTCCGGGCCACGATTTACGGTATGCGATTGATTCGACTAAGTTACGTGAAGATTTGGGTTGGCAACCTGAATATACTGACTTTGAGACGGGATTACAGCATACGATTAACTGGTACCAGGCGCATGAAGACTGGTGGCGAGCAGAAAAGGCGGAAGTTGAAGCTAAATATGCGCGAAATGGACAATAGGAGTTAACTGATAGTATGAAAATCTTAATCACAGGCGCAAACGGGCAGTTAGGAACAGAACTCCGTCAATTATTAGACAAACGTGGCGTTGACTACATGGCTACGGACTCCAAGCAACTGGATATTACAAAAAAAATGGCAGTTGATACTTACTTTGAAAGCAATCAACCAGATGTAGTGTATGATTGCGCGGCTTATACGGCGGTTGAGGCCGCAGAAGAGGAGCCAGGAAAGACAGCGAATTACGCGGTTAATGTTTCTGGAACACGGAATCTGGCCCAAGCGGCTGAAAAGATCGGGGCGACGTTGGTATATATCAGTACAGATTATGTATTTGACGGGACTAAGTCAGATATGTATTTGGAGACAGATGCCGTTAATCCTAAGAATGAATATGGCTTAGCTAAGTACCAAGGAGAACAAGCAGTTCGAGAAATTATGAGTCACTACTACATTGTTCGAACTTCATGGGTATTTGGCAAGTATGGGAATAATTTTGTATTTACCATGATGAAGCTAGCCCAAACACATGATAAATTGACCGTGGTTAATGACCAGATTGGTCGGCCGACTTGGACAAAGACTTTGGCTGAATTTATGGGTTACGCGGTTGAAGAGAAATTGGCGTATGGGTTATATCAATTGTCCAATGATGACAGTTGTTCTTGGTATGATTTTGCTTGTGAGATTTTAAAGGATACTCAAGTTCAAGTTGAGCCAGTTGATTCTACAGCTTTTCCACAAAAAGCTTATCGACCGAAGCATTCTGTGATGAGTTTGGATAAGGTTAAGGCGACTGGATTTGAGATTCCAACCTGGTCGGAGGCGTTGAAACAGGCAAAATTATAGGACTTACTAGAGTTTCAAAGTAGGGGAGGTAAAGTGCGTGCAAGTCATTAAAAACTATGTATACAATGCGTCCTATCAAGTATTTGTTTTATTAGTTCCGTTAGTTACGATCCCCTACTTAGCAAGAATATTGGGACCTACAGGAGTTGGAATTAATTCTTATACTAATTCTGTTATCCAATATTTTATTCTATTTGGTAGCATCGGTGTGAACTTGTATGGAAACAGGCAAGTCGCTTTTATACGTGATGATAAAGACGCTCTTTCAAGAACTTTTTATGAGATTTTTTTCATGCGTATGTTAACTATACTAATAGCATATCTATTTTTTTTGATTTTCTTGGTGTTAACGAGTCAATACCAGATATATTATCTGGCTCAGTCAATTTCGCTGATTGCAGCGGCATTTGATATTTCTTGGTTTTTTATGGGAGTAGAAAACTTTGCAGTAACGGTGTTGAGAAACTTCATAGTTAAAATCATTACACTATTTTCAATCTTTGTTTTTGTAAGGTCTGAAAGTGATTTGACTAATTATATCCTAATTCTTTCTTTGTCGTTACTCGTGGGGAATTTAACACTATTTCCTAGTCTAAAAAGGTATGTGTATTTGCCAGAACTAAGTAAGTTGCATTTGTGGAAACACTTGTTACCATCTTTAGTCTTATTTATTCCTCAAATGGCGACACAGATTTACCTTATTGTAAATAAAACAATGTTGGGGCTTATGACATCGGTTGAAGCTGCGGGCTATTTCGATCAGTCCGATAAATTGATAAAGATGGTTTTAGCAATTGTAACTGCAACAGGAACTGTTATGTTGCCTCATGTTGCAAATGCGTTTGCAAAAGGTGAGAAAGAAAAAACTAAAATTTACTTATATAGAGGATTTGCATTTGTAAATATTATGGCAGTACCGATGATGTTTGGGCTTGTTGCCGTAACACCCAAACTAGTTCCTCTATTTTTTTCTGACAAGTTCAAAGTAGTTACGTCATTATTGATAATGGAAGCCATTGTTATTTTATTTATCTCTTGGGGAAGTGTAGTTGGTAATCAGTATTTATTACCGACAAAGCAAATGAAAAGTTATACAAGTTCTGTAATACTTGGTGCTTTTGTTAATGTGATAATGAATATACCGTTAATTTATTTTTGGGGAGCACGGGGAGCTGTTATTACAACGGTAATTTCAGAGGCAGTAGTATCAGGATATCAACTGTTTTCTGTCCGAAATCAAGTAAATTTCCATCGAATGTTTGAGGGCTTTGGGAAATGTATGTGTGCTGGCCTGGGAATGTTTATTGTTGTAGAGGTTTTGGATACGACGCTACCAGTTAGTTGGACAATGTTGCTATTAGAAATTATGGCTGGTATATTTACCTACTTAGTGCTACTAATTTTGTTTCGAGTTCAAGCGATAAAATCGATTATTAAATTAGTTAAAGATCGTAAATAAGGAAGACTTGAGTGAGAATATAAAATGGAGACAGGATATATTCACGTATGTGAAACAATCGAAATTATTTTAATCGTTTGTCATATTATTTTACCCAACAATAAATTTCCAAATGATTACTACCAATTTATCAAAGACACTGGTTAATATTCAAAGATTTATGGGAACAGTAAAATAGAGTAACTAAGGTAAGTCAATTCTGACAGTTTTGAAGGGACGCTTAACAAAAATGCAGCATAGAAGAAGAAAACATACAGTTCGTAACACAACTTTTATTGTTGTTCTACTGCTTTTAATTGGTGGTTCAGCGTATGGCATGACACGCTACAGAAGCATTAAGAATGCTGTCAACAGTTCGTTTAATGCATCTGGTATAACTAAAGAACGTGATGTAAATAAACAATTAGCTGGTAAGAAGCCCATCTCAATTCTCCTATTGGGAACTGATACGGGCGCATTGGGTCGGAGCTATAAGGGACGAACCGACAGTATGATGGTTGTGACCTTAAATCCGACTACTAATAAAACCACAATTACGAGTGTTCCGCGGGACACAGCGGTAACGATTCCTGGTTTTGCTAGTCAGTCACCTTCGAAAATTAACGCAGCTTATGCTTGGGGGCAAGCAAAAACCACTATCGGTACGGTTCAAAAAATGTTAAATATTCCTATCGACTTTTATGCGTTAATTAACATGGGTGGTATGGAAAAAGTTATTGATCAGGTTGGTGGTGTTGATGTTACGCCAACGTTAGGCTTTACTTATGAAGGCTACACTTTTAAAAAAGGTGTTAAAGCCCACATGAATGGGAAGAAAGCATTGGCTTATTCTCGGATGCGGTATGATGATCCAGACAATGACTATGGCCGACAGAAGCGGCAACGGGCTGTTCTGATGGCGTTGGTTAAGAAGAGTGGTTCAATCTCAACATTACTTAATCAGAGCTTCATCAGTTCTTTAGCTAAGCAAACACAAACTGATTTAACCTTTGATGATTTAACGAGTTTAGCGCAGAATTATCGGTCAGCCACCAAAAACTTGAAGGAAACACACCTCCAAGGGACTGGTAAGGAACTTAACGACCAGAGCATGGAAGTTATGAAAAAGTCCGAACTCCAACGTGTGACGAACTTTATTCGTAATGGATTGAGCTTATCATATAAGAAGACTGGATCAATTGCGGTTTTTAGTAGTACGAATTCGAAGAGTAAGAGTCGCTCCAGCTCTAGTACGGGGACAAATGCAACAACCGCCAATAGCGGAACAAACAATAGTGATTATGGATACGGTTATTAAGCAGAATAGAGGGTATTTAGAAAGCAGTGGTAAGCTAAGTGCTTCCGCTGTTTTCTTTTACCATCAGATAAGCTAGACTGAAGTCAGATAAGCTTTGAAAGAAGGAGCGGGTGAACGATGCATTTATTAGTTACTGGCGGAGCGGGCTTCATAGGTGCCAACTTTGTGCATGACATTGTCCGAGAGCATCCAACGACTGATGTAACAGTGCTCGACAAGCTAACCTATGCTGGCAATCGTGCTAATTTAGCCGATTTGCCAGCTGAACGAGTTCGATTAGTCGTTGGGGACATCACTGATGCTGGATTAGTTGATCGACTGGTCTCTCAGACCGATGCGGTGGTACATTACGCCGCTGAGAGCCATAACGACCGCTCACTACATAATCCGGATCCATTTGTTCAGACAAATATCGTGGGTACGTATACGTTACTTCAAGCCTGCCACAAATATAATGTGCGGTTTCATCAAATTTCTACGGATGAAGTGTATGGTGATCTTCCATTACGTTCTACCGGGAGTACCGCAATGTTTACGTCTGATAGCCGGTATAATCCTAGCAGTCCTTACGCCGCAACCAAGGCCAGTGCCGACATGTTGGTTCGGGCGTGGGTTCGGTCGTTTGGACTGCGGGCAACAATTTCGAACTGTTCTAACAATTACGGTCCTTACCAATATGTTGAAAAGTTTATCCCACGTCAAATTACCAATATTTTAAGTGGTCGACGGCCTAAGCTATATGGACAGGGGATGAACGTGCGCGATTGGATTCATGTGAGTGATCATTCGCGGGCAGTTTGGGAGATTCTGATGCATGGTGAGATTGGTCAGACGTACTTGATTGGTGCTAATGGTGAACGGAGTAATCGTGATGTTTTAGCCCTTATTTTGAAGCTAATGGGTCGGTCTGCCGATGCTTTCGATTGGGTAGCTGACCGAGCGGGGCATGATCGACGTTATGCGATTGATGCAACAAAGCTTCGCAATGAGCTAGGGTGGCAGCCAGAGGTCACCGACTTTGAAGCCGGCTTACAGCAAACCATTGACTGGTACCGTGCAAATGAGAGTTGGTGGCGGCCGGTAAAAGCTCAGGTTGAGGCCGGGTATCGGGTACATGGGCAGTGAACTGTAAACAAGGTCCGCTGTTTCAATGCGACAAAAAAAGAGATGCGACGATTTCAATCAATAAAATCATCGTATCTCTTTTGCGTTCCTATTAATTAATATCCCCGTGACACATCCGCCACATTAACGTGTAGTGAACCATCCTGCACAAAACTTTCAACGTTATCGCGAAGATAATCGAAGATTGGTAAGGCGTTGTCTGGCGCAAAACCAGTTTGGTGGGGAGTGATTAAGACGTTCGGGTAATTCCACAGTTTAGAGTCCTTAGGTAGTGGTTCATTTTCGAAAACATCTAGGGCTGCATGTAAGACGTTTTGATAGAGTAGGGCGTGCATCAGTGCCTGCTCATCAACTGACTTTCCTCGACCAACATTCACGAAAATTCGGAGTCCGTTCAGTTGGTTAAAGTAAGCTTCATTAAAGTAATGAGTGGTCTCTGCTGTTGCGGGCATCGCATTGATAATAATATCTGCATCCTTGACCAAGTCAGCATCATCTTGCATGGCAACTGCACCTTGGAAACCCGTCACGCCATGCCCAGATCGGTTAACGCCAAATGGGTAGTTGCCAAAGCCGTTTAGCAGGTTGGCAATGGCTTGACCAATACTTCCGGTCCCATAAATAACGACCTTCTGGTTAGCTAACACATCCAAGTCACTCCGAGCCGGTTGTTGCCAGAAGTGACCAGCCTGATTCTTTATGGCTTCATTGAAGCCACGTAAGAAGTATAGCAGGTAGCCCAATGTTGATTCGGCAATTGCGCCCGAGTAAGCACCACTGGCATTGGTAACCTGAATATGGTGTTCGCGAATCCAATCAAGTGGGAGATAATCAATCCCTGCACTGACCGTCTGAATCCACTTCACCTGGTTAGCTGGGTTTTGGAGGACTGCCAAACCATGTTGGCGGCTCCACCCAAAGATGATACTAATCTCTGTGGCACTTTGCCACTCACTAGCGGGGACGACCGTCACGTCTTGATCCGCCAATTCACGGGTCTGAGCGGGCGTTAATGCTTGAAATGCAAGAATTTTTTCTGTCATCACAAAAGGCCTCCTTAACTTCGTTCGGTTACTCTTATTTTAGCACGTGTTTGTTAATTTCTCGCATAAAAATCTTCGGGCGCTAAAGTAACCGGTTACATGATATGCGACACCTTTTCAAATCTGTTACGGAGTTGACCGAACAAAATGCGGTGAAAAATCGCACAAATACCACAAACTTTGCAGATATTCGTAACCAATCATTGAAACTTGACTTATCACTCGATATAATGAAGTCAAGACAGCAATTATTTATTTACACTAACAACGATTGGGGAGGTTAGAACAATGTTCAATCTGGGTCTGGATATCCTTGGGCTTGCCCGTTTCCAGTTCGCCATGACAACGGTGTTTCACTTTTTCTTCGTACCGTTGTCAATCGGTCTGGCGTTTGTCGTGGCCGTGATGGAAACGATGTACGCAATCAAGGGTGATGAGGATTACAAGAAAATGGCGCAGTTCTGGGGCAAAATTTTCCTGTATAGCTTTGCCGTTGGGGTTGTGACCGGGATCATTCAAGAGTTCCAATTTGGGATGAACTGGTCGGAATACTCACGTTTTATGGGGGACATCTTCGGTGCGCCATTAGCCATTGAAGCCCTCGCCGCATTCTTCCTGGAATCCACGTTTATTGGGATGTGGATGTTTACTTGGGATCGATTTAACAAATGGGTTCACACGTTATTTATTTGGTTGGTCATGTTCGGGTCATCACTGTCTGCCTTATGGATCTTGGCTGCCAATAGTTTCATGCAAAATCCATTGGGTTACATCATCAACCAAAAGACTGGACACGTCCAAATGACGAGTTTCGGTCAAGTTGTGGGGAACCCGCAACTGTGGAATGAATTTCCGCACGTAATTTTTGGGGCATTTGTAACCGCTTCGTTTGTGATTGCCGGCTGCTGTGCTTGGCGCTTACTCAAGAAAGACCACGTGTCCTTCTACCGTAAGTCCATGAACGTTGCCTTAGTCATTGGGTTGATTTTCTCACTAGGTTCTATCGCCAGTGGGGACTTCCAAACCCGTTATCTGATTAACAATCAACCAATGAAGTTCGCTGCCATGGAAGGGCTCTATAAGGACTCCACCAACAAGGGTGAATGGTCGGCGGTTTCCACCTTCGACACTAAGCAACACAAGTCGACGTGGTCGATCGACGTGCCATATGTTTTGAACTTATTAAGTTATCACAAGACGACCGGGACCGTTAAAGGCATGAACACCATCAATAAGGAGTTACATGCCAAGTATGACAAGAAGTTTGGTAGCGATATGAATTACTACGTCCCAACCAATACCTTGTTCTGGAGCTTCCGGATTATGGCCGGTGCTGGCGCTTTGTTTGCCTTATTGGCCATTGTTGGATTGATTATGAACCGTAAGAAGTCACAGGCTATCATGAAGCAGCGGTGGTTCTTATACATCATGGGACTATGCCTCTGGTTACCATTCGTCGTTAACACGGCTGGGTGGTTTGTCACTGAGTTTGGTCGCTACCCATGGATTGTTTATGGCCTGTTGACGATCGCTGATGCCGTTTCACCAAATGTTTCCGTAGCCTCGTTACTGACCAGTAACATCGTCTACTTCTTAATGTTTGCTGGGATGGGGCTTGTGATGGTTGTGCTCAGTCATCGAGCTTTGAAGGCTGGTCCAGACGTCGACAACACAGATGGTTATGCCACGAGTGATACCGAGCTTGATCCATATTCGAAGGGGGCGTTCAACCATGACTAGTCTACAATTACTCTGGTTTATTCTGATTGGCGTCTTGTTCAGTGGGTTCTTCTTCCTTGAAGGGTTTGACTTCGGCGTCGGCATGTTGATTAAGAGCTTTGCCAAAAATGATGCTGAACGTGACGTGGTTATCCGTTCCATTGGACCTCACTGGGACGGTAACGAAGTATGGCTGATTACAGCTGGTGGGGCAATGTTTGCCTCATTCCCAATGTGGTATGCCACCCTGTTTTCTGGGTATTACCTCGTCTTATTCTGCATTCTAGCCGCCTTGATTTTCCGGGGAGTCTCCTTTGAATTCCGGGCTAACATGGAAACTCAGCGTTGGCGGACCTTTTGGGAATGGGCTGGTACGATTGGTAGTTTCTGTGCCGCCTTTCTCTTCGGGATGCTATTTACATCCATGATTAAGGGGATGCCTATTGATAAGAACGGCGATATGACAGCGCACTTCTTTGATTACGTGAACCTGTTCTCCATCGTCGGTGGGGTGGCCATTGTGGTCCTCTGTCTGGTTCATGGGTTGAACTTCATTCGGTTGAAGACCACCGGTGAACTGCGTGAACGTGCTTTGTCTTGGAATAAGGTTCTCTATCCGGTACTCTTTGCCGGTGAGGTCGTCTTTGCCATTCTCTTATTCTTCTTTACAGATTTCTTCAGTAAGAAGCCGATGACCACGACGGCCATTGTAGTCGCGTTAGTTGTCTTTACCTGCTTAGCTTACTGGGGCGTCTTAAAGAATCATGAATGGTTGTCCTTTATCGGTAGTGGTCTAGGCTTGATTAGCGTTGTGGTTTTGATCTTTAATGGGTTATTCCCACGGGTCATGGTAGCCAACAATCCGGCTTACTCCTTACTAATCAAGAACTCTTCGAACTCCCCGTACACGTTACACCTGATGACCATCTTGACCTTTAGCATCTTGCCAATCGTCCTGATCTACTTCATCTGGAGCTACTGGGTCTTCTACAAGCGTTTAGCGTCACCGAAACAAAATGCTTAAATAAAATTCAGCGAAAACGCCGCTTCAGCAAGTTCTGACACGCGAAAAATGCTATCATAGCATTAGTGTTATCACTTGTTACGGGGGGGCGTTTTTTTGATTGATCAACGTGTTTTCAAATTTCCGGGTATTAAGCCGGCGATGGTGATTGAGACGATTCTAACCATCGTTCAAGCCATTATGATTATTCTGCAGGCCCAATACTTATCTGTGGCCATCGTCCGGTTATGGCGTCAACAGCCCGTTGGCACCATTGTCACACCCTTGGCGTTATTTGCGGTAGCGTTTTTGGCGCGACATTTATTAACCGTTTTCAAGAACTGGTGTCTCTATCCTTTTGTGGAGAAAAGCACCAAGACCTTACGGCAACAGTTTATGGCGAAGTTATTTGACCTTGGCCCCAGCGTTGTCGCCGAAAAGGGGACCGGGAATGTCGTTACCATGGGGCTAGAGGGCATTGACAAGATTCAGACCTATCTGATGATGATTATCGGTAAGGTGGTGGATCTGTCGATTACGCCGTGGCTAGTCCTGATCTACATTGCAACCATTCAGTGGAAAGAGGCGCTGTTCTTACTGGCTATTTACCCCTTAATTATTCTTTTTATGATTATTCTGGGACTAGCAGCACAAGCCAGAGCCGACCGGCAATATGCCGGATATCAACGGCTCTCCAACCATTTTGTGGATACCCTGCGGGGTCTGCCCACGCTTAAACAGTTGGGGCTAAATGAACAGTATGCCGATAACGTCTATCAAGTCAGTGAAGATTATCGCAAGAAAACGATGGCCACACTGACCATTGCTATGACATCGACCTTTGCGCTCGATTTCTTTACCACGTTATCGATTGCTATTGTGGCGGTCTTTTTAGGTTTTGGGTTAATGGATAGTACGATTCAGCTGTTGCCAGCGCTGGTTATTTTAACGTTGGCACCCGATTATTTTGCCCCTATTCGTAATTTTGCCAATGATTATCATGCGACGTTGAATGGGAAGAATGCCCTAACAGCGGTCTTGGATGTCTTACAGCGGCCAGTGCCGACTGATCGGACGTTATTGCCTGAACGCAATCCGGTTTGGCAAGCAGACGACACGATTCAGTTTGAACACGTCAATGTGAGCTACGGTGATGGGGCACCGACACTTCATGACTTGAATTTTCGCGTTCAAGGGTTTCAAAAGATTGGTATTATTGGTGCTTCTGGTTCAGGGAAGTCGACGCTGATTAATACCTTAGGCGGCTTTCTCAGCCCGCGTGACGGCCAAATCACAGTGAATGATGTGACAGTGCCACATTTGGATCAAACGGCTTGGCAGCACAGTTTTGTCTATATTCCGCAGTCACCCTATTTATTCCATGCCAGCTTACGGGATAATCTGGCTTTCTACGCACCTGATGCCAGTGATGACGCGGTTGCAGCTGCTGCGGATAAAGCCGGATTGCAAGACTGGATTGCCAGTCTACCTGATGGTTTAGCGACGCCGATTGGCGAAGGTGCTCGTGGCGTCAGTGGGGGGCAAGCGCAACGGATTGCGTTAGCCCGGGCCTTCCTGGATGATTCCCGGCGGATTCTATTGTTTGATGAGCCGACTGCCCACTTAGATATTGAAACCGAAGTTGAATTGAAGCAAACGATGCTACCGGTCTTTGAGAATCACGTGGTTTTCTTTGCCACGCACCGGCTTCACTGGATGAACGAAATGGATTATATTTTAGTTCTGGATCACGGCAAAATTGTGGAACAGGGAACACCTGACGACTTACAACGCCGCAATGGGGCTTACGTCCGGCTACGATCAGAGATGGAAGGGGCGACGACCAAATGAAGGGTTTCTTGACAACCTTTAAGCACGACCACTGGGTAATGCCTTATCTGCGACGTTACCGCAAGTTGTTGGTACTCGTGCTGTTCTTAGGTTTTATGACGTTCTTTTGTGGTGGCGCGTTGATGTTTAACTCCGGCTATCTGATTAGTCGAGCAGCGACACACCCTTATAATATTTTGATGATTTATGTCCCGATTGTCCTAGCCCGGGCCTTTGGGATCGGCCGGCCAGCCTTTCGTTACGCGGAACGGTTAACCAGTCATAACTGGGTATTGCGGATTGTCTCGGACTTTCGTAAGCGCCTGTATCAGGCAGTGGAAAAGCAAGCCGTTGCCATTCGGCAAACGCATCAAACGGGGGATGTCCTCAGTATTCTAGCTGATGACATTGATCACATTGAAAACCTCTATTTGCGCACGGTCTTTCCGTTAGTGATTGGTTGGCTATTGTATTTATTTGTCGTTGTTGGGATTGGTTACTTCAATTGGGCCTTTGGGTTACTCATGCTCATCTTATTGGGCGTCATTGTGATTGTTATGCCGTTAGTATCGGTCGCCGCAAATGGTCGCCGTGAATTTCAGGCGCGACAAGTCCAGCGGCAATTCTATACCCAATTGACAGATGCCGTATTGGGGCTCGGGGACTGGTTGATTTCTGGCCGCCGACAAGCTTTTTTGCAGCAACAAGAGCAACCCATCGACCGCATTGCCACCCTGCGGCGGGCTGACCACCATTTCCAGTGGTGGCGGAATTTTGCCATTCAGTTTGTTTTTGGTGCCGCAGTGGTTCTAATTGTGTGGTGGGCTGGCGTGACGTTCACGCATAATCAGGCAGAAGCTAACTGGGTAGCGGCGTTTGGCTTGGCCCTATTTCCGGCCGTGGAACCCTTTGCTGATATGAGTCAAGGCGTTAGTGAATGGCCAGTCTACCAGGATTCAATTCGGCGGGTTAACAGTCTGGATGAGGTCACACCGGAGCAACCAGTCGCACAAACCACCATTGGGCCGCTTACCGATTTGACGCTGGATCATGTGCGATTCACTTATTCGGGGGCCAAACGAGAAGTCCTAAGTGATTTATCGCTTACGTTACATCCCGGAGAAAAACTGGCGCTACTGGGTCCCAGCGGTACCGGTAAAAGTACGCTGCTGAAACTGATTTTAGGGGATGAACAGCCCAACAGCGGGCGGGTTACTTTAAATGGGGTGTCCATTGATCAACTACAGGCGCAACGGGCACAGCTCTTTGGTGTGCTTGACCAACAACCCTATTTATTTAACACGACCGTGATGAACAATGTTCGGCTAGGAAACTTGCAGGCGACGGATGATGACGTTCGGGCGGCGGTCAAGGCGGTTGAACTCGATGAGCTGATTAGCCGATTGCCCGATGGGTATAATACACAGGTTCAAGAGGCCGGTAGCCGCTTTTCTGGCGGTGAACGTCAGCGGTTATCCTTGGCACGGATCTTACTTCAAGATGCACCGATTATCATTTTAGATGAACCTACCGTTAGCTTGGACCCGATTACGGAACAACACTTGTTGGATACCGTCTTTAAGGTTCTACATGATAAGACGATCATCTGGGTAACGCACCATTTGGCGGGGATTAACCATGTCGATCAGGTCCGCTTCATTGAGCATGGTCAGTTCGACATGCAAGGGAGTCCGCAAGATCTGTATCAAAATAATGCTCGTTTTCGGGCTTTGTATGATTTGGATCGCGGCCATTAAAGTCTTAGGAAATTTGGGACGTCAGTCGATTAGGCTGGCGTCTTTTTTTATAGAAAAGAGTGTGTCCAAAAGCGATTAGCTGCTTTTTAGCGCACATTTCGACACCAGATATTCGGAAACGCAAAAAAAGACCTCATCCCCAAAAGGATAAGGTCACAGTGGTCGCTTGCGTGAACAAGACCGCTAAATATCTTTTAACCATGGTGAAAGCCAACCACATGTCTAATTACTTCGAGGTCCAAGAAGATTGATGACGTCTTATAATTCAATTTAGTAATCGCACGTTGTTATCTCAAAGGTCAATTAATGATCGCGGCGTAACAACAGGCGGGTCAGTTGTTCTAATGACTGTTGTGCTGAACCAGCTGGTAACTGCTGAATTAAAGTCAAGGCTCGGTCAGTATAGTCACGAGCCAATTGTTTAGCCGCACCGACCCCGTCATATTGTGCCACTAATGCTTGGACGTGCTTGATGTCCTCTAAAGTCATCGCTTGTTTTTTCTTTAACAACTTATGAAAGTCACGTGGTGCGTGCGATAAGCTCAATAGCAGGGGCAGGGAGTAGACGCCAGAGCGTAAGTCTTCTAGAACGGGCTTCTGGGTTTTTTTAGGATCACCGGCGTAATCTAAAATATCGTCGAGCATTTGATAAGCACACCCAATCGCGATGCCAATCTCACGGGTGTGGTCGATAACGCTTTGCGGCGCACCGGCCAATTGGGCGCCTTGATAGCAGCTCAAGGCAAATAATTCCGCCGTTTTACCCGCAATTTCGTTGAGATAGGCGTCTAGGGTGATGTCTTCGCGATAGTTCAAGTCCATTTGATGCAATTCACCTTGTAAAATACGGCGCATAGCATCGATGTGGTTTTGAATCAGTGACCGATCCGTCGTTGACTGCAACACTTGGTCAAAGTAGACCGTAAACATAAAGTCCCCAGCGTAGATGGCATTGCGTTGTCCATATGTCATCTGAATCGTTCGGACGCCACGTCTAGTCGGTGAATCATCAATCACGTCGTCATGAATCAACGTGCCAACGTGGAGAATCTCAATGGCGGCCGCCCCCGCTTGGAGTTGGGCTGGAGTTGCCGCGTTACCAAACGTTGAGAATAAGTAAAAATAACCGGGACGCAACAACTTGCCGCCGGATTTTAATAGCGCTAATATTTTATGATGAATAGGTTGGTTATCCAGCTGAACCGTACGCAATAAATAATCTTGCAATGCGGTTAGTTGCGGCTCCACTTGAGGAAATTGCCGCCAAAGTTGTCGATCCATTTTGCACCTCACTAATGGTTACATTAAAATTTATCTTACCGACAAGTGGAAACGTTGTCAAATAAAGGTTATCATCAAATCAGAATTCATAATTTTAGGGGGATTACCATGACGTTACCAATTTTTCTGGAACTTGTTGAAATTAAAGCCAAAATTGCCTCGGTCTGGCCGTTTCTATTAGGGGTTATTTTCGTTCAGGCCAACTATGGTCAACTTAACTGGGGACTTACGGGGCTATTCTTTATTGCGATGTTGTTATTTAATATGGCTGTGGACATTAATGATAACTACCAAGATTATACCAAAGCTGGTAGCCAAGCGGCGGAATGGAAGAAAAATACCAACGTTATTGGTGTGAACGGGTTGTCGGTTAAAGGAATCTTTACCCTGATGGCAACGATGGCTGGCGTAGCAGGGGTAATTGGCTTGTATCTTGTTTGGCAGACGGGATGGCCATTGTTAGTCATGGGTATTTTCTGTTTTTTAGTGGGTTACTTGTACGCGGGGGGGCCACGCCCCTTATCGGGAACACCGACGGGTGAATTTTTTGCCGGGTTCACCATGGGTTATATGATTATGCTGATCACAGTGTATCTAAACTTGTATCAAACGGGAAACTTTACTGGCAGTTTGATGTTGCGCGTGTTGTTAGCCTCAGGAATTGCCGTCATGGCCATTGCGGCGTTGTTATTAGCCAATAACATCTGTGATGCCCAAGAAGATCTCGATTTGAATCGCACCACCATTGTCTATTATTTGGGCGTTAACGGGGCGTTGTGGTTGTTTGCTAGCTTCTATGTCATTGGCTACGGCTCACTTATTGCCAGTGTATGGTTAGGCGATTTACCACACTGGTCTTTACTAGCGTTAATCAGTGTGCCCCTCGTTTACCGTAATGTGCGTGGCTTATTCCAAAAACAAGTCAAAAAGGAAACCTTTATTTTAGCTGTTCGTAGTCTTGGTATTTTAGCGCTAACGACCGTTTTAGCAGAGTTGTTGGGGCTTTGGTTAGGTTAAACATTCATAAATGTCGGCCAGACGCGTTGTTTTTTTAAGGTTCAATCGGGTAGAATAGAGAAAATACTTTTTGGAGGGCACACACGATGAAAATTTTAGAAGATCGCATTCGCCAAGACGGGACGGTTCTGACGGGCAACGTCTTAAAGGTTGATAACTTTTTGAACCACCAGGTTGATCCCCAATTGATGAATGAGCTTGGTCAGGAGTTTGCGCGGCGATTCCAAGATGCCCATATTACGAAGATCCTGACGGTGGAATCTTCTGGGATTGCACCAGCAGTTATGGCTGGCTTGCACTTGAATGTGCCGGTTATCTTTGCTCGCAAGCATAAGAGCCTGACCTTAACGGATAATTTGTACACCGCTAAGGTTTATTCCTACACGAAGCAGGTCACCAATGAGATTTCGATTGATCGTCGCTTTTTAGCGGCTGACGACCGTGTGTTAATTATCGATGACTTCTTAGCGAATGGACAAGCCGTGCAAGGGTTACTCGACATTGCCAAGACGGCCCAAATTACGGTTGCCGGCGTTGGTGTCGTGATTGAGAAGCGGTTCCAAAAGGGTCATCAGATGGTGACCGACGCCGGGGTTCAACTCGAAGCGCTGGCTAGCATCGCATCGTTTGAAGCTGGTCAGGTAATTTTTGCTCAAGATTAGGCGATTCTAACTTGTTTAACGACTGATGAAACTTTAAAATAGTTAGTAGAATAATATCATTTAACCTAAGAAAAATTTATGTGAGAAAGTAGGGAATGAATTTGGCGAACACGGTCTTATATCCAGGCGACACAATTGGCGTCATTGGCAATAGTGCTAACGCAGCGATGTTGGTGACGACGGCGCGAAAAATGGGCTTACGTGTTGGTGCTTACGGTGCCGATGAGACGAGTGAAGCGTTACAGTTGGCAGATTTTAAAGCGGTTGGGTCAAATAAGGACCGCGACAAGCTGCAGCACTTTGCGGAAAGCTGTGCGGCGATCGTCTATGATTCCGAACAAGTTAACACGAGCACGGTGAAATTTTTAGCGCAGTATACGCAAATTCCTCAAGGAACCGACATGCTAGAAATGATGCAAGACCGGTTGCTAGAGCGTGCTTTCTTTGAACAACTAAATGTCAATATTGCCCCCTATGCGACGATCATCAATTTGGATGATGTTTATCAATCAGTGAACTCTATCGGGTATCCGTGCGTACTGAAGCCAATCCAAAAAGAATGGTCCAGCGGCCGTGAACTGGTGATTAAGACACAAACCGATATTGCCAAAGCAGCTGGTTTGCTAGATTGGGGAACTTACATTTTAGAATCCCAGATTGCTTATGATCGGGAATACTCGATTCTAGTGGCTCGTGACCAAGAAGGAAATCAACAAGTCTTTCCAATCACGGAAGTTCAGGCTGACGGTGATCAGGTACAACGGACTTGGGTGCCAGCCCAGTTAGATGATGCCGTTGCCGGTGAAATTCACCGAATTGCCGGCGAAGTGGCCAAACACGTGGATTACGTTGGGGTCTTTGAAGTGGCCTTTTACTTGACGAGTAGTGGCGCCATTTATGTGAAGAAGATTGTGCCAGCGCCTAGTGAAGCGGGGTATGTCTTTGATGTCGCTGCTACGGTAGATGAATTTGCGGAGCATTTCCGCGCGATTGCGGGCATGCCACTAGCTGAACCTCAATTATTAACGCCAGCTGTTACGGCGTCATTCACCGCCAATCAATTGGATGCGATGCGGACGCAGTGGCAAATTAAGGATAATTGGCACTTTACTTTCTATCACTTGCGGCAACAAGCCGATGATGAAGTCATGGGGCACATTTCAGTTCAGGGTAGTGCCATCAAGCCAATCTTGGATCAGTTAGACGATACGGCGATTTGGACCAATCAAACGACCGACAATCAGTAACCATTAAGAAGTTTAGGGACCAGCCTAAACTTCTTTTTCTTTTACAGCCAAGCGATGTGACGCGGGCTGTTGACAGGTGACGTACTCCGCCGATTAAGCGAGCAAGTTTAATCAGGATTTAATCAAAATAACCGCAAGACTTCCAGCAGAACATACGTTTTTTTGGTATACTATTCAAGACTAATCGACAGAGAGGACTGTGTTCAGGGTGGCAGGAGAAGAATTATTAACTGGCATGAACGATAAGCAAACGGAGGCCGTACTCCAAACGGAGGGGCCATTATTAGTATTGGCAGGTGCCGGTAGTGGGAAGACCCGGGTGTTAACGCACCGGGTCGCCTACCTAATTGAACATAACAACGTGATGCCGTGGCGGATTTTAGCCATTACCTTTACCAATAAGGCGGCCAAGGAAATGCGCGAACGGGTGATTAAGTTACTAGGACCAGATGGTAATGATGTCTGGGTTTCAACATTCCATGCCCTGTGTGTTCGAATCTTGCGCCGGGATGCAGATAAATTAGGGTATAACCGGGCGTTTACTATTGCCGACCCCGGGGAACAACGCACCTTAATTAAACGTGTTTTACAGCAACAAAATTTAGATATCAAGAAGTTTGATCCCCGCTCAGTATTGGGAGCAATTTCTAATGCCAAGAACGCCCTGCAGACGCCAGCCATGATGCGCGAGGCAGCCGGTAATCCATTTGAAACGACGGTTGCGACGGTGTATGAAAGTTATCAACGAGAATTACAGGCGAACCAGGCTATGGATTTTGATGATTTGATTATGCTGACCATTAAGCTATTCAATCAGGATGCCGATGTGCTGGGGTACTATCAAGATAAATTCCAATATATTCACGTGGACGAGTATCAAGATACCAATGATGCGCAATACACCTTGGTGAACTTACTAGCGAAAAAGCATGGCAATCTATGTGTGGTTGGTGATGGTGACCAGAGTATTTATGGTTGGCGTGGCGCGAACATGGAAAATATTTTGAACTTTGAGCACGACTATCCGGATGCGCACGTCACCTTATTGGAGCAGAACTATCGCTCAACGAAGACGATTTTACGAGCCGCTAACGATGTGATCCAGCGAAACGTTAATCGTAAGAAAAAAGATTTGTGGACTGATAATGCCGAAGGTGAACCCATCTCCTATTACCGGGGGCAAAACGAAAATGATGAGGCCCATTATGTGGTGGCCAAGATTCAAGAAGAACGGGAACAAAATCACCATGATTATGGTGATTTTGCCATTCTTTATCGAACAAATGCCCAGTCTCGGGTGATTGAAGAAACACTAGTTAAGGCCAACATTCCCTACACCATGGTTGGTGGGCATAAGTTTTATGACCGAAAGGAAATTCGGGATGTTTTAGCTTACTTGACTCTGGTGGCCAATCCGGCTGACTCAATGAGTTTGGAACGGATTATTAATGAGCCCAAACGAGGTATTGGGGCCACGAGTGTTGAAAAGTTGCGGGACTTTGCTGAAATGAACGATTGGACGGAACTGGAAGCCACTCAAAACATTTCACTAGCCACGACGCTGAGTGCTCGTGTGCGCACGGCGATGGAGAAGTTTGGGCTAACCCTCAAACATGTTCAAGACCGCGCGGCAACCATGAGTGTTTCCGATATGACGAGTGAGTTATTGGATCAAACGGGGTACATGGCATCGTTGAAGGCCTCAAAGAATCTAGAGGCCGAAACGCGAATCGAAAACATTGAGGAATTTCTATCAGTCACGCAAAAGTTCGATGATGACTGGGACAACGCCGATCATGATGAAACGGAAGACCGGTTGGTTGAGTTCTTAGCAGATTTGGCGTTAGTTTCAGCCCAAGATGACGTTGAAGAAGAACCCGCCGAGGTGACCTTAATGACCTTGCATGCGGCGAAAGGCCTTGAATTTCCGGTGATCTTCTTAATGGGGCTGGAAGAAGGTATCTTCCCTCTGTCACGGGCAATGCTTGAAGATGATGAATTGGAAGAAGAACGGCGGTTAGCCTATGTCGGGATTACGCGGGCGCAAGAAAAGCTCTACTTGACCAACGCTTATTCGCGGATGTTGTATGGTCGGCGGCAAACGAATCCCCAATCCCGATTTGTGACAGAAATTGCACCGGAATTGCTGCACTTGGACTACAGTGAAACTAAATCCGGTTTGACACCGAGCCGCCGGGATGTGCCATTTGCTCGGCGAACGGCCAGTGCGGTTGCGAAGCCATACGCTGGTAAGACTGGGCGGGTGAGTGAACCAACCGGAACGGGTGCTGGTAAGGTTAGCTGGACGATTGGTGATAAAGCCAGTCATAAAAAGTGGGGCGTGGGTACCGTGGTCAAAGTTAATGGTACTGGCGAAGATGCCGAACTCGATATTGCATTCCCAGAACAAGGGATTAAGCGTTTATTGGCGGCCTTTGCCCCAATCAAACGCGTAGACTAAGCATTTAAAGTTTGGGAGGAATTAGATGACTGATAAGCCCATTAAGACGCTAACCGCGGAGCAGGCTGCCGAGGAGGCCGCTGACTTACGCCCACAATTGTTAGAGTGGGGGAAGCAGTACTACGAAGCGGATGCCCCATCTGTCGAAGACGACGTGTATGATCGCGTGTATGCTCGATTGGTGGCCTTAGAAACGGCCTTTCCAGAAATTGTTACGCCAGACTCACCAACGCAGCGAGTTGGCGGTAGTTCGCGAAGTGATTTGCCTAAGGTCACTCACGATATTCCAATGCTGTCATTAGGCGATGTTTTCTCACTCGATGAACTAACAGAATTTGATGAACGACTACGAGGCAACGTGGATACACCATTTGATTATAATTGTGAATTAAAAATCGATGGCTTAGCGATTTCGTTGAGGTATGAGAATGGTAAGTTTGTCCAAGGCTCAACCCGAGGCAACGGGCAAATTGGAGAAGATATTACGGCTAATCTGAAGACGATTAAGTCTATTCCCCAAACGCTTAGTCGGCCACTGACAATCGAAGTGCGCGGTGAATGTTATATGCCTAAGGCCGCCTTTCTGGCGTTAAATGAGCGACGAGAGGCAGCGGGGCAGGCCCCATTTGCTAATCCGCGAAATGCGGCGGCCGGGAGCCTACGCCAACTCGATACGCGTGTGACAGCTGATCGGCAATTAGCCACGTTTATGTATAACGTGGCCGACTATGAGCCACTGACCACGCGGACGCAAAGTGGTTTGTTGGATGAATTGGCCGAACTCGGGTTTACGACTAATGCCACTTATCGAGTAGCCCATGATATGGCGGACGTGGCTGCTTATATCGAAACGTATCAAGCACAGCGAACGGAATTGGCCTACGGAATTGATGGTATTGTGATTAAGGCAAATGATTTGCCCTTACAGCGTTCCCTGGGAGCGACCGTGAAAGTTCCGCGGTGGGCAATTGCGTATAAATTTCCGCCGGAAGAAGTGCAGACCCGGGTGTTAGACATTGAATGGACCATTGGCCGAACGGGTGTGGTTACGCCCACGGCCATTATGGAACCCGTGGCATTAGCTGGGAGTACGGTGGCTCGCGCATCGTTGCATAATCCAGATTATTTGATTGCTAAGGATATTCGCATCGGGGATACGGTGTTGTTGCATAAAGCAGGCGACATTATCCCGGAAATTTCGCAATATGTGGCGGCAAAGCGTCCGGCTGAAGCGAAAGCCTATGTTATTCCGACGACTTGCCCATCCTGTGGAGCTGAATTGGTTCATTTAGATGACGAAGTGGCCTTACGCTGTATTAATCCCCGCTGTCCAGCCCAGTTGGCCGAAGGGATGAACCACTTTGCTTCCCGAAATGCGATGAACATTGCGGGACTGGGTCCACAAATTGTGGCCCAGCTCTTCGATCGAAATTTGGTTCAGGATGTGGCTGATTTGTATCGGCTAACGACCGATCAATTATTAACTTTAGATAAATTTGGGGAGAAGTCGGCCCAAAACCTCTTGACAGCCATTGATAATAGTCGCAATAATTCATTAGAACGTTTGCTATTTGGTTTGGGCATTCGCCATGTGGGAGCTAAAGCTGCCCGATCATTGGCAGCAGCGTTTGGTGATATGGCGAGTTTAATGGCCGCTGACAGTGAGCAGATCTCCGCGATTGATACAGTGGGGGGCATCATTGCTGATAGTGTGGTCACCTACTTTGCTAATACGCAGGTCCATGAACTGGTTGCTAAACTACAAGCCGTTGGGGTCAATATGACTTATACCAGTGGGACACCCGCCACCAATTCGACGAGTGAATTTACGGGTAAGCGGGTGGTTCTAACGGGAAAGTTACAAGAGTTGACGCGTCCACAAGCAACTGAATGGTTAGAACAACACGGTGCGACAGTGACCGGCAGTGTGTCTAAGAAGACTGATCTGCTGATTGCTGGTGAAGCGGCCGGTAGTAAGCTAGCCAAAGCTCAGTCACTCGACGTTCCCGTGTGGAATGAAGCGCAATTGCAAGCAGCCATGGATGAAACGAAATGATGACTTTAGGAGGAAACAAGTCGTGAAACGGTTACGAACCTTTATTGCGTTAGCCGCGGTGCCATTATTTTTGGCCGCGTGTGGCAATTTAAGCAGTTCCAGCATTTCTGGAACGTCTGGGACCAGCAAATCAAGTAAGACCCAATTGACGGGGCAAAGCTCGGATGGTGACTATGAAGGGGTTATTAAGAGTGGTCATTACCAGACGAGCAAGTCGCGTGGGGTAACCAATAGTCAGGATTCTGGCAATACCTACAACGTGAAGAGTTTTGAAAATGGTATGTTAGACGTTTCTAAGAAAGTCTTCTCTACGAAGAGCTACGTTTTCCAAGAAGGCCAGTATTTAAGCTCATCAACTGTTCAAAATTGGTTGGATCGAAAGACCAAATCAAATCCAACTGGATTGAATCCGAAGAGTAACGGCTCAACATCACCAACGAAGCGAAATCCAGTTTACATTCAAGCGTTGGAAGAACAAGACTATATGACCCAAAAGAATAATAAGCTTTCTTTAGGTGGTGTAACGATTGGGATTGCCGTCAATTCGGTGGATTATTATAAGAAGACCCAGTACGGTGCCACTTATGAGACCAAGATTACCAAAGCTGAGGGTGAAGCTTACGCGAAGAAGGCGGCTAATACGGTCTTAAAACGGCTCCGTAAGAAGTCGGCGTTAAAGAACGTGCCAATCGTGATTGCAATCTATCGGCAGGCCTCCAATGATAGTCTGGTCGGTGGTAACTTCATCGCTTATTCTGAGAATAAGGGAAGTGCAACGACCGTTTCTAAGTGGAACGCTTTGAGTGAAAAGAACTACGTGTTCCCAATTGAAAGTGGGTCTAGTAGCCCGAACAGTAACGATGAAACCTCCTTTACTAACTTCAAGTCGCAAGTGGAAAACTTCTTCCCGAACTTGAGTGGTGTGACGGCGCAAGCCCATTACAGTGGAAATACATTGACTGGGATGCACGTCAATATTACGACCCAATTCTACAGCCAAACAGAAATCATTAGCTTCACGCAATATCTGCAAACGGCGGCACAGAAGTACTTACCATCAAGTGTGCCCATTGACATTACCGTCTCATCGACGGATAGTGTGCAAAGTTTCCTTTCCCGTTCTAGTGGGGCAAAGAAATTCACGAGTCACGTCTTTAACAGTTATTAAATCTAATTTCGAAGGTGTGTGGGCTACGGCGTGCACGCCTTTTTGGTTTATAGATTGTTATCCTAAATATGCAAAAAAACACGCGCAAAAAGATAATGACGGTAGAAAATTCCTGTGTTTTAAACTGGGTGGTGATTGTCCGCCCCCTGGTCGCGACAAATGGGCTGGAACGTACCGGACACGACTTTAAGCCAAGCAGGGCACTTGTCTTAAAGGTCGGTCTTATCCTAAGCACGCTAAAAACACGCGCTAAGGATAACGACGGTACTGGGCCCATTTGCCGCTTCCCGCCGAGCTACCGTGGTGTGACAGGGTAATCTGGTTAAGTGCCAAGTTCAGCTAGAACAATTCTGACTTGCTAGAAATAGTAATCTAATTATTGATGAACGTTAGTATTGGCGTTGCCTGCTACTACTCATGGTTGTACTTATCCCAATAAGGTGCTGTCTATATCTCCGTGTTAATGGCCGCTTAACCCAGTGTTATCACCAATAAGTAGCCATTTTACCGTGAGACAAGATTCTTTTTGTCATAATCTTTGGCGTACAGCGGATATATGGTAGAATGGCAGTGTATGTTTATTCTCAGAAACTGCGGGTAAACGCTGAATTGTGGATAAATCAGAAAGAGGGATAATTGATGGCTAATCGAATCAATCGAGAACAAGTTCAACACGTTGCCAGTTTGGCAAAACTTGAATTTACGGATGCCCAGTTGGATGCTTTTACACCCCAACTTGACGACATTATCGGTCTGTTTGAAACGCTGAGTGAAGTCGATACTGACGGCGTTGAAGCCACGAGCAGTGTCACGGACCAACTCAATGTGATGCGCGAAGACGTTGCCGATAACTGGGGTCAAAGCCAGTCATTACTGAAAAACGCGCCAGAAGCTGCCCGGGGCTTTATTAAAGTGCCGGCCATCATTGACGAAAGCGAGGATAACGACTAAATGGATTACTTTAAAACAGATCTCGCTAGTCTCCACGCTGATTTGGTTGCTAAAAAGATCAGCGCCCGAGAATTGACGCAAGCAACTTTTGACAATATCAAGACGACCGATGCTCAGGTCGATGCGTTTTTAACGCTGAACGAAGATGCCGCTTTAAAACAAGCCACTAAGATTGACGAACAAGGTGTGGCAACCGATCAACCACTGGCAGGAATTCCAGTGGCATTAAAAGATAACATTGTGACGAAGGGCCTAAAGACGACCGCTGCTTCTAAAATGCTAGCGAACTTCAACCCCGTCTATGATGCCACGGTTACTGAAAAATTAGCCCAGGCTCAGATGATTACGGTTGGGAAAACGAACTTGGATGAATTTGCCATGGGTGGTTCAACCGAAAACTCTGCTTTTAAGACAACCAAGAATGCTTGGGATTACACCAAGGTTCCTGGTGGGTCCTCAGGTGGTTCGGCGGCGGCCGTTGCTTCCGGTCAAGTTTTGGCTGCTTTGGGCTCAGATACCGGTGGTTCTATCCGACAACCAGCCGCATTTAACGGCATTGTTGGCCTAAAGCCAACCTATGGCCGCGTTTCTCGGTGGGGCTTAATTGCCTTTGGTTCTAGTCTGGACCAAATTGGCCCAATGACGCGCAGCGTGAAGGATAATGCCACTATGCTAAGCGCCATTGCTGGGCATGATGAGCATGATTTGACGAGTTCGACACAACCAGTCCCTGACTTTGCGGCAGACTTAACCGACGCAACGAGTGTCAAGGGGATGCGCATTGGCTTACCCAAGGAGTTTTTGGCAGATGGTGTCGCTGATGATGTTAAACAGGCGATCTTAGCTGGTGCTGATACGTACCGGCAATTGGGTGCTACGGTGGATGAAGTTTCCTTACCACATAACAAGTATGGTGTCGCAGCTTACTACATTATTGGCTCGTCTGAAGCATCATCTAACTTGCAACGGTTTGACGGGATTCGGTATGGTCACCGGGCCGACGATGTGAAGAATTTGGAAGATGTTTACGTGAAGTCACGTTCTGAAGGTTTTGGTGACGAAGTTAAGCGCCGGATTATGTTAGGGACATTCTCCTTATCAGCTGGTTTTTATGATGCTTACTTCTTGAAAGCAGCCAAGGTGCGGACGGTTATCATGAATGATTTCAAGGCTGTCTTGAAGGATCATGACTTTATCATGGGCCCCGTTGCGCCAACACCAGCCTTTGGCATTGGCGACGAAATCAAAGACCCAATTACGATGTATATGAATGATGTCTTGACGATTCCAGTTAACTTAGCTGGGCTACCAGGCTTGTCCTTGCCAGCTGGCTTCAGTCAAGGCTTACCGGTTGGTATGCAACTTATCGGCCGGCCATTTGATGAAAGCACGTTGTATAAGGCGGGTTACGCCTTTGAGCAAAATACGGACTTTCATTTACAAGTTCCCACGTTAGGAGGTCAACACTAATGAACTTTGAAACCACGATTGGGCTGGAAGTCCACATTGAGTTGAAGACCCATTCAAAGATCTTTAGCCCATCACCAGTTGCCTACGGGGCTGACCCTAACGCCAATACGAACGTGATTGACTGGGGGTACCCAGGGGTATTGCCAACTACCAACAAAGGGGTCGTTGCCGACGGGATCATTGCAGCCTTAGCGTTGCATGCGACGGTTGAACAACACACCCATTTTGACCGAAAGAACTACTTTTATCCCGATAACCCGAAGGCTTACCAGATTACGCAATCTGACAAGCCCATTGGTCACGATGGTTGGGTTGAAATTGACGTCGATGGCGTTAAGAAAAAAATCGGGATTGCTGAAATGCATATCGAAGAAGATGCCGGTAAGAACACCCATGAACGGGATTACTCTTATGTCGATTTGAACCGACAAGGCACACCGTTGATTGAAATTGTGTCGAAGCCAGATATTGCGTCACCGGCTGAAGCCTACGCTTATTTGGAAGCATTGCGGCAACGGATTCAATTTACCGGGATTTCTGATGTGAAGATGGAAGAAGGGTCTATGCGGGTTGATGTCAACATTTCTGTTCGGCCAGTTGGTCAACAGAAATTTGGGACTAAGACCGAGTTAAAGAACCTGAACTCCTTCAATTACGTCCAACGCGGGTTGGAATACGAAGAAAAACGGCAGCAACAAGTCTTAATGTCAGGTGGCGCGGTTCAACAAGAGACGCGTCGGTTTGACGAAAAGACCGGTGAAACGATTCTGATGCGGGTGAAGGCTGGTGCCGATGATTACCGGTACTTCCCAGAACCTGACCTGCCAGCACTGAACATCAGTGATGACTGGATCAAGGAACTAGATGCCGCCATGCCAGAAATGCCAGGGAAGCGGCGCGAACGATACGTTAACGAGTTAGGTTTGACGGATTATGACGCTATGGTCATTACCCAAACTAAGGAAATGTCTGACTTCTTTAACGCAACAGTTGCGTTGAAAGCTGATCCGAAGATGGCAGCCAATTACTTGCAAGGGGACGTTAATGCCTACCTGAATGATAAGCAAGTCGACCTGCAGGCAACCAAGCTAACACCAGAACATTTGGCTGGTATGATCAATTTGATTACTGACGGGACCATCTCTAGCAAGATGGCCAAGAAGGTCTTCAAGGCGATTACCGAGGGTGAAGATCCCAAGGCCTTTGTTGAGGCCAATGGGCTGGTTCAACTATCCGATCCAGCTAAATTACAACCGATTATCGATGACGTCTTGAGTGCTAACCCGCAGTCGATTGAAGACTTCAATAACGGGAAAAAACGGGCGGTCGGTTTCCTAGTGGGTCAGATTATGAAGCAGACTCACGGACAGGCCAACCCACAAGTCGTCAACAAGCTGTTGATGGCAGCATTACAGCAATAAGAACAAATGGAGGCGCAGCATGCGTAAACGGGCACGGGTGATTTACAACCCGACTTCAGGGCGCGAGGCGTTGAAGAAAGACTTGATCGATATTTTAGCGGTGTTTGAACAGGCCGGGTACGAAACAAGTGCCTATGCCACAACGCCAGCCCCTAATTCGGCACGCGACGAAGCAACTCGCGCCGCTAAGGCCGGGTTTGAACTCATTGTTGCAGCGGGTGGTGACGGGACCATCAATCAAGTTGTGAACGGACTAGCTGGCTTGGCACATCGACCAAAGATGGCCATTATTCCAGCTGGGACCACGAACGATTATGCCCGGGCACTGCACATTCCACGGGAAGATCCGCTGGCAGCCGCTAAAGTGGTTTTAAAGAACCAAATGATTAAGATGGACATTGGTCAGGCTGGTGATAGTTATTTCATTAATATTGCCGGTGGTGGGTTACTAACAGAATTAACCTATGATGTTCCATCGAATTTGAAGTCGATCTTTGGCTATCTAGCGTACTTGGTAAAAGGGGCCGAACTGTTGCCCCGAATCAAACCGATTGAAATGGACTTAACCTACGATGGTGGGCATTTCCGTGGTCAAGCGTCCATGTTTTTACTGGCACTGACGAATTCAATTGGTGGATTTGAACAAATTGTACCGGATGCGGCTCTAGATGATGGTAAATTTACCATGATTATTGTCAAAACGGCCAGCATGCCGGAAATTTTGCGGTTGATGGGGTTAGTGCTCAACGGTGGCAAACATATCAATGACCCCCACATTATTTACGAGAAAACCAGTAAGGTGATCGCGCGGCCAGTTAAGGACCGGATGATGATTAATCTGGACGGTGAATATGGTGGCGATGCCCCGATGAAATTCCATAATCTACGGCAACACATTGAAATGTATGCTAATTTGGATGCTATTCCGGATTCGGCGGTAACAAGTGAGTCGGCAGAGCTGTTAGAAGCTGAAGAGAAGTTCGTTAAGCAGGTGGAAGAGTTGCCGGCAACAGCGGACGCGACTACGAAAGATAAATGAAACTGATGAGGGATTTTGCACGACACGACAGTAGCAAAATCCCTCTTCTCATCTAAGAAATTGAGGTAATTATGAAAAGTAAAGCACCAGTTAGTAAAAATGAACGGCTTGATGTAACTATTACCGACCTAACTTATCAAGGGTTAGGCGTGGCTAAGGTTGAAGATTTTCCTTTGTTTATTGAAAACACCTTACCAGGTGAAGAAGTAACGATTCAAGTAACCAAAGTACAGAGCCATTATGGCTTTGCCCGGGCGGTTGCTTGGACGCAGGAATCACCTGATCGGGTGAAGGATGTGGATAAGACTTACCGGCAAACGGGGATTGCGCCACTTCAACACTTGGCTTATCCCGCTCAATTAAAGTTCAAGCAACACCAGATTGCGGAACTTTTCAGTAAGTCCCATCAAGACGTTGAGGTTGCACCAACGATGGGGATGGACAATCCTACCCAATACCGAAATAAGGCTCAAGTCCCGGTACGGATGATTAAGGGACAATTGGAGACCGGCTTTTACCGACAACACAGTCATGAACTGATCCCACTGACGGATTTCTATATCCAAGACCCAGCGATTGATGCAGCCATCATCAAGGTCCGGGATTTACTGCGTCAGTTTGAGATTCCAGCCTATAATGAGGTGAGTGATAAGGGAGTCATTCGAAACATCATGGTACGTCGGGGCTACTACAGTCACGAAATGATGATTGTTTTGATTAGCCGAACCCAAAAAATTCCTAGTCAGGCGCAATTAGTCGATCAAATTCATCAGGCTTTGCCAGAAGTGACGAGCATTGTGTTAAACGTCAATGCCAAGAAAACTAATGTGATTATGGGTAATGTGACGCGGGTGCTTTACGGTAAGCCAACTATCGAGGATACGTTGATGGGCTTGACCTTTGCTATTTCAGCACGGTCCTTCTATCAGGTTAATCCCCAACAGACGGAAAAGCTTTACCAGATGGCGATTGATAAGGCTGGACTGACTGGTGCAGAAACCGTGATTGATGCTTACTGTGGGATTGGTACGATTTCTTTGGCGCTAGCTAAGCACGCTAAGCAAGTGTATGGAGTCGAAATTGTCCCAGAAGCCATTGAAGATGCCAAGGTGAATGCGCAAAAGAATCATTTGAGTAACGTGACTTTTGCTGTGAATAAAGCCGAAGACCAGATGGCTGAGTGGCAAGCAGCCGGTATTAAGCCCGATGTCATTGTGGTAGATCCACCGCGTAAAGGCTTGGCTGAAAGCTTGATTGACAGTGCCGCTAAGATGGCGCCTAAGAAGATTGTTTACGTGAGCTGTAACCCGGCTACGTTGGTTCGTGATGTGGCCCGGTTTACTGAGTTGGGCTACCACGTTGATGGTCCCGTGCAACCAGTCGATCAGTTCCCTCAAACGCCACATGTGGAAAGTGTCACGGTATTAGTGAAAGACTAAATACACGTCTAAGATGCTTAGCACCAACCATTTTCTTGAAAAAATGGTTGGTGCTTTTTTACTGTGGTCGGACATGGCTAATAGCCGTTGTGGAGAAATGGACATTACTTTTTTAATAATAGTCGGTTTCTAATACCACAAACGTACCAGATTAACCAGCCTTTCTTTTAATTTATTTTGACTTAGAATTAAACATGTAAGCGTTTCTAATTGAAAGGGGCGTGGTTTGATGAAACGGGCCATGTTTGTCGGTGCAATCGGCTGTGGGAAGACCACGCTGTTGCAGCAATTAAAGCACCAGACGATTGCTTATGATAAGACGCAATCGGTTGAATTTTTCCAAAACATTATCGATACACCGGGAGAATACATTGAGCATCGGCAGATGTATACTTTTTTGGCTACTACGGCGATGGATGCTAACGTCGTGGTTCTCATTCAGAGTGCAACAGATCAACGGTTAATTTTTCCAGAAGCTTTTGCGACGATGTTTGGTTGCCCGGTAGTGGGGGTGGTCACCAAATTAGACTTAGTGACCACCGATAAGGATATTGCATGGGCGCAGCGGCAGCTCCGTCAGGCTGGGGCCACACAAGTTTTTCAGGTATCTGGACTGACGGGAGCTAATGTCGATCAGTTACGAGCTTATTTAGACGACTGATCCGTGGTATTAAGATTATTTTGTAGTCGTGGTGAAGCAGTGGCAGAATAATCATAAAATAGCTGACTAACTGGGGCTAAAATGGATTAATAATGATACCGCTTACAAATAAAGCAAAAATTTCCATTTAGCTGAAAAAAATACGGGGGTCGTTTATGCTAAACTACGATTGTTTCATCAATATGATAAGGGCAGGTGTTTTACGATGAGTGGTTTTATCGGTGAGTTTTTTGGTACGATGATTCTGATTGTTCTAGGTGCCGGAACTGGCGCAAGTGCTAATTTGAAGAAAACCTATGGTCACGGTAGTAATTGGACCTTTATTAGTATTGCCTGGGGATTAGCGGTAACAATGGGAGTCTACGTAGCTGGAGCCCTGGGTTCTGATGGTCATTTGAATCCGGCGGTGACAATTGGGTTTGCGGTCTTTGGTTTCTTCCCATGGTCCAGTGTGGTGCCATACTTATTGGGGCAATTTTTGGGAGCCTTTGTGGGTGCCGTAATAGTTATTATTCAATTTTATCCCCACTTCAAGGCGACTCCGTCCGTTGAAGAAGGCAACACGGTAGGAATCTTTGCCACACGACCAGCAATTGCCAACCCATTGTTCAACTTCCTATCAGAAGTGATTGCAACCTGGGCATTCATTTTTATTTTGCTGAACTTAGGTGACTTTACGCAAGGTCTGAAACCCTTTATTGTCGGAATGTTAATCGCAATTATTGGGATGGGACTTGGAACCACGACTGGTTTTGCTTTGAATCCAGCCCGTGATTGGGGGCCACGGTTGGCGCATTCATTAATGCCAATTCCCCACAAGGGTTCTAGTGAATGGAGCTATGCTTGGGTGCCAATGTGTGGCCCGATTGTCGGTGGCATTTTGGCTGCTGGCTTACAGGTTTTAGTGAAATAATTGATCAAAATTAAAGAGCGATAACCGGATAAATTCTGGCTATCGCTCTTTTTTAATTGGAGTAGTCGGTATAGACCCACTGAATGACTGATTTATCATGTGTGGCGATTTCATCAGCAGATTGCGTTGGCTGTTGGCCATCAACGGTGTAAATCCAACCGCGGTTTCCCTTAGCATCGTTTAATTCGCCGATACTATTAACGTACGTCGCACCTTCTTCTGAATCGGTGTGATAGGTAATGTGATGAGACTTGAAGTAATTCTTGGTGACATCAATGACCGAGTCATTCGTGTCCCAATTGAGTTCACGTGGAATGGTATAGATTTTTTGAATTGTATGATTGCGCTGGCGAAATTCGGATGGGGTGATCCCCGTTTTCTTTTTAAAAATTTTCGTGAAGTAACTGGTTTGTGTAAAGCCAATTTGATTCGAGATTTGATTGATGGGGGTCAGGGTTAAGGATAGTTTTTCTTGGGCCAAGGCAATCTTTTGGTTATTCACGTACTCGATGAAGTTGACGTGAAGGTATTTTTTGAATAAACGACTGAGGTAAGACGGTGATAAGTAAGCGCGCTGAGCCACTTCGTTAAGCGAAATCGGTCGTTGGATGTTCTTTTGGATATAGTCAATCGCCAGTGAGATACTGCGGAACGCCTCATCGTTATCAATCGTGTGACCAGCAATGACGGCATTGGGCGCCAAGACAGCTTGTAGTGGATCAGTATCACCAGTCGGATGGAAAAGTGCATGGAGATTATTGATTTGCCCTACCTGATCAGAGGTGAGGGGTTCCCAGACACTCACCTTACCCAACGTATCTTCATCAAAAATTTGCGTCATCAAATTCTCTAGATAAGAGCGGGACAAAAATAGCCGCTTCTTAGAAACATTCACGCTTTCGCAAAGAACGGCGCCCCACATCTGGATGTTGCGACTAACCGGAAAAATAGCATAATCCGAGAAAGTTAATTGGGCAAGGTTATCTTCAATAGCTGAGTGATTAATGTAAACAAAGTCATCCTTTAAGAGGATTCCCGTAAAATCGTAAAAGATGGTCTTGATCTGTGTCAGACTGGTAAATCGTGCTAAAAGATGTGCCAACTCACGGTAATTTTCTTGACTTGGTGAATAAGTGGTCATAGTAACAGCCCCCAGATTGAGTGGAATTTGAATTAGATAATTAAATGACTTTTTATGGGATTCACTGACAAAATAGTAATGAATCCGGTATCACGAATTAATTGTAAGTTAAACAGATTACCATATCAAGCGCAATTTGTCTAACTGCTTGTAAAATATTGAGCTTTTAGTAGCTGAATTCGGTAATTTTGATTATTTTGTAATTAAATGTGCTATTTCGGTTGAAATAGTGCTAAACCATTCAAATATAATGAAAGCGTTTTAGAAGAAGGGCAGCGTGGGTTGCCCAGCCAATAAATGGAGGTTTTATCATGGAACAAGAAGCACTCGGATTAATCGAAACAAAGGGTTTAGTTGCTGCAATTGAAGCCGCCGATGCAATGGTCAAGGCCGCTAACGTTGATTTAGTGGGACAAGAAAAGATCGGTCATGGTTTGGTAACGACAATGGTTCGTGGTGACGTTGGTGCTGTGAAGGCCGCTGTTGATGCTGGTGTTGCTGGCGCTGAAAACATTGGTGAAGTTCTATCTAGCTACGTTATTCCACGTCCACACACCGATGTTGAAAAGATTTTACCTCAAAAGAAATAGCATCTTAGATGTGTAAATAAATGATGACCAATCAGCAGTTAATGAATCAAATCATGGAAGAACTTCTGCGTCACGGGGTCACGGTTAAACCGGCCTCGCAGTCATCGGGAGGAAAAATAATGGATAACTTCTTAAATTCAACGAGCACCGTTCCAGAATTTGTCGGAGCGAGTGAAATTGGCGACACGATTGGTATGTGTATTCCTAGTGTTGATGCTTTATTGCTCGATCATTTGCATGTGCAAAAACGCTTTACAGTGATTGGCATTCTTAGTTCCCGCACGGGTGCTGGTCCTCAAATTATGGCGATGGATGAAGCCGTTAAGGCCACCAATACCGAGGTTATTGATATTGAAATGCCACGGGATACTAAAGGTGGTGCTGGTCACGGCGTTTTAATCTTAGTTGGTGGGTATGATCCATCTGATGTGCGGTCAGCCATTCAAGTGGCCCTAGATAACTTAAGTCGTACCTTCGGCGATGTGTATAATTCCGCCGCCGGGCATTTGGAACTGCAATTCACGGCCCGGGCTGCCGGTGCTTGCCACATGGCCTTTGGTGCTCCAGAGGGTAAAGCTTACGGTTTAATCTGTGGGGCACCTTCAGGAATTGGGGTTGTGATGGCTGATACCGCTATTAAGACAGCCGGCGTCAACGTCTTGACCTTTGCTTCTCCAGGTCATGGAACCAGCTTCTCTAACGAAGGCATTGTCCACATCAGTGGAGATTCCGGTGCCGTTCGTCAAGCCGTGATTGCCGGTCGTGAAGTTGGTCTGAAACTGTTAGCGCAATTAGGTGAAAATCCAGTTAATGATTTTCCATCCTACATTCGTTAAAGGGGGATTTTTAATTGAAACGTCAAAAACGATTTGAAGAATTAGAGAAACGCCCGATCCATTTAGACGGTTTCGTTAAGGAATGGCCTGAAGAAGGCTTCGTTGCCATGATGGGGCCTAATGACCCAAAGCCAAGCATCAAGATTGAAAACGGCAAGGTTACTGAAATGGATAGTAAACCAGCTGCTGACTTCGATCTGATTGATCTCTACATCGCAAAATATGGCATTAAGCTTGAAAATGCTGAGAAAGTAATGGCGATGGATTCCACTAAGATCGCCAATATGCTCTGTGACCCCAATGTGCCACGTAAAGACATCATTGAGATTACAACGGCGATGACGCCGGCCAAAGCTGAAGAAGTTATCAGCAAATTGAACTTTGCCGAAATGATTATGGCAACGCAAAAAATGCGGCCACGGCGGACACCAGCAACGCAATGTCACGTTACCAATATTCGGGATAATCCCGTTCAAATTGCTGCTGACGCTGCCGATGCTGCCTTACGGGGTTTCCCGGAACAAGAAACCACGACGGCCGTTGCCCGGTACGCCCCATTGAATGCCATCTCGCTGATGGTGGGGGCGCAAACCGGTCGTCCTGGTGTTATCACCCAATGCTCGGTTGAAGAAGCAGAAGAATTGAGTTTAGGGATGCGGGGCTTCACTGGCTACGCCGAAACCATTTCTGTTTACGGTACCGATAAGGTCTTCACTGATGGTGATGATACACCATGGTCCAAAGGCTTCTTAGCTTCCTGCTATGCTTCGCGGGGGTTGAAGATGCGGTTTACGTCTGGTTCTGGTTCCGAAGTTATGATGGGTTATACCGAAGGTAAGTCCATGTTATACCTCGAATCACGTTGTATCTTCATTACCAAAGCGTCCGGTGTTCAAGGCCTCCAAAACGGTGGGGTTAGTTGTATTGGGATTCCAGGGTCTGTTCCTTCTGGGATTCGCTCCGTCTTGGGTGAAAACCTATTGTGCATGATGCTTGACCTTGAATGTGCGTCTGCTAATGACCAAGCGTTCTCCCATTCTGATATGCGGCGGACAGAACGGTTATTAGGCCAATTCATTGCCGGAACCGATTACATTTCTTCTGGTTACTCCTCAACACCTAACTATGACAACACGTTTGCGGGGTCAAACACCGATGGCTTGGACTACGATGATTACTACGTTATGGAACGCGACTTGGCCATCAACGGTGGGATTCACCCAGTTGATGAACAAACAATCATCAAAGCCCGCAACAAGGCTGCACGGGCCCTTCAAGGTGTCTTTGAAGATCTAGGTTTGCCTAAGATTACCGATGAAGAAGTGGAAGCGGCAACTTACGCCAACACCTCTAAGGATATGCCAGAACGGAACATGGTTGAAGATATGAAGGCCGCCCAAGATCTGATGGATCGCGGCATTACCGGGGTCGATATTGTTAAAGCCTTGTTCAACCACGGATTTAAGGATGTTGCCCAAGCCGTTTTAGATTTGCAAAAGCAAAAGGTTTGTGGGGACTTCTTACAGACATCCGCTATTTTCGACAGCAAGTGGCATGTCATTTCCGCCGTCAACGATGCCAATGACTATCAAGGTCCTGGTACGGGTTACCGGTTGGAAGAAGATACGGAAGAATGGGAACGCATCAAGAACTTACCGTTTGCCATTGATCCACAAAACATGCAGCTTTAGTCGAAAAGGGGGTTAACACTGTGGCTCAAGAAATTGATGAAAACTTATTGCGGAATATTATCCGTGATGTGATTGCGGAAACCCAAACGGGGGACACGCCAATCTCATTTAAAGCTGATGCACCAGCAGCGTCATCAGCTACGACGGCAACGGCTGCACCAGTTAATGGTGACGGCCCAGAACCGGAAAAACCAGTTGACTGGTTCAAACACGTTGGGGTTGCCAAGCCCGGCTATTCACGTGATGAAGTCGTGATTGCTGTGGCACCAGCCTTTGCAGAAGTGATGGACCATAACTTGACCGGAATCAGTCATAAAGAAATTTTACGACAGATGGTTGCTGGTATTGAAGAAGAAGGACTGAAGGCCCGAATTGTGAAAGTCTACCGGACTTCTGACGTTTCCTTCTGTGGTGCCGAAGGGGATCATTTATCAGGTTCTGGCATCGCCATTGCCATTCAATCCAAGGGGACGACGATCATTCACCAAAAGGACCAAGAACCATTGTCCAACTTGGAATTATTCCCACAAGCACCTGTCTTGGATGGTGATACCTACCGGGCTATCGGCAAGAATGCAGCCGAATACGCTAAAGGAATGTCACCAAGCCCCGTTCCAACGGTTAATGACCAAATGGCTCGGGTTCAATACCAGGCCTTGTCTGCCTTGATGCATATCAAGGAAACGAAGCAGGTCGTTATGGGGAAACCCGCTGAACAAATCGAAGTCAACTTTAACTAGGAGGAATGGGTCATGAGTGAAATTGATGACTTAGTAGCAAAAATCGTCCAACAAATTGGTGGCACTGAGGCCGCTGATCAGACGACTGCCACGCCTACGTCAACGGCGACGCAGACGCAGCATGCAGCATTATCGAAACAAGATTATCCACTGTACTCTAAGCACCCAGAGCTCGTACATTCACCGTCTGGGAAAGCTTTGAACGATATCACTTTGGATAATGTTCTCAACGATGATATTAAGGCCAATGATTTACGAATTACGCCGGATACCTTACGGATGCAAGGTGAAGTGGCCAACGATGCTGGTCGGGATGCGGTTCAACGTAACTTCCAGCGGGCGTCAGAATTGACCTCTATTCCGGATGATCGGTTACTGGAAATGTACAACGCCTTACGACCATACCGGTCTACTAAAGCGGAATTATTAGCGATTTCAGCCGAGTTAAAGGATAAATATCATGCCCCAGTGAACGCCGGATGGTTTGCGGAAGCGGCCGACTACTACGAATCCCGTAAGAAGCTGAAGGGTGATAACTAGTTAGGAGTCTTCGTATGCAAAAGGTGATAGGTGTAGATATTGGTAATTCCTCAACGGAAGTTGCTTTGGCTGATATTTCAGATCAAGGTGCGGTTGATTTTATCAATTCTGACATTGCAGAGACCACGGGGATCAAAGGAACTAAGCAAAACCTCATTGGGATCAAAAAAGCCATTACGCAGGTGTTAAATAAAAGTCATTTAGCCTTGAGTGATATTGACCTGATTCGGATTAACGAAGCAACACCGGTTATTGGGGATGTGGCGATGGAAACCATCACGGAAACAGTGATTACTGAATCTACGATGATTGGGCACAACCCGAACACACCAGGTGGCGTCGGTATTGGTTCTGGCTATACGGTGAGTTTGCTACAACTGCTTCAAGAAACCGATAAGACACGTCCGTATATTGTTCTGGTACCGGCTGAAGTTGATTTCGAAGATGCGGCTAAGCTGATCAATCTGTACCAGCAAAGTGGTTATCAAATAAATGCGGCCATCTTGCAAAATGATGATGGGGTGTTAATTGATAACCGGCTGGAACACAAAATTCCGATTGTAGATGAAGTGGCGCGGATTGATAAGGTTCCCATGGGGATGATGGCTGGCGTTGAGGTTGCTGGTAAAGGGCAAGTTATTTCGCAGTTATCTAATCCGTATGGGATCGCCACACTCTTTGATTTGACAGCCGACGAAACCAAAAACATCGTGCCGGTTTCTCGGGCGTTAATTGGCAACCGGTCTGCGGTGGTCATCAAGACGCCTAAGGGGGATGTGAAGGCCCGGGTTATTCCGGCCGGGAGCATCCAAATCGAAGGTGATCGAGATTCTGACAAGGTTAACGTGGCCGCTGGTGCTGAAGCAATTATGAAGAAGGTCAATCAGTTTGACCGGATTCAAGATATTACAGGTGAAGCGGGAACCAATGTTGGTGGGATGTTGGAAAAGGTTCGGCAGACGATGGCGGACCTCACCAACAAACAGAACAGAGATATCGCTATTCAAGATCTGTTAGCCGTCAACACGGCGGTTCCAGTCAAGGTACAAGGTGGACTGGCTGGCGAGTTCTCAACCGAACAAGCCGTCGGGATTGCCGCAATGGTAAAATCTGACCACCTCCAGATGCAACAGATTGCTGATTTGATTCAAGACGAGCTTCACATTTCCGTTGAGATTGGCGGAGCTGAAGCTGAGGCCGCAATCTTGGGAGCTTTGACGACACCAGGAACAACCAAGCCCATTGCGATTCTTGACTTGGGTGCCGGTTCAACAGATGCCTCGATTATCAATCAGCAAGATGATATTGTGGCGATTCACTTGGCTGGTGCCGGGGACATGGTCACCATGATTATCAATTCTGAGTTAGGCCTAGACGATGTGTACTTGGCCGAGGATATTAAGAAATATCCGCTGGCCCGAGTTGAAAATCTATTCCAAATTCGGCATGAAGATGGCACGGTTCAGTTTTTTGAAGACCCACTGCCAGCAGACATTTTTGCCCGCACAGTGGTCATTAAGCCGGACGGTTACGTCCCATTACCAGGGAATATGAACATTGAAAAGGTTAAGCAGATTCGCCAGACCGCTAAGAAGCGGGTGTTTGTGGAAAATGCACGGCGGGCCTTACAACACGTGAGTCCCACTGGTAATATCCGTGACATTCCGTTTGTCGTGATCGTTGGGGGATCGGCGCTGGATTTTGAAATCCCACAATTGGTCACGGATGAGTTGTCTCACTATAACCTTGTTGCCGGACGGGGAAATATTCGGGCCGTGGAAGGACCGCGAAATGCGGTTGCTACGGGATTGATCCTGTCTTATGCCCAGGAGAGAAGGGACGCCTATGGCCAACACAATGGATAAGCCGGCAATTTTTATTGCCGTGCCGACAGCGGCGTCCGATTTACCGGCGACTTTGAAACCGTTACTTAATGGGATTGAAGAAGAAGCCATTCCGGTACAGACCAAGGTGATTGCAGAAGACGATGTCACTATGCGCGCTTATCAGGCGGCTTTGGCTTCACGGTTGTCCGTGGGCATTGGTTTTGACGATCAGCAAGTGGTTGTTCACTACAAGAACCTGCATGCCGAGCAGCCGTTATTCACGGTGACCCGTGATTCGGCGGACCGCCTGCGCCGGTTAGGTGCTAATGCAGCTCGCTTGGTGAAGGGCGTGCCCTTTAAGACATTAGATTAGGTGGTTAGAAAAGATGGACGCAATTGGATATCTAGAAACTACCGGGTTGCCAGGTGCCATTGTTGTGGCGGATAAGATGCTCAAGACGGCAGCGGTTAACCTAGTAGGGTTAGAAAACACCAAGGGTGGTGGCTGGGTAACAGTCATCATCAGTGGTGATGTAGCGGCCGTTTCGGTGGCGATAGAAACGGGGAAGCAAACGGTTGGAACGGATTATGTCAGTTCAACTGTCTTAGCTAACCCAGCACCGGGAATTAGCGATTTAAGCCAAAATCCGATCTTCGCGCCAGTACCAGAAACGTCCACAAATGAAGAAACACCGCAACAACCGCAGGTCACTGACGTCGCCCCTGAGGCGCCAGCAGAGCCCACGGTAACCAAGGATGAAGCTGAGTCCACTTGTAACTTATGTGGAGATCCTAAGTGTCCACGGAAGTTAGGCGAGCCACGGAAGAAATGCCTGCATTATCAAGAACTATTTGGCAAAAATAAACAGAGCTAACTATTAGGAGGAAATTATTATGAATAACGCATTAGGTATGATCGAAACCAAGGGTTTAGTTGCCTCAATCGAAGCGGCAGATGCCATGGTTAAAGCAGCAAACGTTGAAATGATGGGTCAAGAAAAGATCGGTAGTGGTTTGGTAACGGTCATGGTTCGTGGTGATGTTGGTGCCGTCAAAGCCGCCGTTGATGCTGGGGTTGCTGCCGCTGAAAACATTGGGGAAGTCCAAAGCTCATTCGTTATTCCTCGTCCACACGCAGAAGTTGAAAACATCTTACCTAAGACGAGCAAACCAGCTGCAAAATAATTTTTAATGAATAAGGGTGGCACTAACTATGGATGAAACAGCTTTACGAGCGTTAGTTCAACGTATTATCAAAGAAGAATTGGATCCTGATCGTATTCCAATCGGTGTTTCCAACCACCACATTCACTTGACAGAGGCGGATTTTAATACGCTGTTTCCCAATCAAGAAATGACGGTTTTGAAGCCGTTGAAACAGCCTAAGGAATTTGCGTCAAAGCAAACGGTGGATATTGTCGGACCCAAGGGAACGATTAAACATGTGCGGGTCTTAGGACCTTGTCGGGCACACTCACAAGTTGAAATTGCCCGTTCAGAAGCTCTGAACATTGGTGTACCAGCCCCAATCCGTCTATCTGGTCATTTGGATGGGGCGCCATCGGTTAAGCTGGTGACACCAGATGGTGAGGTCACGGTTCAAGGCGTTATCATTGCCAAGCGGCATATCCACATGAGTAATGAAGATGCTAAACGTTTCGGCGTTAAGTTGGGCGATACGGTTTCCGTTGAAGTTCAGTCACAAGATCGGCGGACTATCTACAATGACGTTATTTGTCGGCCACGAGAAGATTTTGTGTTGGAAATGCACATTGATACGGACGAAGCGAATGCCGCTAATGTTGATGGCAACACGTTCGGTAAAATTGTGAAAGCGTAAGGCGTTAAGCAAAATTTTAGATGAAGTTGGTGATCGAAGTGGAACCGTTAGTGGCGCAAGTCCTAAATAAACTTAAGCGACGCGAGCAGCAGACGTACCACTGTACCTATGATCGCACGGCGGCAGCGCCCTCAACACAAGTCTTTTTGGACAACGCAACCGTTACGGTGGCCAATGTCTCGATTGAACTGATTCATGCGCTGTATGGCATGAACGTTGATAATCAATGGGTTGCCTGGGTGTTACAAGGGATTGATTATCAGGTGGATTTTCAATTCACTATCAACGAGTTAGCCATTAACTTTATTCCCCGAAGCATGTTGTTAGACTGGCCGTTACTTTTTGTAACTCCCCAGGCACAACCGATTAAGGCGGTGTATCCGCGCTTGATTTCCCGTTCAGTGTTGGCAGCTTTACCGGATAAAACGATTGTGGTGGTTACGCCGCAACAGCGATTAACGGATGAGGCCAGTACTGTACGTGCGGTGAAGCAGATGAAACTACAAATGAGGACTGATGAAGAATGTATATGGCAAAAGTAATTGGTAGCGTCGTGTCGACGCAAAAGGATCCGTCCTTAGTAGGCCGGAAGCTGATGATTGTCCAACCCGTTAATTCCGATGGGCAAGCCGTTCGTCATCAGGAAGTTGCAGCTGATTCTGTTGGTGCTGGGGTTGGCGAGTACGTGTTACTCGTTCGTGGCGCTGGTGCCCGTCGTGCTAATCGCAACGAAGAGGCGACGCGTGATGTCAATGATTGTTCGATCGTTGGGATCATTGATCGCTTTGATAAGTAGAGGGGAGATAGCAAGATGCCAATTTACACAAAAGGCGGAGACAAAGGTTCAACGAGTTTATATGACGGTACACGGGTGAGAAAAGACTCCTTACGAGTTGACACTTACGGGACGTTTGATGAGCTCAATGCCAATGTTAGCCTGGCAGATAAGTTCTGTGTGAAAGCCGAGAATAAAGCCATTCTACAGAAGATTGAGTACAAGATGTTCTTTCTTCAAGGTGAAATTGCCACACAGACTGCTGGTAAATTTAATGCCAACAGTCGGGTGATTACCGATGATGATGTGACTATGTTAGAACAGGTGATTGACCGCTACACGGCTGAATTACCTAAAGTCACCAGTTTTATTTTACCGGGTGCCAGTTTGGCTGGAGCACAGTTGCATATTTGCCGAACGGTTTGTCGACGAGCGGAGCGGATGTTTGTCCGATTTTCGACGGATGTTGAGGTTCGTCCCGTCCTTGAGCGCTACGTGAACCGTTTATCCGATTTCTTTTACATCATGGCCCGTTCAGAGGACTATGAGTATCAAGTCAATGAGCTAACTGATCAGGTGATGAAACGGTATGCTCAAGCAGTGGGGCGATAAAAAATGAATGAAGAACAATTGAGTCAGATTATTCGCGATGTAATTGCCAAACAAGGAGGCACAACGATGAACTTATTTGATCGTCATATGATGGAAAAGGTAATTGATGCTGCGGTAGCCCGTGCTGATGAATTAAAGGTTGGGGTCACGATTTGCATCATGGACCAGGCAACGGTACCACAGATGTTATATCACATGCCAAATGCAAACTTGGTCAGCTCCACACTAGCCCCTAAGAAGGCTTGGTCGGCAATCGCTATGAAGGAACCAACTAAAGAAATTAGCAAAGACATCCAACCAGGTGCGCCATTGTACCAAATGGAAACCATGTTAGATGGTAAGTTGGTCTCATTCCCTGGTGGTATTCCATTAGTCATCAATGGCACGGCCATTGGTGCTATTGGGGTCAGCGGTGGTCTGATCGAAGAGGATCAATCAATTTGTGAGGCAGCCGTCGCCGCCTTTTTAAAGGAGAGTAAATAGGCATGAACACAGAAAACATTGAACAAGCCATTCGTAAAATTTTGAGTGAAGAACTTAGCAATCCTCAGTCAGCAACGGCCACCAATGCGACCGTTCCCGGCAAAAATGGGATCTTTAAGACGGTCAATGAAGCCATTGCGGCCACAAAAGCGGCGCAAGAAAACTACGCCGACCAACCAATCTCAGTTCGGAACAAAGTGATTGATGCGATCCGTGAGGGTTTCCGGCCATACATTGAGGATATGGCTAAGCGGATTCATGATGAAACTGGCATGGGAACGGTTAGCGCGAAAATTGCCAAACTCAATAACGCCCTTTATAACACACCCGGTCCAGAAATTCTGCAGCCAGAAGCCGAAACCGGTGACGGTGGACTGGTTATGTATGAATACGCGCCATTTGGTGTCATTGGTGCCGTTGGTCCTAGTACCAACCCCTCTGAAACGGTGATTGCCAATGCCATCATGATGTTGGCTGGTGGGAATACGTTGTTCTTTGGTGCCCATCCAGGTGCTAAGAACATTACCCGTTGGACGATCGAAAAATTAAACGAATTGGTGGCTGATGCAACTGGGTTACATAACTTAGTCGTTTCACTGGAAACGCCTTCAATTGAATCCGTGCAAGAAGTTATGCAACATCCTGACGTTGCCATGCTGTCAATCACTGGAGGGCCTGCTGTTGTCCACCAAGCGCTTATCAGTGGTAAGAAGGCGGTCGGTGCCGGTGCTGGTAACCCGCCTGCAATGGTGGATGCGACTGCCAATATTGCTTTAGCAGCCCACAACATTGTTGATTCAGCAGCCTTTGATAATAACATTCTCTGCACGGCCGAAAAGGAAGTTGTCGTTGAAGCCGCTGTCAAGGATGAACTCATCATGCGGATGCAACAAGAAGGGGCCTTCTTGGTTACCGATTCTGCCGATATTGAAAAATTAGCGCAAATGACCATTGGGCCTAAGGGCGCACCAGATCGGAAGTTTGTTGGTAAAGATGCCACCTACATTTTGGATCAAGCAGGAATCTCTTACACCGGGACACCAACACTGATTATTCTTGAAGCAGCTAAGGATCATCCGTTAGTAACGACAGAAATGTTGATGCCAATTTTGCCAGTCGTTTGTTGCCCTGACTTTGATAGCGTTTTAGCAACGGCTACAGAAGTTGAAGGTGGGTTACACCACACGGCTTCCATTCATTCCGAGAATTTACCACACATCAATAAGGCAGCGCACCGGTTGAATACGTCAATCTTCGTGGTTAATGGCCCAACTTATTGTGGGACTGGTGTTGCAACGAATGGTGCGCATAGTGGGGCTTCAGCCTTAACGATTGCCACACCAACGGGTGAAGGAACGGCAACGTCTAAGACTTACACGCGCCGGCGCCGGCTTAACTCGCCAGAAGGGTTCTCATTACGGACTTGGGAGGCTTAGAGTATGGAAAAATTTTCACTCGCAACAACCATCTATTCGGGTAATGATAGCCTAGAACGGTTACGGTTGCTAAAAAAAGAAACTATTTTTATGGTATGCGATGCATTTTTGCCGGATACGCCCACGTTGAAGCGGATCTTGTCAGAAATCGGTGATACTAATCAAGTGACCATCTTCTCTGATGTGAAGCCTGATCCACCATTGGCTAACATCATTGAAGGGGTCAAACAATTTGTCCCACTCAAGCCAACTATTGTGATTGGGATTGGTGGCGGCTCAGCTATTGATACCGCCAAGGGAATTCGCTTCTTTGGTGAAAAGTTGTTGAAACAAGACATCCACAAGTTTATTGCCATTCCAACGACGAGTGGAACTGGATCAGAAATTACGCAACACTGTGTGCTGTCGGATCCGGAACACCAACAAAAGTACCCCATTATGGAAGACTTTTTGCGGCCAGACGAAGCATTGTTAGATCCACAATTGGTGATGACGGCGCCTAAGAGTGTGACGGCATACTCTGGCTTGGATGTGTTGACACATTCGCTGGAATCACTAGTTGCGGTTGATGCCAACACGATTACGGATGGCTTGGCCGAAAAGGGTGTCGATGTTATAACGCATGATTTGGTAACTTGTTACCGGCATGGTGATGATGAGGCAGCTCGTAAGCGCGTGCACGAGATTTCTTGTGCCGCCGGAATTTCTTTCAGTAATGCCGGCCTAGGTATCTGTCATTCGATTGCTCACCAACTTGGGGCAAACTTCCATGTGCCTCATGGGTTAGCTAATGCGATGCTCTTGCCATACGTGGTGAGCTACAATGCTAGCAAGTCTAAGGTCGCTTGTGCTAAGTACGCACAGGCCGCCCGTAAAGCTGGATTGGCCTCTCAAGGTATGGGTGACCGAGTTGCGGTTCGACGCTTAATCAGTTGCATTCGGCAAATGATGTTACAGATGGATTGTCCTCGGACCCTGCAAGCCTTTGGCATTGATGTCAAAGACGCTGCAGCTAAGGTCGATGTGATTGTGGCTAATGCCAAAAAGGATGCCACCTTCCCTGGTAATCCAGTTATGCCATCTGATGATGATTTAGCTGAAATTTACCAACACGTGATTAAGTAGGACGACCTAACTTAAACGTTTAAATAAGAACCGTCATCAATCGGGGAGTTACAATGCCAGGTACTTTGGGTATTGTGGCTGCCCGCTTGGTGTAACGGTGGGTGATAGACGACTGATTCGTCGTCAAATACGTCAGTTTAGAGAGGAATAGGACCTTATGTCAGAGAAAATTCTAGCCATCAATTCCGGAAGTTCATCCCTGAAGTTTAAGCTATATATTATGCCAGCTGAGACGGTACTGGTTAGTGGTCAAATCGAACGGATTGGTCAGCCTTCAAGTGAATTTTCCTACACGATTGCGGGTAAGAAAAGTAAGCTTGCACAACCGATGAAAGATTATGAGACAGCTATTCAGACGGTCATTGAGACGTTGTTAGCGAGTCATGTAATTGAGAGTAAGCATGAGATTATTGGCGTTGGTCACCGAATCTCGCATGGTGGACGGTATTACACCAAGCCAGTTATCGTTGATGAGGATGTTAAAGCCAAAATTGATGAACTAGCAGTTTTATCACCATTGCATAATCCGGTAAATTTATTGGGGATTAAAGCCTTTGAAAAGCTGTTGCCGGACGCTACAGAAGTAGCGGTATTTGATACCTCATTTCACCATACCATTCCTGCGAAAGCGTATATGTATGCCTTGCCGTACAGCTATTATAAAGATCATGGTATTCGGCGTTATGGATTTCATGGGCCATCTCATGAGTATATTGCCGAAAAGGCTGCTGAATTGTTTGGTAAGCAGCAAACCCATCGATTGATTTCGTGTCATTTAGGCAATGGTGGTAGTTTAACGGCGATTCTCGATGGTCAGTCAGTGAACAGTTCTATGGGCTTTACACCACTGGCTGGTATTGTGATGGGCACCCGCTCTGGGGATATTGATCCGGAAATCATTCCATTTATTGAAGAAGAATTCCAGATGGATTCCCATGCCGTTCGGGAAATGTTAAACCATGACTCTGGCTTACAAGGACTTTCCGGTATCTCAAACGACATTCGGGACCTAGATGAGGCGGCCAAACAGGGTAATCAACGCGCGCAACTGGCCCTTGATGTATATGCTCATCAGATTCAACAGTATATTGGTGCCTACACGACTGATCTAGAGGGACTGGACACACTGATCTTTACAGCGGGTATCGGTGAACATTCTGCATTGGTTCGTCAGATGGTCTGTGAGCGACTGGGCTATTTGGGAATCAAATTGGATCCAGAAAAGAATGCGGCTAACGCATTAAGCATTGAGGCGGCAGACAGTCGGGTCAAAGTGGCCGTTATTCCAACTGATGAGGAAATTGTGATTGCTCGCGATGTTATGGCCTTACTTAAAGAAGCATGAAAGAAGGAGGCGCGCCAGATGACGAGACAAATTGATCGAACGATTCAAGAATACGTGCCGGGGAAGCAGGTGACGTTAGCTCATATCGTTGCCAACCCCACGGCGGATATTTACGAGAAATTGGGAATTCAGACGCCTAAAAACGCGTTGGGAATTTTAACCATTACGCCTAGTGAGGCGGCGATTATTGCTGGTGATGTGGCAACTAAATCAAGTAACGTTAAGCTGGGATTTATTGATCGGTTTAGTGGATCCGTCGTCGTTGTTGGTGAGGTGTCAGAGGTAGAAGCGGCCTTGCGCGACGTGGTTGAGACTTTGCATAGTCTATTAAACTTTGATGTTCCTGAAATAACGCGGACGTAAATTTAGGAAGTGAAACGATGCATAGACAACAAGATTATGACCATCCGGTCCAATTGGGACAGCAATTAACTCTGCGAAATGGCTATTGCTTAGCACCATTGTCGACGCAAACAGCGCTGTTTAATGGTGAAGTTAGCCGAAACGATTGTTATTTCCATCAGCAACACGCCAAGTACGTGGGGCTTGATATTGTGGGGTCAGCCTACGTTGCCGTTAATGGATCCACTGCAATGGGCTCAATTAGTGTGGCCGATGATCAAAAGATTCCAGGACTGCGGCAACTCGCAACGACGATCCAGCGAACAGGGGCCAAAGCTATTCTACAGTTAGTGCATGCTGGACGAATGACTAATCCGGTCATAACTCAAGGCACCGCCGTTGTTGCGCCCAGCACTATCCAAGCCACACATGGGGCCGGTGGGCTTCCTGAAACGCTCACTGCTCAAGCGATTGACACCATTGTGGATCAATTTGGCGCAGCAACGCAACGGGCGATCTTGGCCGGATTTGATGGTGTTGAGTTGCATGGGGCTAATGGATTTCTGCTACAACAGTTTTTATCGCCCTTATCCAACCGGCGAACGGATGCGTTTGGTGGTACTCTAGAAAACCGGTTGCGAGTGCCTTTGATGGTGGTTAAACGCGTTTTACAGGTGGCTAAGCAAGCATCGAAGCCCTTTGTCGTGGGCTACCGTTTCTCACCGGAAGAGGTGGAATCTGGGGGGCTCAGTTTAGTGGACAGTCTGGTATTAACCCATCTATTGAGTCACTTACCACTGAGCTATTTAAGTCTGTCGTTGCGGCGTTACAATCAGCAACCAGTTACGATTAAGTCAACGAAAACGGTGGTTGATCTCATTGCGGCTGAAACAACGTTACCATTAATGGTGGCCGGCCATATTCGGACGGCTTCAGACGTCCAAACAGTTGCAGCGGTAGCAAGATTAGTCGCGATTGGGCGACCATTAATGGTTGATCCACACTGGCCACTCTTCTTTCGGCAGCCCGAACGGTTGAAAACTACGCGTGAAGTTACGGCGGCTGAGGTGGGGATCACCCAGCAGTTGTTTCACTACCTTTGACGGAAGGAGGAACCCACGTGCCTAGAAAAGTTTTACAATTAGATGGCGGTTTTAATTTTCGGGACTTAGGTGGGTATCCAAGTGCCCAGCAGACAACGGTAAAATGGCATCGATTAATGCGGGCAGCTCACTTGGCAAACTTAACGGCCGCTGATTGCCAGCAACTGGAAGATCTTGGTTTTAAGCTAGTGGTTGATTTACGATCGACCGCCGAGGCCCAACAATTTCCCGACCAATTGGGACCCCAAATGCGACGAATCCATCTGCCTGTATTTGATAATGATGAGACGGAGAGTGCTGCTTCAACGGCGCAAATTCAGCGCTTATTTGCGCGTGATCCGTTGGGGGGGTATCATCGCATGCTGCGCGTCTATCGTCGCTTAGTGACGTCACCACAAGCCCAGCAGGCCTATCACGAGCTATTTGCCTTGTTACTGGCAACTCAGGGAAAAACGGGGGTTGTCTTTCATTGTTCGGCAGGCAAAGATCGTACCGGGATGGCAGCGATGTTAATTCTACGAGCACTGGGTGTGCCACCGCAACGAGTTATAGCTGATTATTTATTGACAAATTCAGCGTCAACGGCACATATCGCCCAACGAGTTGCGGCGGTAGCACCGGGTCCACGACAACAGAATTTTCAGCAATCGGTTCGTGATTTGGCGAGTGTCCAACTGGATTATTACCAGCAAGCTATGGGCTTAATCGATTATGAATACGGCGGTATGACCGCCTATTTACGTGATACGCTTAAGTTAACTGCGACAGATGAACAAAAATTACGGCACTGGTACTTAGCTTAAATGAAAAAGAAGCGACACATTGTCATGATGATTGACTGTGTGTCGCTTCTTTTTCGATAGACGGAAACGATATTCCTTATAAATGGTTTAAGCAGGATCGATATTTATCAATTGGCAACTTGATGTTCAAACCCAACACCTTAACGGGCAGAACCGATTGCGTTTAAAATGAGAGACGTTAAGACTGTCGTCGTTGTTCGGTTAATTGTTCTTGCGCCACGTGTAAGACAATCTGTTGTCGGTTAGGGGATAACTGTTTGTATAAATCCTCAATGCCAGGCTGTTTTTCAAACAGATGATCATCAAATCGGGGATCAATCGCGGACTTGGGCATGTTCAAAGCGTCGGCTGGGCGTTGGACGTTTCCCGGGCTTGGTGTTGAACGTTGCGCAAAATACCCCGAAATGGTGGAGGTTGGAATTCCTGATTTGGCCCCTAACTCAGCTTGTGTCATGCCCCAACTTGCGGATTTTAAATTCTGAGCGATGATGCGGCGGATATGTTTTTCAAATGCTGATAATTCATGGCGGGGCACAATGGTTCACTCCTTTTTCTTGAAATAGTGTAAAAGATCAATATCGTCATTATAACGAATCACAGTCAGACAAGCAAATTAGATGTACAGTAAATCATTGACAAAACGAATAAACTCGTTTATGATATAAAAGTGTTTGTAAGGAGGCGTTTGTGATGGATAAGGTGCAAATTACACTGGAGGCCGCACGCCATAATGCGGGCTACTCACAGAAACAGGCTGCTGCACATCTGGGAATCCACTACCAGACGCTGGCTGCTTGGGAGCGAGACAGTTCGAATGTGGGCATTAAAACCATCGAGCGACTATCGCAGCTTTATCAAATCCCGAAAGATTACCTTTTTTTTGGTAATAAAAACGAATTTATTCGTTCTTTGCGGCAACAGGCTAATTGATTAATGGCAACGATTTACCGCAAGAAAGCGGCGGGACTTCGGTAAACTACGGAAGATATGGGGATCGACTCATATCTTTTTTTGTGAATAAAATAAAAATTATCGGGTTAATCATTGGCAATAGATATTAAACTGGCATTGAACTAAACCATTATTGACGGGAAAAGAATGAATAGTTTTAGGGAAAGATGACCAGGGACTTACGGATATTTGCTTGTGAAAAAACAATCAGTTGAACAAAAATTCATAATAACGCTTTACATTTGTGCGAAGATTCGGTATGCTGATGTTGATAAATGAAAGGGGTTTCATATTATGACATTAACCACAGAACAATTAGCGAAGTACATTGATCACACTAATTTAAAGGCAGATGCAACTGAAGCAGATATCAAGCAAACTTGTGACGAAGCTAAGAAATTTAACACGGCTTCGGTCTGCGTAAACTCCTATTGGATTCCGTTTGTAACTGAGCAATTAAAGGGAACTGATGTTAATCCAATCGCTGTCGTTGGTTTTCCACTAGGGGCCATGGCAACGGAAAGTGAAATCTTTGAAGCCACGACAGCCATCGATCAAGGGGCCGAAGAAATCGATATGGTTTTGAACGTAGGTGAATTAAAAGGCGGTAATGATGAGAAGGTCTTGGCAGACATTCAGGGTCTAGCTGATGCAGTCCACGCTAAGGGTAAAATTCTAAAAGTTATCTTGGAAAATGCGTTGTTAACGAAGGATGAAATTGTCCGGGCTTGTCAGTTGAGCGAAAAAGCAGGTGCTGACTTTGTTAAGACGTCCACTGGGTTCTCAACATCAGGTGCTAAGGTTGAAGACGTTAAGTTGATGCGTGAAACAGTTGGCGATCGCTTAGGCGTCAAGGCTTCCGGTGGTATCCACAGTCGTGAAGAAGCCTTAGCTATGATCGATGCTGGTGCCAGTCGGATGGGTGTCAGTGCAACCGTAGCCATCTTAACGGGTGACGACAGTCATGCTAAAGCTGGTTACTAGAATCTAATTTGTGAAAGCGGGGAATACGGATATGAAGTTCAAGCGTGTTTTTGGTTTAGTTATGGATTCAGTTGGTGCAGGAGCAGCACCGGATGCAAATAAGTTTGGCGATGAGGGTGCTGATACTTTAGGGCACGTTGGTCACCATTTTGCTGGAAAACTGGCGTTACCTAATCTAGCCAAAATCGGTTTATCTAACTTGCGGGAAACACCAATCGAGGGTGTACCGGTGGCTGATGATCCTCATGCCTATTATGGCAAGATGCGGGAGATTTCAGCTGGTAAGGATTCAATGGATGGTCACTGGGAAATGATGGGGTTACCTGTTCGTAAGGCATTGAGTACATTCCCTAACGGCTTCCCCGCTGACATCATTACAAAATTGGAAACGTTTTCTGGACGTAAAGTGATCGGTAACCGACCAGAATCAGGGACCAAAATCATTGCTGAGCTGGGCGAACAACAGATGAAGACCGGCGACTTGATTGTCTACACGTCCGGGGATTCTGTGTTACAGATTGCGGCACACGAAGACGTGATTCCATTGGCGGAACTCTATAAGATCTGTGAATATGCGCGTTCATTAGTCAATGGACCGGAATACTTGGTTGGCCGGATCATTGCTCGGCCATACGTTGGGCCAGATGCAGACCACTTTACGCGAACAGCAAACCGGCGTGATTTCACGTTGGAACCAACTGGTGAGACTGATTTGGATCGGTTACAAGCAGCCGGTGTTCGGGTAGTTGCTGTTGGTAAGACCAACGACATCTTCTCTGGTCATGGGATTGATGAAGCTTACCACAATGAAAGTAACATGGATGGTATGGATCACGTTGATCACGTCATGACTGAAGACTTTACCGGTTTTTGTTTCATTAACTTAGTTGACTTTGATGCGATGTATGGTCACCGGCGGAATCCCGATGGGTTTGGTCAAGCATTGATGGACTTTGACCAACGCTTGGGAACGGTATTGGCGAACATGCATGATGATGACTTGTTAATGATTACTGCCGATCACGGGAACGATCCAACTTATACGGGGACGGATCACACCAGAGAACAAGTGCCATTATTAGTGTACTCACCAAGCTTCAAGCAAGGTGGTAGCTTAGGTGTTCGTTCGCCATTTGCTGACTTTGGTGCGACCGTTTTGGATAATTTCGGTGTTGCCGGTAACCATGAAGGACACAGTTTCTTAGCAGAATTGAAGTAGTCGAGACAACCACTTTAGGAGGAACAAATTATGAGTAATCATTTGGAAGCCAAAATGGGCGATATTGCAGACACGGTCTTACTGCCAGGTGATCCACTGCGGGCTAAGTATATTGCAGAAACCTTCTTAGAAAATCCAGTTTGCTACAACACAGTTCGAAATGCCTTTGGGTATACCGGAACGTACAAGGGCAAACGAATCTCGGTTCAAGGAACCGGGATGGGGATTCCATCGATTTCAATTTATACCAATGAGTTGATTAGTGAATATGGTGTTAAGACCTTATTCCGGGTGGGAACCTCCGGTGGGATGAGTCCCGATGTTCATGTTCGTGACGTTGTTCTAGCGCAAGCAGCCTCAACCGACTCCTCAATTATTCATAACACGTTCGGTGGTGGTATCTACTACGCAGCTATTAGTGATTTTGGTTTGTTAGATACAGCCTATCATGTTGCACAGGATCTGAAGATTTCAGTTCGAGTTGGGAATGTGCTGGCCGAAGACCGGTTCTATAACGATGAAATGGATCGTCAAAAGCTGGTCGATTACGGGGTTATTGCGACAGAAATGGAATCAACAGCCCTCTTTATGTTAGCAGCGAAGTACCATGTTCGGGCATTATCGGTGTTGACAATTAGTAATCACCTGATGACAGGCGAATCAACAACGCCAGAAGAACGAGAAAAGTCATTTAACGATATGATTAGGGTTGCCTTAGATACGGCTGCTAAAGCGTAATGAAAACGCGGGAACGGGGACCCCGCGACCGCGTTTTTTAATGAGATGTTTAAGGAGAGATGATAATGGCGGAGACCACGGCTGAACGGTTGGGACAAGCCCTGACCGTGGCAAAGATGTACTATCAGGCTGACCAAAGTCAAAGCCAGATTGCCCAACAAATGGGAATTTCACGGCCAACGGTCTCTCGGTTACTACAGTTTGCCCGAGAACAAGGATTGGTTCGTATCCAAATTGTTGATCCCGTACAAGACGTTCAAACCTTGGAGCGGGCATTGACGCGGGCCTATGATGTTGAGGTTCATGTTGTGGCGACGCAATTGACGCCCGTCAATGATGTACTAACGACGGTGGGTGAATACGCCGCACACTACTTGGAACAGATTGTTCATGAGCATGATGTGATTGGTATCGGTTGGGGGAAAACAATCTATGCGATTGGTTCGAGCCTACAACCAGATACGTTAACCGGGGTAGAAGTCATCCAACTGAAGGGTAGTGTGAGCTACTCGACGGAACAGACCTATGCGTATGAAAGCATTGACGCCTTTGCCAATGCCTTTCATGCAGTGCCACAGTATTTGCCGTTACCCGTGATCTTTGACCACCAACAAACTAAGGAATTGGTGGAAGCGGAACGACATATTCAGTATTTGCTAGCACTTGGCGAGAAAGCCAACATTGCGATTTACTCTGTGGGAACGGTCCGCAGTAATGCACTGGTTTTTCAGTTGGGGTATTTACAGGAAGCAGAAAAAGAAGCGTTGCAACAGCAGGCTGTCGGAGATATCTTTTCTCGCTATATTGACGAGCAGGGCCAAATTGTTAATCCAGAATTGAACGAACGGACGATTGGCATTGACCTGGATAGTCTAAAGCAAAAGGAACATTCGATTTTAGTGGCGGCTGGTGATGCCAAAGTGCCGGCTGTTAGAGCAGCGTTGCTTGGCGGTTACCCTAATTGTCTCATTATCGATCAACATGCAGCGGCACAACTACTAAAGGTCACAACGCCAGACCAATAGGCAATAGAGCGGTTTAAGAAATGGAGCGATCTAACGATGAGAATGGTTGATATTATTGATAAGAAACGTAATGGTGGCGAGCTAACCCAAGAAGAAATTCAGACGTTTGTGGATGGCGTCGTTTCAGGAGAAATTCCAGATTACCAAACGAGTGCGTTCTTAATGGCCACGTATTTTAAAGACATGACGGATGCTGAACGCTCCGAGTTGACCATGGCAATGATGAAGTCGGGCGATCATTTAGATTTATCGAGCATTCCCGGATTGAAAGTTGATAAGCATTCAACCGGTGGTGTCGGAGACAAAACCAGTATTCCATTAGCACCAATCGTTGCGGCCTTAGGAATTCCAGTGCCGATGATCTCTGGTCGGGGCTTGGGGCATACTGGTGGAACGTTGGACAAATTGGAAGCGATTCCAGGCTATCAAGTTGAAATCAGTGAGAGTGACTTCTTAAAACAAGTTCGCGATCAAGGTTTGGCAATCGTTGGGGCAACCGGAAATATTGCCCCCGCTGATAAGAAGATTTATGCCTTACGGGATGTGACGGACACCGTTGATTCAATTCCATTGATTGCCAGTTCAATTATGAGTAAGAAGATTGCCTCAGGTACCGATGCGTTAGTGATTGATGTGAAGACTGGTGCCGGTGCGTTCATGAAGACGCTGGACGATTCACGGAAGTTAGCTAAAGCGTTAGTGGGGATTGGTAAGGGCGTTGGAATGGATTGCATGGCCATCATCTCCGATATGAACCAACCACTAGGTAACGCGATTGGCAATGCTCTGGAAATTAAAGAATCCATTGACTTACTGAAGGGCCAAGCCCCTGCTGATATCACTGAATTGGTCATGACCTTAGGTGCCCACATGGTTGTCATGTCCGGCAAGGCTGATGACTTGGAGACGGCCCGTGCGATGTGTGAAAAGACCATCACTGACGGTTCTGCCTTACAGAAGTTTGGTGATATGGTCGCAGCACAGGGCGGTGATCGGAACGTGATCGATCATCCTGAAATCATGCCACAAGCGAAATTCAAGATTGAGCTGCCAGCGAAGACGAGTGGTGTCGTTAGCAAGGTTGAGGCTGATGAAATGGGAATTGCTAGCATGTTGCTCGGTGGTGGTCGGCAAAAAGCTGATGACCAATTGGATTACGCAGTTGGTATCATGATGAACAAGAAGGTTGGCGACCCGGTTAAGGCGGGCGAATCTCTGTTGACCATCTACAGTAATCGTGAGGATGTTGCTGATATTAAACAACGACTCTATGACAATATTGAAGTGCGTGACACGGCGGAACCATTTACGTTAATTCACGAAACGATTCGGTAATGTTTCAATGAGGGCATGCCCAGACTGTAAAAGTCCGGCATGCCTTTTGGTATTTCCCCATCGTAAAAAAAGGCGGACAATATCAGTGACAATTACGGTAATTTTGTTTACACTTTAAAGTAAAAATAGGTGCAGTAAAGTTCCGGGGAGGTCATGGCTATGTTGGATCACTTGTTAACGGTCATTCGTGAGGAACATTTAGCAGAGCAACTGTATCACAGCCTTGTGGGGTTAGAAATAGAGGAGCATCGCATTGATCAGCATGGGCGCTTGAGTCAACGCCCGCACCCGCGCCAATTGGGATCACGGACGATTCATCCGTACTTACAAACGGACTTTACAGAAAGCCAGTTAGAGGTGATTACTGATCCCAACCCCAATATCGGGGGGACATTAGATCAATTAGACACATTACAAACAGTGGCTTATCGCTCGTTGGCTGGGGATGATCGAATCTGGCCACTGAGCATGCCGCCTAAATTAGATGAGACAGATTTGCAATTTGTTCGGAATCATTTTGAACGACCGGCAATCAAGCCCTATCGGGAACATTTGATTCATAAATATGGACTCAAGCATGGGTGTATGACTGGCGTTCACGTAAATTATAGTTTACCAGATCCCGTGATTAATCGGCTTTACAGCCATTACACACAAGAATTTCCAACATTAGTCGCATTTAAGAATGCTTTATATTTTCGACTGGCCCAAAACTTTGTGCGTTATCAGTGGTTATTGACCTATTTGTTTGGCGCAAGTCCTATTGCTGAGGCGGGGTTCTTCGATCCGGTACCAGCGGAGTTACAACATCCCGTCCGTAGTATTCGAAATAGTCGATTTGGCTTCGTTAATTTGCCACAAGAACAGGTGGGGTATGAGTCATTGCCGGGACATTTGGCACAACTCCAAGCGATGATTGATGCGGGAACGTACTTTTCCGCCCACGAATTTTATGGTCCAGTTCGACTAAAGGGCCAGAACTCGGCTCAGAATTTTCTAACGGGGGGCATTCGTTATCTGGAACTGCGTGATTTTGATAACACGCCGTTTACCCCGAATGGTGTGAGTCGTCATGCATTGTATTTCTTGAAATTCTTCATGATCTACCTGTTAACACAGCCTTTGCCAGAGAATATCGCAACGGCGTTGGCAACGGCCCGGCTTAAAAACCAAACGGTCGCGTTAGAAGATCCGCTGCAGGCAACCCAGTATCAAGCTGAGGGTGAGCAAATCTTTGCAGCGATGCGTGAGATGGCAAAGCAACTCAATGCTCATACGGAACAGTGGGAAAATATTGATGACTTAGAGGAAGTTTTGATGCATCCGGAATTAACGCCAGCAGCCAAGCTAGTGGCCAAGATGCATGAGGGGAGTCTTATGAAGTTCGGTCAGGCGGTAGCGCGCCAATGGTATCATGAGCGGATTAGCGCGCCAACCTTATTGCCCCGGTTAACTCAAGTCACCGCGGCAACTCAGCGGTTTGTCATGGCAGCATTACAAGCCGGTGTACGATTTTACCAGGTTAGGGATGAAGATGGCGCCGACCTGCTGATGTTTACTTTTGCTGGGGTAACCCAAGTGTTGCAAGAGCGGGATATGCAAGTTGGTGATCCCAATCAACGTCTTCATGAGTTATTTCCTGACTTACCAAGTGGTGACCAGGGGGTTATCGTGTGACCGTGTTAGAGATGAAAGGTGAACCTTAACGGGTTCACTTTTTTTGGCTTAAATTGAAAAATAAGATGAAAGCAAGTCGTGTCAGTCATTCAGAGGGACATTTAAACGATCATTTTCACAAACCTCAAAAAAACATTGTAAGCCCTTTAATTTTGTGATAAAGTAATTTCTGTTGTTGAAATGATCCTGATTTAAGGGTTGTATTACAGTAAGTAAATCGATTTACGCATTTTCGAGTGATGCTTAGGATAAAGTATCTACTTGTTTAGTAGTGTTTATTGAAAGAGATTACACGCTCGTTAGTGATCAAAGAAAGATAAAGGAGAAGATTGAGATGAAAAAGACGACGGTTATTAATTCAGAGTTATCCACGGTTATTGCCGGTATGGGACACATGGATTGGTTAAGTATTGGTGATGCTGGTATGCCAGTCCCAATGGGTACCCAAAAGATTGATTTGGCTCTAACTAAGCAATTGCCTAGTTTTCAGGATGTTTTGAAGAATGTTTTAAGTGAATTGGCGGTTCAAAAGATTTATTTAGCCGAAGAAATTAAGACTCAGAACCCAGAGCAATTGGCGGCCATTCAGGCATTACTTCCAGATGTCGAAGTTGCTTTTGTCCCACATAGCCAATTGAAGCAGGATTTGGCAAAAACGCATGCCTTTGTCCGGACTGGCGAAATGACCCCATTTTCGAATATTATCCTAGAATCTGGCGTGACTTTTTAGGCGATGTAAAACGTTTTACGATTTGAATTAGACATAAAGGAGAGTTTGATATGCAAGCAACTGAAACCAAGCACGGCTGGACCCAATTAGCGGACGGCTACCTCAGCAAAACGCCATTATTTCAATTTATTTTAGTTTCATTGATTTTTCCACTGTGGGGAACTGCGGCCAGTTTAAATGATATTTTGATTACGCAGTTCAAGACAGTCTTTCAACTTAACGATGCCGCGACGGCCTTTGTTCAAAGTGCCTTCTATGGTGGGTATTTCTTAATTGCCATTCCGGCATCCTTGATTATTAAGAAGAACAGTTATAAATTTGCCATCATGACCGGGTTGATCTTTTATATCATCGGGTGTGGGCTGTTTTTCCCGGCCTCACATCTCGCAACTTACAGTATGTTCCTGGTGGCCATTTTTGCCATTGCCATTGGTCTGAGCTTCTTGGAAACATCATGTGATACGTATAGTTCAATGCTGGGACCGAAGCAACACGCCACGATGCGCTTAAACTTTTCCCAGACATTAATTCCGTTAGGCGACATCATGGGAATTGTTTTAGGGAAGTACTTAATCTTTGGTTCTGTAGGTAATTTATCTGAAAAGATGAGCCATATGCACGGTGCAGCACGCATTGCTTACGGCGAGCAGATGTTACAATTGACGTTACGGCCTTACAAATATATCTTAATCGTGTTACTCGTGATGCTGATCATTTTCGCTATAACGCCGATGCCACGGGCTAAGGCGACAAAAGAAATTGCGGGGCAACAACAAGAGGAACGGCCGAGTCTTGGCGAAACCCTAAAGTATTTGGCGCATAACAAGCACTATATCAAAGGGGTGGTGACCCAGTTCTTCTATGCGGGTCTGCAAACAACCGTCTGGTCCTTTACGATTCGTTTAGTCTTGAATCTGAATCATCAGATTACCGACAGCGGCGCATCAACCTTTATGATTTATAGTTATGTGGCGTGGTTCGTTGGTAAGCTGGTTGCCAATACCTTTATGAGTCGCTTCTCAATTACGAAGGTGCTGACGTGGTACTCCTTATTAGGGACATTAGCATTAGTTGTGACCTTTACGGTTCCGAATATGATTGCGGTCTACGCAGCCATCTTAACGAGTTTCTTCTTTGGTCCAGAATGGCCAACGATTTATGCGCACACATTGGATGCCGTTACGGAGAAGAAATACACTGAAACGGCTGGGGCAATTATCGTGATGGCCCTGATCGGTGGTGCAGTCATTCCAGCCATTCAAGGCCTGGTTTCTGATGCGACCGGTTCAATGCAGTTCTCATTCGTTGTCCCAACGCTCTGCTACGCTTTAATTACAGGGTACTTCTTCTTCGAACATCGTTTTGAGAAGGCTCACCCTAACGAAGTTCAAGAACATTAATAAAAGGGCTCAAACCATTTATTTATGGTCTGAGCCTTTTTTTAGGTAGTTAAGCCTGACGATGTCGTTGGTGCCAGAAGTAAATCGGTAACCCGATTAGTGTGAGACCCAATCCGGTAATCGCCAAACCAGTTTCAGTTAGTAGCGTCGTCACAATAATGAAGAGACCGCCAACTAAGGCAATCAGGGGAATGATGGGGTAGCCAGGCACGCGATAAGGCCGTGCTAGCTTTGGTTCAGTTTTACGTAGACGAAAGACTGCCAAGAAGATGAGGCAGTTGAAGACCCACATAACAAAGACCAGCATGTCGGTTAAGAGATCGAAACTACCCATTAACATCATAATAAAGGCAATCACGAACTGCACGCTCCCAGCAAAGTACGGGACAAAGGTGTGCGGGGACAACCGGCGGAAATGGTGTGAAAAGGGGAGACTGTCTTCTTCAGCCATGGCAAAGGGGACGCGCATTCCCGTTAAGGTATACCCATTGATCGCACCGTAAACGGAAATAAGAATCCCAATGGTGACCAATTTGCCACCGAACTGTCCAAAAAGCTTCATTGAAGCATCTGCTGCAGCATTTTGATTACCCGCGATTAGATCAATTGGCAATGTTTTTAAAAAAACGAGATTAATTAAGGTATAGACAACGGTGATGAGTGCTAAACCAATGATGATTGCGCGTGGCAGGTCTCGTTCAGGATGTTTCATTTCCCCGGCAATATTCCCAATGCTAATCCAGCCGTCATAGGCAAACATAGTTGCCAGTAAACTGGAGCTAAAGGCGCTCCCCCAGTTTAGATGGTTCCCAGTGGTGATCGGCCACAGATGAATGACCGTATGAGTTGGCGCTAAGAGGCCAAAAATAACGATTACAGCGATTGGGATTAGCTTAAAAATTAAGGCAATCGACTGAACTGATCCACCGACCTTAGCGCCGAGAAAATTCAATCCGGTAATGCTCAAACCGCACATAATGGCGATTGGCAATTGCCACGCGGCACTTAAATGAAAGAGGGCCACCCATTGTGTCCCAAAGATAATAGATAATGCCGCGATGTTAGCGGGGTAGTAGACCAAAATTTGTGCCCATCCCATCAAAAAACCCACCGGCTTGCCATAAGCGTATTCTAAGTAACGCATGGCGCCACCGGTGCGGGGGATTGCTGCTGCCAACTCGGCACTAGTCAGTCCAGCGCAGATGGTTAAAATCCCCCCTAAAATCCAAGCCGCTAATGTCATGTTTGCGGAGTGATTAGCGGCGACCACGCTTGCCGTTTTGAAGAAGACCCCACCACCGATAACCGTTCCCATAACGGTAGCCAGGGCCGTAAACGTGCCGATTTCGCGGCGTAATTCTTTTGCCAAAAGCTTGGCTCCTCTCTACATGTAAAGACTAATTTAATCATTATAGCACGGAAAATTACGAATGAACGGTGACGTAGAGAGTTTTTTTCCAAGAAAAAAGGTTGTCCGCGTTATGGCGAACAACCTGATCTTTGTAGCTTAGTGGAAAGCAACATTTAATAATAAGACGATCAACAGACCGACTACCGAAATAATGGTTTCCAAAACGGTCCAAATACTTAGAGTTTGTTTAACCGTTAAATCGAAGTATTCGCGGAACATCCAGAATCCAGCATCGTTGACGTGAGAGGCTGCTAGGGAACCAGCACCGATAGCCAGAACCATTAACGCTGGATCAACACCGGATTGAGCCATCAATGGTGCGACAATCCCGGCAGCGGTTAATGCAGACACCGTGGCAGAACCCAAGGCAACCCGTAGAACAACAGCAACTAACCAACCCAAGATGAGGGGTGACATGTTGGAGTTGATAAAGAGCTTAGCAACTTCTTTACCAACACCACCGTCAATTAAGACTTGCTTGAAGGCACCACCACCACCAATAACTAAGAGAAGCATGGCAATGGATTTGACGGCATTTTCCAGCGTTTCCATGATAGCAGAGGTTTTACGTTTCCGGCCCCAACCCATCGTGAACATGGCAACTAACAGAGAAATTAACATAGCAATGGCCGGGTCACCGATCAAGGCTACGATTTGATCTAACATCGTGGCATTCTTAGTTGGTGTGGCGCCACCATCGACCGTCATTTTGTAAATGGTCGTAATGGCCATTAGGATAACTGGGAAGAGTGACGTTAAAACGGAGAGGCCAAAGCTAGGGGCCTCAGAAGGCTTAAACGTCTTAATTGTTCCTAGAGAAGATAAGTTACCTTTTTGTTGAAAGGCGCTGGGCGCAAACTTCTGGGCCATCTTGGTAAAAAGCGGTCCAGCCACAATAGCTGATGGAATTGCAACCACTAACCCGAACAGTAAAACTTTACCGTCATTGGCGCCCAGAACTTGGGCGATGGCAACAGGTGCCGGGTGAGGGGGTAAGAACCCATGAGTAACGGACAATGCTGCTGCCATAGAGATTCCAAGGTACAGAATTGGGACTTCAGCTTCAACCGCAATGGCGAAGACGATGGGGATTAACAGAACCATCCCAACTTCGAAGAATAGTGCGATCCCCAGAATAAAGGAAGCAAGCATAATAGCTAATTGGAGCCGCTTTTTCCCGAACTTGTCAATTAACGTTGTGGCAATGACATAGGCCCCGCCGGCGTCGGCGACTAACCGACCTAACATAGCCCCGAAACCAAAGACTAGGGACAGCTCGCCAAGTTGACTCCCAATTCCGGCTTCGATCGTAGCCGCAATCTTAGTGAGGTTCATCCCCAATAGCATCGCCGTTAAGACAGATGTTAAAATCAGGGAGACAAAGGTATTGATTTTGAATCGAATAATGAGGACCAAGAGGAAGATGACCCCAATTAATAAAGCAATAAGTTCCATAAGAAGTAAGCCCTTTCATATGATGAATTTTGAAAAGCCAACGTGAGAACGTTGGCTCTCCAATAAGAAGTACACATATTGTACTTGAAAGTTTTTGGTTTGTACACAATTTGTTTCAAAAAAGTTTAATTTATTCGTTTAGTTTTCTGAAACAACCAAACGAAGTCGTTTTACTTGTTAATATGGTGAACGTGCGTCCGTTGGTATTCGGCGATGTTCTTATATTCTGATTGTAATTGACGACTTAGACGAATATAAATTGGGACAAGTGCCCGGTAAGCGTCATAAGTTTCTGGATTTGGATGGTGCACGTTAGCAACCCCGATAAAGTTCTTGACGGCAGACAAGTCATCAATCATCCCTAAAGCGTACATCCCTAAAGTAGCGGCACCCAAGGCAGTTCCTTCAGGACTTTCTGGAATGGTGACATCTTGTTCGAAAATATCAGCGAGCATTTGACGCCAAAGTTCTGAACGCGCAAAGCCACCAGTTGCTTGAATACTGGAAGGTTTGCCAACAACTTCTTCCAACGCCAACATAACGGTGTAGAGGTTGTAGACGATACCTTCTAGAGCTGCGCGGACCATGTGAGCTCGTGAATGGGTCCGCGTTAAGCCGAAGAAAGACCCCCGAGCGTTAGCATCCCAGATAGGGGCCCGTTCACCACCTAAGAATGGGTGGAAGATTAAACCATCGGAACCGGCTGGAACCTTAGCAGCGATTTCAGTCAAGAGGTCATAAGAATCCACTTGCATCTGTTCAGCGGTGATCTTTTCTGGGGCAAAGAGTTGGTCACGAACCCAACGGAAGACGATCCCCCCGTTGTTAACGGGACCGCCGACAACCCAATGATCTTTGGACAGGTAGTAACAGAAGACCCGACCCTTAGGATCAATCTTAGGCTTATCGGTGACAACCCGAACGGCACCAGATGTTCCAATGGTAACCGCAACCACACCTGGCTTGATCGCGTTGACGCCCAGGTTAGCCAATGGACCATCAGACGCGCCCATGATAAATGGTGTTTGTGGGTCCATGCCAATCACGCCAGCGTAATCAGCCTGCATACCGGTAATTTGATCAGTTGTGTCAACCAACTTAGGCAGTTGATCACGGGTAATTCCGGCAACTTCAAGGGCTTGGTCGTCCCAATCCATGTTGAAGATGTTAAATAAACCGGTGGCGTTAGCAATGGAATAATCTTCCTGTAAAACGCCGAATAATTTATAAATAACGTATTCTTTGATGCCGACGAACCAACGAGCTTGTTTGAACAGGTCGGGTTGGTCATTGCGCAACCAAATTAGCTTGCTGAGTGGTGTCATTGGGTGAATTGGCGTTCCCGTCTTTTCGTAAAGTTGCTTACCCACACCATTTTCCCGGAGTTCATCGGCATACTTAACGGCACGATTATCGGCCCAAGTAATTGCTCGCGTTAGGGGTTGGTGATCTTCGTCTAACAAGATTAAGCTGTGCATGGCTGCGGAGAATGAAACACCGTGAAGGGTGCCATTCTTCAAGTCTGCCTTGCGTAAAACAGTGGTTAATCCATCAATGATCGCGGAGAAAATTTCTTCTGGATCTTCTTCGGCCATATCTGGTTCATCTTGGTAGAGGGGGTATAGGTTATTTGAATACCCCTGCATCTTGCCATCGGTGTCATATAAGACAGTCTTGACACTGGTGGTTCCAATATCGACCCCAATCATGTAGTCCATAGTGCTCTTCCTTTCGTGTCGCTAGAGTTTGTAAACCCGCTCGATCGTTGGTGATCGAACGGGTGAATTCAACATAATGAATGAAGCGCTTTAAAAACGCGCGATTTTGACAACATCGCTATTATATGTAAAAAAGTTTCACTTTTCAAGGCTTTTGTTGTAAAATGTTTACAAAAATGTGTTTGTACGCTTCATTTATTGGAAAGAGAGGTGGGGCATGTGACCCGCTCAACAATTGGAAAGATTCGGGGAACATATGACCAACTGTCACGAACGGAAAAAAAGGTTGCCCAGATGGCCTTAAACACGCCCGCAGTCGTCAGCGAGATGACAATTAAGGAACTAGCCAGCGCAACCGGGGTATCAACGGCGACCATTTCACGCTTTGTGAAACGAATGGATTATGCCAATTATCGGGAATTCACTATGGCGTTGGCGCACTTAGCAATTGAAGATGGTGGCGAGCACCAAAGTTCTTTCCCAGAGCTAGCTGAGGGTGATTCATTGGCAACCATTGCCAATAAAACTTTCCATTACACCATTAGCTCGTTAGAGGCAACAAATGAGGCATTGAGCGAGAAGGACTTAGCTCGTGCAGTTTTGAAGCTCATTAATGCGGAGAAGGTGACCTTCTTCGGGCTGGGGGGCTCTTCAATTGCAGCCCTTGATGGCTATCATAAGTTTTTACGCACTGCTTTATCGGTGACTTACTATCCCGATTTTGATATTCAATTAATGCAGGCAGCGCGGCTAAGCGATCAGGACTGTGCGGTGGTGATTTCCCATTCGGGACGTAACTCGGAGACCCTACAAGTGGTGGAAGAACTGCAACGCAACGACGTTTCAATTATTGCAATAACGAGCTACAGTGGTTCACCGTTGGCACAGGCTGCCGATGTAACCTTTTTATCGTTGACGGACGAAGTTAATTATCGTTCAGAGGGGATGTATTCCCTGATTTCACAATTGGCGATCTTGGACACGCTTTTTATGATGACTGTTTTGCGCGTTTCTTCACGAACTGGGAACGTGATGACTAAGGTCCACGATGTGATTGAACAGACCCGTCATGATTCTTAAAGCCATGGTATAATAAGTAACAACTTTATTGGGCTAAAAGGAGAACTGGGGCGGAATGGCGAAACGACGGGATTATCAACCAATCTATGACAATACCTATCAGCGACAACGACGTCACTTTTGGTGGGTCGTGGGTCTATTTCTGATCTGTGTAATTGTCGGTGGCCTGAGCTGGTGGCAGTGGCAAGCTTATCAACGGCAGCAGCTCTCGAATTATCCTATTCAGGGTGTGATGATTAACCAAGACAGTGGGTACTTGGACTTTCAGCAGTTAGCCAATCGTGAAAAGTTTGTTTACTTGCAGGCTACGTCAGGTGCCACTTACACTGATGATGCCTATGGCGATAACTTTTCGCGGTCTCAAGGAGCAGACATTGCCGTGGGGGTCGTGCACACCTTTAGTTTTACCAGTTCGGCTGAACAACAGTATCGCCATTTTCGAGCGACCGTGAAGGAAGACTCAGGAACGCTACCCATTATGGTCGCCGTTGCTTATTACGGCAAGTACAACAACGATAATCACCAGATGGCCATGCAAGGGCAGAAGCTTAAAATGCTCGTCCAAAAATTAACTCAGCACTATTCGCAAGGGGTCATCATCTTGGCGACGCATCAGGTGCTGGATCAGTTTGTCCATCCCGTTTTACCAGCATTACACTACTGGGTGGCTGACGGTCGGTTAACGGGCCAAGGGGCGCAGGTGAAGTTTATCGAGTATGATGCGAATGGAACAATGACACAAAACGCGCAAAGTCATGCCGTTGAACGGGCGGTCTTTAATGGTGATCGACGCACTTGGCAAAATTTTATTCACTAAAAGAGAGCTGACCAACGATTAGATCGTCGGTCAGCTCTCTTAATTAGGTTCCCTTTAGTTGACCGTGATGATTCAATCATTAAGGGGCTTGATTTGATAAGTACAGTCATCGGCTTCATCAAAAAACGAAATTGGTTGCTGTTCATTGGCGTGAACCGTTAGATGATAGCCAAATTTATCCTGAAAAGTCAGGTGCTGTTCGTTGAGATCTTGTACACGGACTTGCAACTGGTGGTCATCGATTTGCACGTCAAGATTAGGACTAATTTCTAACCGGTGTCGTCGTTGGTTGTGGGGGTCAACAAATTGCCATGATCCCACGTAAAACAATGGCGATTCGCTAGGCTGCTCTTGTTTCTTTTTACGTAATGAGAAGCCACCTGTTAGTCCGGCCACCAGTGAAACACCAAATAATGCGATTTCGCGCCCTTTCACCGGTAATCCCTCCCTTGCATTTAAGTACTCCTTAAATATAACATTTTTGGGGGAGAATGCTCCAACAATTCCCCTTGATTTTGGGAAATTTAATTCTAATGCTATCGCCTAGCCGCGGTGACTGTTAAAATAGGAATAGTCATAAATACTGGAGGGATTTGTATGATTCGCATCGGAACAGTTGGGACGAATTGGATTACACAGCAATTGGTTGAGGCGTTAGCGTTGAGTAAACGTTATGAACTAGCCGCTGTTTATTCTCGGCATGAAGATACGGCAACGGCATTCGCCGCTAAAAATCACGCACAAGCTAGTTACACAGACTATCGCGACATGTTGCAACAAGCTGATTTGGATGTCGTCTATCTAGCATCGCCAAACAGTGTTCACTTTGAACAAGCTATGCAAGCAATCGCCCACGATATTTCGGTAATTGTTGAGAAGCCGGCTTTTAGTAACCGACAAGAAATGATCGCGGTACAGGCGGCATTAGCTCAACACCCGCAAGTCAAATTTTTTGAGGCCGCGCGTCACGTACACACGCCGAACTTTCATGCGATTGAAAAGGCACTTGCTGGTTTGACAACGGTCCAAGGTGCGGCTTTGACTTACATGAAGTATTCTTCACGGTATGATGATGTTTTAGCCGGTGGGACACCGAATGTCTTTACGCCAGAGTTTTCTGGCGGTGCATTGCAGGACTTAGGCGTTTATCCGATTTACCTGGCAATTGCACTGTTTGGTGAGCCGACAGATGTGGCTTATTATCCGACATTGATTGCTACTGGAGCCGATGGGAAGGGCTTAGCAGTCTTACGATATGGAGATTTTGACGTTTCCGTTTCCTTTGGAAAAACCAGTAACTCCTATGCGATTTCCGAAATTTACGGCCTAAAAGAAACGATCACATTGGATAGTGCCGGAGAATTAACTCATGTAGAACAGTACGACGAGACGGGGACCGTACAAAATTTAAGTCAGCCGGATTTGGCTAATCCAATGTTACCAGAAGTTGTTGACTTTGCGCGCGTATTGACTGCACCTGATGATGCGCAAAATCAAGCCGATTATCACCGATGGATGGCATGGAGCTTAACGGCCAACCGGGTGCTTTATCAATTGCGTGTAAGTGCTAATTTACGCTTTCCAGCTGATGATAACGATTAGGAAGGATTTTTAATGTTAAAACAATTTGAGACCCATTTTAAAACACTGGGCTACCGGGAACCTACAGCCATTCAAACGGCCGTATACGAGCCGTTAGCCAGTGACCACAACAATGTCTTGGGCTTAGCCCCCACGGGTTCTGGTAAGACGGTGGCCTTTACGTTACCAGCCTTGGCTAATTTACTGCCAGGCGATGGGACACAATTGATTGTGCTTGAACCATCACAGGAATTGGCGATTCAGACGAGCCGTGTGATGCGAGACTGGGCGAAATTATTGGATCTACAAGTCTTGGCCTTAACTGGTGGGGCCAATGTCAAACGACAAACGGAACGCCTGAAAAAACGGCCGGAAGTCATCGTGGGGACGCCAGGTCGTGTTTTGAACTTGGTGACAGATCGCAAGCTTAAACTACACTTGGTATCCTTATTGATCGTGGATGAGGCTGATGACTTGTTAACCGGTGAAACGTTGGATACGGTGCGTTCGATTGCGCAGGCCGCGCCAGCAGATGTCCAATTAGGCTTCTTCTCGGCAACGGATACGCCGATTTTGCACGAACTTGACCAATGGTTTGGGCAAACCGTCGAACGAATTGACGTTCGGGAGCAGGACCAAACGCAGGGCGTTGTCCGTCATGGCTTGCTGCAAGTGGGCATGGGTAAGCGTGATCAAATGCTGAAACGATTGTTGGCATTGCCTAACTTTCGGGCATTAGTCTTCTTCAAACAAGCTAGCACTTTGCGGCATACCGCGACGAAGTTCTACCATGAACACGTCTCAGCGGCTAGTCTGACGAGTGATTTGCGACAGGTTCAACGTGAGAAGGCACTTCAGGATTTTCGCCAGGGGCGGATTCGCTTGTTGCTAACAACAGATGTGGCAGCTCGGGGGTTGGATATTCCTAAATTGCCAGCGGTTATCAATTATGATTTACCAACGCAGGTGAACGAGTATGTTCATCGTGTCGGGCGAACCGGACGAATGGGTGAACCAGGGCAAGTGATCAGTTTAGGTGACGATCACGATCTGCGGGATTTGAAAAAGTTATTGAAAGAAACCGATTATGAGCTAGTGCCGTTGTATTTTAATGGGCGTGCCTTAAGTACGGAACGACCGGTGGCCGCAAAAAAAACGTCTGTAGCAACGCCGGTGGCCAATCGGACAACGGCGCAAGCGCCAACAGAAACGCCAGTAGCCAAACCACAGCAACGGCAGTCACGGACGGGGAGCAACGCCGTTCCTGTACCAACGCCAACGAAAAAGAAGAAGCATAAAAATCGACATTCCAAAAATAAAGGGATGCGTAAAAAGTGGCGGGACCGTGATACGCAGAAGTAACGCTTTACAATTAAAATGATCCGTGTCAGAATTGATGACGGGTCATCATGTCCCCATAGCACAACTGGATAGGGCACTCGCCTCCTAAGCGAATGATCCCGGTTCGAGCCCGGGTGGGGACAGTTAAGTGGTCATCACGATGAACGTGATGACTTTTTTAAAAACAACGTTTGAAAGGGGTTTCAAAGAAGGATGCAAACAAAACGATTATTACGGGGTGTATTTTGGACCGTGCTGGCAGGTTACTTTTGGTATTTCAATGCGTTACATACCAGTGGCTTAGTTGGGGTTATGCAAGATATTTTTGTGGGAATCGGGATAGTTGCCGCACTGTTTTATTACATCACATTTGTGATCGGCTTATTCCATCGGCGCAACTAGTTAAGATGGATGGTTACCCCTAATGGCTAAATATCATTTATAATGAAAGTAACAAATGAGTGAGGAGGCGTTTTGGATGGATAATATGAAATCAATGAATCCGAAACAGGTTAAGCGAATTTTGGTCGGGGTTGATGATTCACCTGATGCACAATTAGCTTTCCGGTATGCGATGAATCGGGCCAAAACGGATCAGGCAGAACTGGTGATTTGTTCCGTTTTGGAGTCCGACAACATGAATATCTACCAAGCTTTAAGTAAAGATTACGTCCATGGTCAACGGAGTGATTTGCAACAACACTTGCAGAGCTATCAGCAACTGGCCGAACGTTTTGGCATTCAACGCGTGAAAGTGATCATTGGCGAAGGCGATCCGGGGGAAACAATCGTAAAAAAGATTATTCCTGAGGTCAAACCGGATTTATTAGTGGTTGGTTCGCTGTCCAAATCCGGTGTGCGGAAATATTTTGGGAGCCAGGCGGCCTATATGGCAAAATATTCTCCAATCTCTGTAATGATTGTGAGATAGCGGTTTCACGCCGATTAACGACACTGATTTGAAAATAACATTCAATTTGCCCCTTGAAACTTGAAAATATTTTTCATACAATAGTTCTTATGCGAAGTGGTCGAATTAGCTGCGGTAGGTTAATCCATCAGAATCGAGCATAGGAAAAGAGAGAAAAAATGCAGTTCGTAGTTCTATTATTAGGTATTTTACTGTTACTCTTCTTAATCATTCGAGTAAAGTTAAATACGTTTGTTTCCCTCATTGTGACGTCAATCCTAGTCGCCTTAGGCTTGGGTATGAACCCTGCTAACATTGCGGATGCAATTAAGAATGGGATCGGCAGTTCAATGGGCGAGTTGGTCATTGTCTTTGGATTCGGAGCCATGATTGGGCGGTTAGTGTCCGATGCTGGTGGGGCTTACCGAATTGCCCGGACATTGATTAACGTCTTTGGTAAAAAGCGATTACAAGTCGCTGTTGTGATTGCCTCATTTCTGATTGGGATTTCCCTACTGTTTGAAGTGGGCCTGGTCTTAGTGACACCAATCGTGTTTGCGGTTGCATTGGAAGCCGACGTGCCATTCCTGTATCTCGGTATCTCTATGGCGGCAGCCCTATCCGCAACGCAAGGATTTTTACCGCCACAACCATCACCAACTGCTGTGGCAACGGCCTTAGGTGCTAATATTGGTGAAATGCTGATTGTTGGGATTATTGTAGCGATTCCTTGTGTGATTGTGGCTGGTCCAATCTGGACGCGAGTGGTTCGCAAATTCAATCCAGACCTGTTTGTTGTTAAGAAGTCTTTGCCAGCCTTTGGTGAAATCAAGCAGTTCAAGCTTGAAGAAACTCCTGGATTTGGCTTATCGATCTTAACGTCATTATTCCCCGTGCTCTTCATGATCCTAGCAACCATCTATGAACTGACGGTTGAAGGTGGGAAAACGCCGACAAATCCGCAAGGGCTAAATGCGGTTGTTTCGATGTTGGGCAACCCTGTGGTGGCCATGGTGATTGCGTTACTCTTTGCCATCTGGTCTATGGGGTATCATCGTCAACGGAGCATGAAGCAAATCAGTGCCACGCTGGAAGAATCTGTTAAGTCTACGGCTATGCTTTTGATGGTTATTGCTGGGGGTTCAGCCTTCAAACAAGTCCTGATCGATGGCGGTGTTGGTAAGGCTGTGCAGGAATTAATGATGCACTCCAAGTTCTCACCAATCGTCTTAGCCTGGTTAATTACGGTTATCTTACGGATTTCTTTGGGATCTGCAACGGTTTCTGGGATGACGGCTTCTGGTTTAGTCTTACCACTCATGCATTCAATGGGAGCCGATCCAGTTATGATCGCTCTGGCTATCGGTGCCGGGTCCTTAGCGGCGTCTCACGTTAACGATGCTGGTTTCTGGATGTTCTCAGAATACTTTGATTTAAGCGTTAAGCAAACTTTCCAAGTGTGGACAGCCTTGGAAACCGTGATTTCTGTAGTTGGGTTACTCATGGTGCTCTTGATGAATGTTATTATCAATTAAATAATAATTGTGGCTTGTGTCTTCGGACATGAGCCTTTTTTGTATGGCAAAAAAACACCGACCACTTCTGGCCGGTGTCGAATGATTATTGTTCTTCTCGAATAATGTATTTAGGACGATGCTTAGTTTCTAAGTAGATTTTACTGATATATTGACCAAGAATTCCCAAGCAAAACAACTGAATACCACCAACCAGGAGCATAATGACGACTAGAGATGGCCAGCCAGCAACGGCACCACCGACGGTCAATGCGCGGACAATGACGAAAATTAGGCCAACAATTGATAGCAGAAATGAGAGACTCCCAATCCATGTGGCCAGTCTTAGCGGCGCATCGGAAAAGTCAATGATTCCCTCAATAGAATAGGCAAACAGTTGCCGTAAGTTCCAATGGGTCGTCCCGGCCGCCCGTGGTTGACTTTCATAAGCCAAGTAAGTGGTCTTGAAGCCCACCCAACTAAAGATACCCTTAGAAAATCGGTTGAATTCTGGTAGTGACAAAACAGTATCAACATATTGTCGTGTCATTAAGCGATAATCACGGGCGTTGGGTTCAATATGCACATCAGATAGCCAATTGATAACCCGGTAAAAGCTCGATGATAAAAACGCGCGTAATTTGCTTTGACCGCGACGTTCTTTTTGAACCGTGCCAACACAATCGTAGCCATCATTTTCAATGAGAGCGAACATTTTTGGTAGTAACTCGGGTGGATCTTGTAAATCGACATCCATCACTGCCACCAGATCCCCAGTCGTGGCTTGTAATCCCGCAGCGAGGGCCGATTCTTTACCAAAGTTTCGCGAAAACGACCGATAATGGACCGTTTCGGGATAACGTTGGTGTAATTGCTTCATCTCGTCTAAGGTGTGGTCGGAAGACCCATCATCGACGAAGATATACTCCGGTTCAACCGTCGGAGTGGGGGTGTTCATGGACGTGATCACCTTGCTAACGGTTTGGTAAAATAAAGGTATGGACTCCTCCTCGTTATAGCAAGGAACGACCAAACTGATTTTTTTCATCATAAGACATTCCTTTCACACAACGATACCATCTTACCTCAAATTTGGGAGGCTTACCATTACAATTCGCTTAAAGTCTGACATCAGTTTAATGGCTGATAACGGGTTATTGAAGAAAAATGGGAATTGATAACAAGACGGCCGGGCTTCTGCTATAATTGACCTAACTAACGTGACGTTGGAGGAAGATTTGAATGAAACCCATAAAAGTCATGACGGTCTTTGGGACCCGTCCAGAAGCGATTAAAATGGCACCTATTATTTTAGCCATGCAACAACGGCCGAATGAATTCACCCCCATTACGGTGGTTACGGCCCAACATCGGGAAATGTTGGATCAGGTTTTAAATATTTTCCATATTCAACCAGATTATGATCTAAACATTATGCGGCCTAAGCAAACATTGAGTGGCATTACAACGCGGGTCTTGACCCAGCTTGATGAAGTCTTAGATGATGCCCAGCCGGATATCGTACTCGTTCATGGTGATACGACTACAACCTTTGCAGCCAGTGTCAGCGCCTTTTATCACCAAACAAAGTTGGGACACGTTGAAGCAGGACTGCGTACGTGGAATAAGTACTCGCCTTACCCGGAGGAAATGAATCGACAATTGACGGATATTTTAAGTGACCTTTACTTTGCGCCAACGACGTTGTCACGAGACAATTTATTAAAGCAAGCGCACCCAGCCAATCAAATCTATGTGACGGGAAATACGGCAATTGATGCGTTAAAACAAACCGTGAATGAGCAGTATCATCATCACGTGTTGGACCAGGTTCAAGCGGGTCACCGCTTAATCTTATTAACGATGCACCGGCGAGAAAATCAGGGTGCTCCCATGCACGCGGTCTTCAAAGCTGTGCGTCAAGTTGTTGAGGCCCATGATGATGTTGAAGTCATCTATCCTGTACATCTAAGTCCGGCCGTGCAAGCAGTGGCCCATGAAGAATTAGATGGTATGGCGCGGATTCACCTGATTGATCCGCTGGACGTGGTTGATTTTCATAACTTAGCGGCACGTAGTTACTTCATCATGACAGACTCCGGTGGTGTCCAAGAGGAGGCGCCGTCGTTGAATAAACCCGTCTTAGTGCTACGCGACACGACGGAGCGGCCAGAAGGGGTTACAAATGGCACGTTAAAGTTAGTTGGCACAGATCCGTTACGCGTAACGACTGCCATGGAAAGTCTGTTAACTGACGAGAACGCCTATCAACGGATGGCCCAAGCCAAGAATCCTTATGGGGATGGCCGGGCCTCAGAACGGATTTTAGCGGCGATTCAGGCGACGTTTGATGGAGGTCAGAAGAATGGCTGAAACAGCTTATGATCGGGCAGAGATTAAAACAACGGAACAGTTGTCGGAAATCATGCGAGACATCCACTTGGCCGCGGAAAAGAATCATGAGCGGTTTGATTATAAAATCTTGCGTAATGTGCACTTTGCCAATAAGGTTAAAAATCCTGTGACCCAAGAAATGAACGATGGAGACTCTTGGCGTGTGATGCAGATTGATAATTTACTGGTCACGTCGTTTGGGGTCATTAACGTCGAAAGTAAGTATTGGCGGGGAATGATTTTCCATGATCTTGCTGAAGAATTGTTTTCGTCGAGCTTGGATGATTTCTCAGCGGTTAATTTATCGAGTCACGAAAAAACACCCGCGAGCGCGTTGACCAATCGGTTAGATCGGTTCTTTTTGCCCAATTTGTCAGAGGAAAATGAATCCTTAACGCAAGGATACACCATGAGTTTGGAGCAGGAGGGACGTGGACAACGTTCGATTACGTTACACACCGGGATTAGTAATCCGGCAACGCAAGCAGAACTCTCATCGAAATTGTTGGTGCGGTATATTAATAGTGAAATCACCATGCACAAGCAATTGGAAAATAAGAACGATCGGATCATTGATTTCGTTAAACCACTGGTTTATTACAATTACTATGACCGTTATGAACACAGTAATTCGCTGGTAATTGGTAATAAAACCAAGCTCAATCCGCGCGATGCTTATAACTGCACGGCAGTGGCTAATTATCAGGATCTGGCAACTTTTATTGAAACGTTCCGTCAGGCCAAGCGAGTTCGGTTTAGTCGTAAGACGTTAGATAAAATGGTAGGCACACTCAAATTTGCCGAAGAGTATGGCACATTTTAAGGGGGATTAGACACGGTGAGCATTCAATGGCGCAAGCGCGCGAGTCAGATTAAACACGTGATTCAAACCATTAGCAAACACTATCAAATGGCCAACGTGTCAGATTCGGCTGTCGTATTAGCCTACTACACGTTATTATCCTTATTTCCGGCGTTATTGGTTATTGCTAGTCTGCTACCTTACCTTAATATCCAAACGGAAACTGTTTTAGAGAGTATTGAACCAATGGTCCCCGAAAGTATCTTCTCGATGTTAAAACCAATTATTCATTCATTCTTGAATACTCGAAGTGGCGGGGTACTTTCAATTGGGGTGATTGTGGCCTTATGGTCGTCGTCCCGAGCAGTAGCAGCTTTTCAGCGAACGGTTAACGGAGCCTACGGTGTGGCTAAGAGTCAAAATGCTTTAGTGAACCGTATCGTCGCTTTCTTTTGGATGGTTGCGTTGATTGCGTTTCTGTTTGTTTTGATGTTGTTCTTTAGTTTTGGCCAGATTATTTTGGAACAACTGGCCCCATACCTACACGTGCCTCATGAAATTATCGGTTATATTAATGCCGCTAAGTGGCCAGTCACATTTTTGGTGGTTCTGTTGGTTCTAATGATTCTGTTGTATTTTGTTCCGAGTGCTAAATTAAAGTGGCGCTTTGTGTGGCCGGGGGCCTTAACCGCTACGGTCGGCTGGTTATTGCTATCTCAAGCTTTTTCACTGTATGTGAAGTATTTTGTGCATAACATGGATAGCTACCGCACGATTGGGACATTTATCGTGTTGATGTTTTGGCTTGATTTCACAGGGTTGATCTTAATGTTTGGTGCGGTTTTAAATGCGGCAATTCAAGATATGATCCTAGGGAGAATCGAGGAGCAAGAAGCAATGGGGATCCCCAAGCTATTAAAGTATCGGTTGAAGAAAAATAAAGATTAACCTAAAACGAGCCCGAGACAAAAATGTCTTGAGCTCGTTTTGTATTAGGCTTGAACAGCTGCTACTAGTTGTTCGGCAAAGTGATCTAATTCATCGATAGCTGCTTGATCGGGCGCTAAGTTAATCTTGACACTAGTGGCACCACGAGTTGCCCCAGTTTGTTGAAAGGCCGCTTCAAAGTGATCAACGGTCGTATTGTAATATTCACCATAAAACGTATCACCGGAACCGGCAACACCGTAGATTTTTCCCGGAAGCTTAAGTGTTTGAAGATCTTCGTAAAAGTCTAAGCCTTCATCTGGCAAAGACCCTTCATCGTATGTATAAGCACAAACGACGCAAATATCAGCCTGTTCAAATTCGGCCGCGTCGGTTTGCGAAATTTCGGTCTCAGTCACTTGACAGCCCAAGGCACTTAGCTTTTCAGTCACGATGTCGGCCACGTCTTCGTTGTTTCCGGTAATAGTTGCAAAAACGACATGAGCAGTTGGCATAAAGTCACTCCTTTTTTAAAGTATTCTTTAGTATTGATTATAGCAGGTCGTTAGATTGCTGACCAGCAACGGTCGTGCGGGTAGATGATCGTGCGCCTGAAAAGATGATTGACTAACTAAGCGGACACCCCCCTTTTCATCGATAGGTCCAACCTGTTAAAATGGGGCCAAGAACGTTTAAGCAAGACGTTTTGACTAAGAAGGGGTGACTTTAGTGGCCGTCATTACCATGATTGAGGCACAAAAACGTAGCGGCCGTTATAATGTTTACTTAGACGGCGCTTACGCATTTCCGGTGAGTGAAAGTGTTTTGGTGGACTTTCGCTTAGCTAAGGGAATGGAAGTTGACAAAGCGTTGACTGCACAGCTAATCGATGCTGATAATGTGGCGAAAGCGTATAATCGCGCGTTAGATTACCTGTCACAGCAGTTACGGACGGAAAAAGAAGTACGAGATAAGCTGGCTGATCTGGAAATTCCCGCGGAGACCATTGCGGCGACGTTACAGAGATTACGATCGTTAGCCCTCGTTGATGATGCCCACTACGCGGCGAGTTACGTTCGGACGATGATGCATACGGGAGATAAGGGTCCGCGCGTTATTCGGCAAAACTTACGACACAAAGGGGTTTTAGAACAACCGATTGATGAGGCATTAACGCTATATACAACTGAGGAGCAACTGACTGTGGGGACAGCAGTGGCGGCTAAGTTGGCTAAGCGATACCAGCGTCAACCATTTGGGACGCAGCAGCAAAAGATTCGTCAGGGACTATTGACACGGGGCTTTGATAATGATTTAGCTACCAAGATGCTAGCAACATTAGACTTAACACCTGATGAAGATGAGCAATGGGCCTTACTAGTCAAGCAAGGAGAAAAGTTGTGGCATCGGTATCGCACATTAAGTATGCGAGAACGTCAGTATAAGACAAAACAGGCGTTATATCGTAAGGGGTTTAATTTAGATGATATTAGCCGTTGGTTAGCTGATTTAGGGGAATCAGCGCAGTAAAGCCACAATTAAAGAGTAGGGGTGAAAACTATGCAACGGAGAACTCTGGGGATTTTGGTAGTTGTTGGACTAGTTTTAGGGGTTGGTGGTGGACTAGCTTGGTGGTTTAACGGCCAAGCGCAAATGAAGCCAGATACAACGGCTAATCGTCAAACCGTGGTGAAGCCTGTGAAGCCACAGCCAAAAAAGAAAGCTAAGCCGCAACCTAAATCGACCATAAAGGCAACAGCGGCAACGCGAGAGATTGATGCTATTTTGCGGGCTAATCGGTTCGTGGGTACGGCACTGGTAGTTCGCTCGGGTAAAATCATCTATGAACAAGGCATGGGATATGCCGATGCCACCCGTCACAAAACTAATGGCGTCAATAGTGTTTATCAATTAGCGTCCGTCCAAAAATCGTTAACCGCGGGGTTGGTAATGAAGTTAGCTGCTGAAAACAAGTTGGCATTGACGGACCCGCTGGCTAAATACTATCCCCGAATTAAAGGGGCGCGCCGAATTACTTTACGAGATATGCTGGATATGAAGAGCGGGTTACGCTTAGTTGCCTTTCCTGATAAGCTGAACTCTGAAAATGGCATGCTCAGATTTGTTCAGAAAAATGTGATCAGCCAACCCCAAAATATTGGTAAATGGGATTATTCACCGGTTAATTTTATGTTATTAGCGGGAATTATCCAACAGGTAAGTGGTGAGAGCTATCGTCAGTACTTTACGGATAATATTATCCGGCCATGGCATTTAAATCACACTGGATTTGTCTTCAATATGGCCCATCGTAGGGCCTACTCACAAGGCTATCAAAACAGTGATATGGCTGACGTAGCGGCTACTTATAATTCACGCTATCCGGAATCACGGGCGTCAATGTTCTATCAGTTTGGAACGGGACAGGTATACATGTCGGTCCATGATTTGTTTGTTGCGGAGCGCAATATGCTGCAAGGAAAGTTGTATCCAGCTAGTGACGTTAATACCTTATTAACGCCGGGTTCATCGTCTATGTATGGGGGCGGTGCGTACGTTTATCCTAACTACATTCGAGTGCACGGCTTGGCTTATGGCTATGAAGCAACGGCATTGGTTAGCAAGACGGGACAAGATGGCGTCGTACTACTCAGCAACTACTACCGGGCTAATCAGCTATCGCAAACGCCCGCAATGCAAATTTGGAATTTACTATCGGCTGGACAACTCAAGTCATAGAAGTCTGAGTTGTAGCCGGTTAGGAAGTCATATGTCGTTATAATAGCAAACCCAGCATCCACAGATAATACTTTCTGCGGGTGTTGGGCTTTTTGGTGGTTATTTACGGTTTCGGACGACTGCCATAGGCTCGTTTAGACTTATAACCGGCGGCCAAAATTTGGCGCATGTCGGCAATGTGCCGTTGCTTGGTTGCTTCAGCTTTGGCGCCGAAGATGTAACGCGCCCATTCACGTTGATAGCCAAGTGTTAGATGATTAAAAAACGCGAGTAGTTGGGGATCATCAGCTAACAACTCAGCAACTTGTGGAATCATGGGTTCAAAGGTACTTAGTGCAGGTTGGGGCATCGGTCTTCACCTCTTTAACATTCTAAGCTTACCGTAAATCGGGAAGGTTCTCTAGCTTTTATTGACCAGAATCGGTCTGAACCTATCCAAAAAGCCCTGAATCTGGTATAATGTTGAGTGAATTTTTATAATTACCCGTTACTTTAGAAAGTAGGGTTTAGACATGACGCGCGAAGCTAGAGGACCTAAGGAAGGCGACTTCATTACGATCAAAAGCTACAAGCACGACGGAAGTTTGCATCGAACTTGGCGCGATACCATGGTACTCAAAACAAGCGAAAATGCCCTCATTGGCGTGAATGACCATACATTGGTCACCGAAGATGATGGGCGGCGGTGGGTGACTCGTGAACCCGCTATCGTTTATTTTCACAAGCATTATTGGTTTAACATTGTGGCAATGATTCGAGACAACGGGGTGTCTTATTATTGTAATTTGGCGTCCCCATACGTTTTGGATAAAGAAGCGTTGAAGTACATCGATTATGATCTCGACGTAAAAGTTTTTCCGGATGGTGAGAAGCGGTTATTAGATGTCGACGAGTACGAGGACTTTAGCCAGCGATGGCATTATGGTGAGGAGACTGATCGGATTTTAAAGGCGAATGTGTTAACGCTAGTCGATTGGATTAATCATCATAAGGGACCTTTTTCCCAAGCCTACGTTGACCTTTGGTATCAGCGTTACCAGGAATTATTGCGACGATCAACCGATCAGTAAGAGTTGTCTTCCGTACCACCAGGAGCAAGTCCATTTGTGGCTAGCTCCTTTTTTTAAAGAAAGGGGACTGTTCATGAAAAAAGCGGCGAATTCCCGACTAATGTTTTGGTCCGTTGAATTACTTATTGTCGCAGCATTGATTTGGGTGTGTACCCAGATTAGCTTTTTATTCTCACCAATTGGCGTCTTTTTATCGACCATCTTCATTCCACTGTTATTATCCGGTGTGTTGTTCTATCTATTGAATCCGGTGGTTAAGCTGCTGGAAAAGATTCGGTGGAAAAAGTTTCACGTTAATCGGACGGGAGCAGTTGCCATTGTCTTTTTACTGTTAATTGGTATCCTAGTGGCCGGTGGTGTCTGGTTGATTCCTCGGTTGGTCAACCAAGTTTCAACCCTGGTGGGGAGCATTCCGGATTTTGCCAAATCTAGCGAAGCGGTTTTGGCCAAGCTGATGAAACATCCCTTATTACAGAATGTTGATTTTTCAAAATATTTGAATCAGATTCAAAGCGCGTTTGCCAAGTATGCGGAAGGTTTTATGAGTGGGCTGACAACGGGAATTGGCGCGGTTATTGGGACAGTGACAACCGTTACGGTGACGGCAATTACAGTTCCGGTGATGTTGTTTTACATGCTGAAGGATGGCGAAAGATTCATGCCAGCGGTTCAGCGCTGGTTGCCCGCTAAGCATGCCGATCAGACCGTGGAATTGCTTAGTCGGATGAATCAAACGATTGCCCGTTATGTGGGTGGTCAGATTGTCGAGTGCCTGTTTGTCGGGACGTTTACGGCAATTGGATATATGCTTTTTGGCCTGAAATATGCGTTGCTGTTAGGTGTTTTCAGCGGGTTGTGTAATTTAATACCTTATGTAGGTCCCTATATTGGTATTTTGCCAGCACTAATCGTGGCCTTTACGATTAGCACCAACATGGTTTTATACGTCGTGATTGTGGTTGTTGTGGTTCAACAGGTAGATGGTAATTTAGTCTACCCCAATATTATTGGACGGTCATTACAGATTCATCCATTGACGATTATTATCATCTTATTGGCTGCTGGAAATATTGCTGGGTTGATGGGAATGATTTTAGCCATTCCATTATATGCGGTTTTTAAAACGGTGGTACAGTATCTTTACAATATCTGGCAATTAGATCATTCAGAGCCAGAACCGGCCGAAAAGACCCCAAAGTTATCAAGAAAAGACTAACGTTTGTGGTTTGAAGTTGACGTGACCGCTGAATATGCTACTATTTAGAGTGTTATTGAATTTTGTGCCCCGTGGTCAAGACCAGGGAGATTAACCAGATAAAGTAGGAGAGTCTACATGAAAAAAGTAATTACGTACGGAACGTTTGACCTGATTCACAAAGGCCATATCCGTTTATTAAAACGCGCAAAGGCCTTAGGCGATGATTTAACGGTTTGTGTCTCTTCCGATGAGTTTAACGCGGAGAAGGGCAAGCGGGCTTATACGTCGTACGAAGACCGGAAGTATATCTTAGAAGCAATTAAGTATGTGGATCACGTTATTCCAGAAACCACGTGGGATCAAAAGATTCGTGATGTTCAGGAGAACGATATTGACATCTTTGTTATGGGTGATGATTGGAAAGGTAAGTTTGACTTCCTGAAAGATTACTGTGAAGTGGTTTATTTACCACGAACGGAAGGCATCTCAACGACAAAAATTAAGCATGACTTAGGCCTGACAGACGAAGACGACTGGAAGGAAAAAGAGTAACCGTAAAAATCCTTAGTCGATGACTAGGGATTTTTTCTTAGTGAGTTAAGTATGGAGGCAAACGAATGCAGCGAGTAATCTTTTTAGTGACGTCCTTAAATGGGATGCATAAACCCAACTTCACGAAACAATTATTACAGGCACTGCAACAAGGACAACGGGTTGTTATCTTGGCAGCGTTGATTGACTTTGAAGCAACCTGGACAGTGCGTGCGTTTTTAAATCGGTTAGCACAGACTGAGCCGCAAGTTAAGCAAATCGAGTTGCTGACATTAGCTGATTTATTTAAAGATGAATCGGGATTGACATTGACTAGTGACGAACGAAATATGCCTGACTTAGTGGCTTTTGATGAACGGTTGTTTGTTGATGGTCAAGAGCAAGTTAAACGGTACTTAAACGCGGGACATTTGGTTGCTGAACGGCGGCAGTTGGATGATGAAACCCCGATGGTTTTACGCCAGTATCAGACTGATCAGTTGGTACAAATTGACACTTATGATCTGTCCGGACGGGTTGTCGGCATTGAAAAGATAGTAGATGAGGTTGCTCAGACCAGCTATGTCTTGAATCAAAAGGGTGAGGCAGTATTACGGTTTGTACGGCACGAACGACCGATAGAAAAGGTCTATAACCTCAGTGCAACGTCCGCAATGCTGGCAACACAATTCGCCGAAGCAAAGCAGGCAGCGGCGATGATGAATATGAGTAAGCGTGAACGAGATCGAGCAGCGGCCGAGGTGGCCGATCAGACCTCGATTATTAAAACAACGGAAACTTACTACGGGGTTCTCGCATATTCTAACTATCAGCGTTTTGGTCAAGTGTATGCGTTCTACGAATCACTGTTATCGCGGTTAATGACCTCAACAACCCGATTGTATGTGGATCTGGCTGATAATGCGGCGTTGGCCCCTCAGATGCCTGATCAATTGATTTTTAACTACTAAGGAGTTTTTCCATCGTGCGTGCGATTTTATCTGGATTACATCATAAAAAGAATTTACAGGAACTCGAACTGGAACTGATCGATGTCCCCGAACCATTTGACGATCTGGCCGTGACCTTCTTGGAAAAACAGACCAAGGCATCATTAACGTTGCCAGTCAGTGAGGTCGTCAGTGCCGAGGTAGTTCGTTTGCGGCTGGATCCTAATGCTTTACAGTTTACGGATGCCGGGCAAAGCGAGTTCAGTTGGGAACTTTATCTGAACCTACGTCAACAAAATACACGGGGTCTGATTCAGGTTGAAAGTGAGTACTTAAGTGATCGGCATCAATTGTCGTTAACTAGCTACTATCAAGTGAATAGTGATGCGAACGGGATGGCACTGTTTAATATGCATACACAACAGGCCGAATCCGAGTTCACGATTAGTGCAATCAACTTGCAAGATGACCAATTACAGGTAATTGGTCAGAGTCAAATCAATCATCAACCCATTCAAAATCAACGGTTGGTGCTGAAAAATGTTAATGAGGCGAGTTCGGCTGAATGGCCAATTACGCAGATGAGTTTACATGGCCTCTTTACGGCGGCGATTCCTTTATCTGATTTGGCAGCTGATAGTACGCAGCAACTGTTCATCCGCTCGACTGTCGCCGGTCAAGACTTAGAACAGCGAGTCGTCTTAGCCAAATCATTAGCAGGGCAGGTTACACAAACGATTACGGCTAATCACCGGTTAGTGATGATTGAGAAGCGCTTTGATAATGGCATTCGCGTGCAGGAAATGGCGGCACCGACAATGGGGGAACGACTAGCTAGTGTTCCTGGTAAAGTCGGTGGTGTAACCCGGTTATTGTCAATGCTAATGGATAAGGCCAACCTGTTCTATATGCGGCGGCTGTTCAAGCGTGGGCATCGTCCCTATGATCAACCAACGTTAATCTTTGAGAGCTTTGGTGGTCGGCAAGTAAGCGACTCGCCCTACGCGATTTATCAGTTGTTCCGTCAATTGTATCCGGGCTTTACGTGTATCTGGTCGATTGATCGGTCCCAAAAAGCCTTCTGTAAGGAAAATGGCATTCCGTTTGTCGTGCGCCGGACCGCTAAGTGGGTACGGACGTTAGAGAAAGCCACATTTTGGATTAGTAATGCGCGGTTCCCATCTTGGGTCCGTAAGCCCAATTATGTGACCTATATTCAAACTTGGCATGGAACACCGCTGAAAAAGCTGGGACTAGATATTGAGAACGTGTCAATGCCTGGAACGACGACGACGAAGTATCATGCTAACTTTGTGAAAGAAGCGAACCGTTGGGATGCATTGGTATCGCCTAACGATTATTCTACTCGGATTTTCCGGTCAGCCTTTGGTTTTAACAATCAGATCTTAAAGGTTGGCTACCCCCGGAATGATGAACTCATCAATAGCACGCCGGAAGACGTTGTGGCTTTAAAAGAATCTATGGGAATTCCATTGGATAAAAAAGTGATTCTCTACGCGCCAACTTACCGGGATAATCAGTTTGCGGAAAAGGGAAAGTATACGTTTGAGTTACCGTTCTCGCTGGATGATTTCCGGGCGAAATACGGTCAAGATGCCGTATTGGTTTTACGGATGCATTACTTGATCTCTAATGCTTTGGACATCAGTGGTTATGAGGGTGTTGTTTTTGACTTCTCTAATCATCCGAATATTTCTGATCTATACTTGATTAGTGACATGCTGATCACGGATTATTCATCCGTCTTCTTTGACTTTGCCTATCTCAAGCGGCCAATTCTATTCTATCCATACGATTATCACATGTATAAGGATGAACTACGGGGCTTTTACTTGGATTATGAGGCAGATCTGCCTGGCGAAATTGCGCATGATGAAAAGCAATTGCTGCAATTAGTGGGTGAAAAATTACAAACACCTGATATGAGCGGTAATCAGAAATTCATGGACTTCTATCGTCGCTTCTGTGCGATTGACGACGGGTTAAGTTCACTTAAAATTGTGAACTACGTGATGCAACAAATTGAAAAGGGTAATTAACACAAAAGCCGCATTGCTACGGGAGTCTTCCCGAGGCGATGCGGCTTTGACCTTAATTGTAATGAATGACTTGTTGATAAGTGTGGTGGCTAGCCTGTTTAGCCGCAGATTTATCGGTGGTCAGGGTGGCGAATTGACGGTTTAAGATTAACCGGTAATTGTGGCGAACGAGGGCTACTTGTGGATGTTGACTAGCGAGTGAATGCTGAGCCTGCTGTGCCAATTGGATGGTTTTAGTCGTCTGATTGGTGTGTTTGACCAAATAAGTTACGTTACGACTCGCTTTCTTAGCCTGCGGGCTAATCGGTTGATGGGGCGTTCGACTACTAGCTAACGATTGATGCATATTCGTGGTTAAACTCGTGATTTCATAATACTGGGTTTTCTTGACCCGTAGTTGGGCGTAGGTTTTAAATAAGAGGTTGTTGAGTAGTAGTGCGATCACGGCAATGCCAACGCCACAAAGAATCACGGACATCATTGGCCGCAGTGAGCGTTTATGGCGACGAGAAGAAAGTAAGCCGATTAGACCAGCAATCACAATTAGAGCGCCTAGTCCAAAAATGAGATCGATTAAGATGGCCTCCGTAGATGCTGACATGTTGTCACCCGTTTCTAATTAAATTTCATTCTTCTATCATACCACGAAATGAGGGAAGTCAAGAGAATAACCGCAACAACCGTGAATTGTCCGCCTAAACGTGTTAAAATTAAAGCGCTGTGTCATTTAAGAATGTCACGATCAGGTGTCAGACGAAAATATAATTTGTGAGGAAAAAATATGAGCGAAAAGACTTTAGCGACAGCGGTCGATAAGCGGCGAACGTTTGCCATTATCTCCCACCCCGATGCCGGGAAAACGACGATTACTGAACAGCTCTTGTTATTTGGGGGTGTGGTTCGTGAAGCAGGAACGGTAAAGGCCCGTAAGAGTGGGAACTTTGCCAAGTCCGATTGGATGGAAATTGAACAAAAGCGGGGAATCTCAGTCACGAGTTCTGTGATGCAGTTTGATTATCAGGACAAACGAATTAATATCTTGGATACGCCAGGACACGAAGATTTCTCTGAAGATACGTATCGGACGTTAATGGCTGTCGATTCGGCCGTCATGGTTATCGACTCAGCCAAGGGGATTGAGCCCCAAACTAAAAAATTATTTCAGATCTGTAAGATGCGGGGCATTCCGATCTTTACCTTTATGAACAAATTAGATCGGGATGGTCGTGAGCCTTTAGACTTGATCGCTGAATTGGAAGATGTTTTGGGAATTGAAGGTTACCCCATGAATTGGCCAATTGGGATGGGTAAAGAGCTTAAGGGGTTGTATGACCGGTATCATCAGCGGGTTGCCTTATTCCGCCCAGAAGATGACGCCCATCAGTATTTACCACTGAACGCAGATGGCGACCTAGCGACTGCTAATGAGTTGGAAGAAGATGGCCTGTACCAAGAAGCTCGCGACAATATGTTATTAATCGAAGAAGCGGGTAACCAATTTGATGCAGCTAAGATTGCTAGTGGTGACCAAACCCCTGTCTTCTTTGGATCGGCTTTGGCTAACTTTGGCGTGAAGACCTTCCTGGAAACTTACTTGGAGTACGCGCCACAACCGGCTAGTCACCAAACGCCTGATGGGGCAACGGTAGCACCTACCGATCCTGAGTTCTCTGGTTTTGTCTTTAAGATTCAGGCAAATATGAACCCCAATCACCGGGACCGGATTGCTTTCGTCCGAATTTGTTCAGGTGAGTTTGAACGTGGCATGGACGTGATTCAGGAACGGACTGGTAAAAAGATGCGATTGTCTAATGTGACAGAATTTATGGCGGATACGCGCGAAAACGTTGAAACGGCTGTTGCAGGTGACATCATTGGATTATATGATACTGGGAATTTCCAGATTGGCGATGCCATTTACACGGGCAAAACGAAGATCAAGTTTGAAAAATTACCACAATTTACGCCAGAACTCTTTGTTCGGGTAGCGGCTAAAAATGTGATGAAGCAAAAATCCTTCCACAAGGGGATTAATCAACTGGTTCAAGAGGGGGCTGTGCAACTGTATACCTCGTACTCGACTGGTGATTATATCTTAGGCGCAGTTGGACAACTTCAATTTGAAGTCTTCCAGTTCCGGATGCAAAATGAATACAACTCAGAGGTTATTATGGAGCCAATGGGCAAAAAGACAGCCCGGTGGATTAATCCGGATCAATTAGACGAACGAATGTCCTCATCACGAAACCTATTGGTGAAGGATAGCCAAGGGGCACCCCTTTTCCTTTTCGAAAATCGCTTTGCCGAACGTTGGTTCCAGGATAAATATCCTGACGTTGAACTGACCGCTAAACTTTAAAAGTTTAAATAAGTACTACCCCGGATTGCAAGCAGATCCGGGGTATTTTTTTGCCATGTTGTTTATAGGAGAAAAGTTTCAAATTACGAAGTGATTGCTTCCAAAAATGATTATTCACGACTTGCTGGACGGCAGCATGTTAAAATGGTGTCGATAGTTGGGGACTAACCAGTTTAATGGATTTGTAACTAATTAATTAATCTGTTAAATAGAGCGGGAGGAGCGGAAAAATATGACATATTTGAAGTGGGTGCTAACGGTTCTCGGACTGGGAACTGTTTTAGCGACGGGGATGGTTGCTAGTGCGGATGCGGATTATGATCAGGCATTAAAAACCGCTCCTCAAGGTATTTCGCTGGATAATATCTTTGTTCCAGGCACAACTAGTAATAACCAAGCATCGATTGTGAATACGGCTAATCCTGATATTACAGGCACGCAAGCAGCTAAGGTTAATAATGGCAAAAAACAATTTGGCGCGTTATGGTCAACAACTGACAATCATTTTGATCTGACCAAGAATATGAAGAGTTCTATGTGGATGTACTTTGGCAATACAGGAAAGAAAGCAGCCGATGGCATGGCGCTAGTTTTCCAAAATGATACACGGGGACTAGCGGCAACGCCCACCTATGGTAAGACGGTTTCGGGAGAGACGTTAGGTGTTTGGGGCGTAGATACCGACAAGAAGCAAACGACACCGGATAAGCTAGCCAGTACGGCGATTCAAAATAGCTGGGCATTAGAATTTGATACACATTTAAACACGTCAACTAATTACGGCAATACGGGAGATGCTGATTCTTTTGATGTGGGCATCAGTGGCCCCCACATTGCCAGTAATTATCCGGGTGAGGTGAGCACCTATGAGATGGTGCGGACGTCGACGTTGTTACCCATCTATAGCGTTGGGTACTATGCGACGCAGACCCATGCCGGAACCATCACGGGTGACTACACTATGTTGTCAAACGGCGCTTGGCATCACCTGACAATCGACTGGCAGGCTAGTACCAAACAGATGACGTATACGTTTGATGACAAAGACCCAAATACCGGTAAAAAGCAAACTGGGAAGAGTGCTAGCGTGACGCTAGATACAACCAAGATTGACCCCAACAATACTGGACAAGTTCGATGGGGCTTCACTGGTGCCACGGGTGATAGTTATGAAAACAATCTGGTAATTTTTGAAGAAATTCCAGGGTTAGTTGAGGTGGATGCTAACGCTACTTTGACTGATATGACGCAGAATAAAGTGGTGGATAATGACGGTATCGTTAAGGGCGGCGATAAAGTTCGACTAGACTATCAATTATCTTATGAAGGCGGTAAACAGGAATGGAAGGATGTTGTTGCGCAATTAAAGCTTCCTAGCAAGTTGAGCTTTACTAAGGGCACCATTACGTACGCCGACGGGACGAGTACGGCGGTGGATCTGAGTGGCCTTGATAGTGAGCGGGAATTAACCGTAAAACTAGCTAAGGCTCTTTCCAGTAATAATCAGACAGCAACAATTTCTTTTACGGGGACAGCGGATGAAGTCACGGAACCGGCTTCTGTAACGGGTTTAACGAGTACATTTACCGCGGTTAATGGGGTTGAAACTGCCTCGACAGTCGACTTTACCCTTAATCCGACCCAAGAAGTTTTATTAGCTTCTTTGAACGGGACCACATTTTCTGCCGATGATGGAGATGTGACGGTTAAGGGAAGTGTCGTTGTGCCAGACAGTACCAACTTGAAGAATACAGATATCACGGTTAAATCAACGCTAAATGGACGGGCCCAAGCAGACTTTAAGATATCAGAAAGTGATGACAACGAAAGCGGTCGGTTTGATTACACCGTTAAGCCGAATCAATTAACGGCAGGAGACAATACGTTGATTATTACGGTGGCTGATCCGTACGGTAATGAGTCTAACCCATTGAAGGTGACGATTACGTTAACGGGGCAAGTGCTCTTCAATGGTGTGGCTGAAGCCAGTTCATTTCAAAGCACAACCTTAACGGGTAGCCAACAACAGGTGAAGCGGGGGAATGACTGGCAAGTTAACGTCTTGGACACGCGAACGGCTGGGGCAACTTGGATCTTACAAGTCAGTGCGACCGCGTTTACAACCAAGGACGGGCGACAATTGGCCGGTGGCCTGTACTTCCACGATGACACAGGAAAAACGGCGGTGACGACAACCCCGATGAATATTGCCAGTGGACAATCAACGAGTAACGATGATGAAAAAGATATTGTGAGTGATTGGCAAGACGAGACTGGTTTATTGTTGGACGTCGGCAGTGCCAGTGTGAGCGGTCAGTATCAAAGTCAGTTGACTTGGACACTAAACGATACGCCATAGTGGCACAGAAATCCTACTAGACGACCGCGTATAGAAAAAATAAGAGGCCTTCTCACGAACGTTGAATTCCGTGGGAAGGCCTCTTTAATTGTGATTCAAATTGCTTAATTATAGAAGTAGTTGTAACTCAAGTTAAGCGTTAACTGATTGGGCAACCTTTGCCTGAGCAGCTTGCGCTAAGATGTTTAGGTAGTTGAATGGTCGATCAAAGTTAGGTTGGAAGAGCATATCAACCATCGCTAAGTCATCAATTGTATTTTCGTTTTGGATGCAAACAGAAAGGGTGTTGGCCGATTGTGAAACGTCGTATTTACTCATTAACGCACCACCTAAGATCCGGTGTGTGTCGGGGTCAAAGACTAATGACATCAAAACGGGTTCAGTTGACGGCATAAACTCTGGGCGATAATTATCTTCAACAATCACTTGTTCAGCGTTCAACCCTTGTTGTTTTGCAGCTGCTAGCGTTAAACCAGTTGAGACGATCGTCCGATCATAGAGTGCCAAACCAGAAGATGATTGTGTTCCCATATACTTGACGGTCGGCTTAACTAGGTTTTTACCGACTAGGATACCTTGACGCACCGCGTTAGTTGCTAAGGGAATGTAAGCATTCTGATGGGTTGGGTTGTAGTGCACAGCAGCACTGTCACCAGCGGCGAAAATATCAGGGTTAGAAGAACGCATGTAGTCATCCGTAATAATCGCGCCGTTTGGTGCCATATCGACTTTGCCTTTCAGCAGGTCGGTATTTGGTCTAAAGCCAATGCATAAAATAGCGAGATCCGTTTCATAGCTGTTCTTATCAGTCTTAATAGTCAGCCCAGTTGCACTATCAGTAAAGCTTTCAACCGTTTCACCTAAGGCAAGTTGGACACCGTGATCCCGATAATCTTGTTCAATGACATCCGTAAAATCAGCATCAAAGTACTTGGGCATCACCCGGGCCATCGCATCAATTAAAGTTACGTCATGACCAGTAGTGGAGTAGGCTTCTGCTAGTTCAGCACCAATATAGCCGGCACCAATAACGGTAATCCGCTTGGCTTCTTTAGCATCTTCGATTAGAGCTTGCGCATGTGCCCAGTTTTTGCAGAGCTTAACGCGATCGCTATCGATGCCCGGAATCTTGGGAACAATTGGCCAAGAACCAGACGTCATGACTAGTTTATCGTATGACTCAGTCGTTTGTGCATGATTGGTTAAGTCCTCAACGGTCACTGTCTTTTGATCAGGATCGATTGCTAAAACATTGTGATTCATTTGGACATTGGCACCTAATTTTTGGAGTTCTTCAGGACTTGAATAAAAGAGGCCTTGCGGGTCAGCGACTTTCCCCCCCAGGTAAAGGGCGATTCCACAAGAGAGAAATGAAATGACATCGTTACGTTCGTAGACGGTCACTTCGGCATCCGGGTGTTCGGCCAAGATTTGTTTAATCGCAAAGGTTCCGGCATGTGTACAACCAACAACTGTGACTTTCATAATGTTGCCTCCCAAAACAAATTTTATTGAGATAATTTTCACAAAGCACTGCAAATAAAAAAATCAATTGATTACAACTTTATTTTAAACAATTCAGCGAAAAAGTCAACACTTTTGAAAAAGTGTCACATTTTTTTGCTAGAACCGTTAAAATTGGATCGGCTAGTCTTACCCGAAGAAAAGCGGTACACTGTGGGATGTACTTATAATAAGGAGTGGTCAATGTATGAAAGTAGCCAAGCATCTGTCGGCTTGTACGTCAGTATTAGTAGGTAAGCAAGCGTCAGTTGATGGGTCAACGATGATTGCCCGTAATGATGACACGTTTTTACCCTTAACGCCACAGCGATTTTACGTGCATCCAGCCGAAAAAAATCAACCTAAGCGGACGTGGGTGTCTAATCAAAATGGATTTACAGCGCCAATTCCGAGCGACGGGTATCGGTATTTAGCAACTCCTAACGTTGAAGTTGATAAAGAAGGGGTCTACGCGGAAAGTGGCTTTAATGAAAAGAACGTGGCGATGAGCGCGACCGAGAGTGTCTATGGCAATCCAGCTGCTTTAGCAATTGATCCACTAGTTCAAAATGGGCTGGCGGAAGACTCATTGCAGACGATGGTCTTGCCATACATCAACTCTGCTCGTGATGGTGTCCGTTATCTGGGGCAGTTGATTAAGCAATACGGATCGCCAGAAGGCAATGGTGTGTTATTCTCCGATCATGATGAAGTGTGGTATATGGAGATTGTCACCGGACACCATTGGGTTGCCCAACGAATTCCCGATGATGCCTATGCCATTACGGCTAATCAAGTTGCTATTCAACAGGTGAGTTTTGATGATCCCGATAACTTTATGTTTTCTGATGGGATTCAAGACTTCGTTACTGAGAATCACTTGAATCCGGACCAAGCTGGCTGGAACTTCCGGCATATTTTTGGAACGGATACCGAAAAGGATCGACACTATAACACGCCACGAGTTTGGTTTGGGCAACGTTATTTGAATCCAGAAATCGAACAAGATCCGCAATCTAGTGATTTACCATTTATCTGTCGGACTAGTCATAAGATTAGTGTCGAAGACGTTGAGTATATTTTAAGCTCACACTACAATGAAACGAAGTATGATCCCTTTGGTCAGGGTGCTGAAGCAGATCGATTGAAGTTCCGACCAATCTCAATGAACCGGACACAAAACTCCCATGTCTTACAGTTGCGCAATGATGTTCCGGCTGACCGTTCGGCAATCTTTTGGCTGTGTTTTGGGGTACCAGCATTCAGTCCATACGTCCCATTCTTTGCGAATGTAACGGATACTGACCCAACTTACAGTGATACACCCGTTCGCTTGGATGATCAGAGCGCTTACTGGATGTACCGGAAGTTGTCAATGATTGTTGAATCACATTACAGTCATTTTATCGAACAAGACACTGATTACTTAACCGCCACCAAACAACAACTGCGGACGCACGTGGCTAAAACCTTAGCCGATGCTGCGGCGTTGACGGGAGATGAGCTGACCGCTTATTTGACGGCCCAAAATCACCAAATTGTTGCTGCAATGCGGCAGTCGACAACGCAATTTACGAATGAGTTGATTGAAAAAGGGCTAACCCTCTCTAAGCTAACGTTCAACATGGATAAAAATTTATAAGGATTAGCTGGCAGCTTTATCGCCTTAAAACGAGCCGGGGACAGAAGTCTCGGGCTCGTTTTGCGTTACCAAATATTGGGTGCCAAAACGGGCGCCAGCTAACCGCCTTTTATCCCACTCTCGTTTTGAGGGACTAGTGGTTAGGACTGTTTATGATAAATGGGATATTTAATTTTCAAAAAATCTTCACACTTTGACCGTAGTCTATACAAAACTTTTCGTAATAATAAGAATATAGTAATAGACGGAATTATTTATTTACGCGATAACGGAGGACGCTATCATGAAGAGAAAAGAGATGACGAAGATTGTGCTGACAGACCAAGCAGGTTTAACAGCACAACAAGCGAAGCAGCAATTAGAACAGGTAGGCGCTAATGAATTAGTGGCCGCTAAGAAGCCAGCTTTATGGCGGCAAGTTATCCGCCATTTGAGTGATGTTTCATCGATGGTCTTGTTATTTGCCGTGGGCTTGGCCAGCTATATGGCGATTGCTCAGGGGGGTGGCTGGACGAAGCCAGTAGTTATTGGGGTGATTCTGGTGATCAACGTAATCATTGGGTTGTATCAGGAAGCCTCAGCAGAGAAAGCTTTAGCTGCCTTACAATCGATGAGCTTGCCAACAACCACTGTCCGCCGAGATGGAGTGGCCCAAACACTGGCGGCTAAAGAAGTGGTTCCTGGTGATTTGGTCTTACTAAAGGCTGGTGACCAGGTTCCGGCCGATGGTGTCGTCCTTGAGAGCACCAACTTAGCTATTGATGAAGCCGTTTTGACTGGTGAAAGTGTACCAGTCGTCAAGATTAAGTTGAGCGATCAGTCGGCCGTGGCAACCGAACAACAGGTTTTTTCTGGAACGGCAGTGACAGCCGGAACTGCGGTCGTCCAAGTGACCACCACCGGAATGGCAACGGAATTGGGGCAAATTGCCGGATTGCTGAACAAGACAAAGAAGCGGGCCACCCCATTACAAAGCCGGCTCAATCGCCTGTCGGGGTGGTTAACCACCTTTGCCGTATTGGGAGGGCTCGTGATCTTTGGCCTCAGTATTTGGATGCAAAATCAAGGCTTAGCAGATAGCCTGATGATTGGAATCTCATTAGCCGTGGCGGCCGTACCAGAAACGCTTCCCATTATTGTGACCATTAGTCTAGCACACGGTGTTAAGCGAATGGCAAAACGCAACGCGATTATGCGCCGGGTAAATGCCGTGGAAACCATTGGTGGTGTTGATGTGATTGCCTCCGATAAGACGGGAACATTAACACAAAATCAAATGACGATTACCCACTATTGGACGCCAACTGCCAAGCAAGCAATGCCGGCCGATCAACTAGATTCGGCTGGTAAAGACTTGATGCGGTATTTAGGTTTGGCGACAAACGCTGAGATTCAGCTGGTGAATGGTCAAGAGGAAACGCATGGTGATCCGACAGAGTTGGCTATTGTGCGCTGGCTAGATGCCCATGGTTTTAGTCGACAACAGTTTGAAAAAACGGCTCCCCGAGTTGCGGAAGATCCGTTTGACTCGACCAAAAAGACGATGGCAACAATTCATCAATTAGCAGATGGCCAACAACTGGTGATTGTGAAAGGGGCCTTTGATCGATTACCAATTAGCTGGACGAGTGATCAGGCAGCTGCGGCTAAACGCGTTCATGATGAATTTGGTCGCCAAGCACTGCGGGTATTGTCGGTGGGCTATAAGGTACTACCGACGGCGGCTACACAGGACTGGGCTGATTTGACGAAGGATCTCACATTTGCTGGTTTGGTGGGAATCATTGATCCACCGCGGCCAGAAGTGATTCCGGCAATTAGAGAGGCTAAACGTGCTGGGATTAAGCCGGTCATGATTACGGGTGATCACATGGTCACGGCTTCAGCGATTGCAAAGGAAATTGGGCTATTAACACCGGGGCAACTAGTGATGTCTGGTGATGAACTTCGAACGTTGTCCGATGCTGAATTGGCAGCCCAAATTGAGGATATTGCCGTTTATGCCCGTGTGTCACCGACTGATAAGATTCGAATTGTACAGGCTTGGCAACAAGCAGGGAAAACGGTCGCCATGACCGGAGATGGGGTGAATGATGCTCCCGCTCTGAAAGCCGCAGACGTTGGTATTGCCATGGGGATTACGGGAACGGAAGTGTCCAAAGGTGCGGCCGACATGGTGTTGACAGATGATAATTTTGCCACAATCATTGCGGCGGTACGTGAAGGCCGGACCGTTTATCAAAATATCTTGAAAGCCGTTGAATTCTTGGTCGGCGTTAACTTTGCCCAAATTTTCTTAATGGTTGGAGCTGTCCTGATGGGATGGGGGGCACCATTGCTTGCAGAACAACTACTACTAATTAACGTTCTTGCTGATGGTATTCCAGGCTTCTACATTAGCCGGGAACCAGGAGAAAAAGAAGCGATGGCCCAACCACCAGTATCCAATGATGAAAGTTTGTTTGCCCGGGGCCTGGGCGGCCGATTGGCAATACGAGCAGTGACCTTTACGATCTTAACGCTGGGAATCTATGCCATTGGCCGTTTCGGACTGACGGCTGGACAGACCACGTTGGGTATGACCATGGTCTTCCTAGTATTGGCAGTCGGCTCGATGATCGATATCTATGCGATTAAAGACCGACAACCGCTCACCTTAGCGAGTCTCAAGCGTAACCCGGTACTAAATGGGGCGATGCTCATTGCGATTGCGGTGGTAATCGCAATCGCCACGATTCCGGGTCTTCAAGGAATGTTTGGCCTGGTGACAATGCCCGCCATTGCTTGGCTCATTGTCATCCCTGCGATGTTTATCCCAACGATTATTTTAGAAATTGCTAAGCGTTGGCAACGACGAAGTGCCCAACTTTTAACGACCGAAATCGATTAATCCATTAAAAAAGCTCCTACTAGACTGTCTAGTGGGAGCTTTTGCCTGTTTAAAGTGTATCAGTTTTAACCAAGTGGACATAGCGAGCGTTAATATACATTTTCGGCCCGATTTGATACCAAACCAGGTGTTGATCGTCCACGATACGACCACGAATGTCTAGTGGGGCACCATGCTCAAGCGTCCCAGCGACTTCACCATAAGGTGCTTGGTAGCAAGTGACGGCTTTTCCTGGGACATAATCGACGCTACCTAAGCGGTCAAATGACTGTGGGTGCCAAGTCGGCGGTTGTGGTAAGGCAAGATTGACCAGTGGGTGTTCACGACGTGTGGTCTCCTGCGCGATTAACCACTGTTCTCCACCCAAGTTATACCAGACATCACCATTAGTGAGGGTAATAACGATGAAGAGGCGCCAAAGCGAGTGGGCTGGAAATTGGTACCCGTATTTGCGGCCGTTGGGTTCATCAAAAACGGCATGGTCGGTATCTAAAAGGACATATTGGTTGACGCGTTGAACGGTCTGCCAGGAATTTCGGCGATAATAATAAACAATCTGACCAGTTTGGTCAGAAAAAGCCCCTCGTTGGCTGCCCTGTGCTTGAAAAATGTGGTAATTGGCCATGGCTGGTGGTGTGAGGTTGAAGGCTTGACCCAATCGGCCACGGTGAATTTGTGGCAACGTCAATAAGCGGTTAGTATCGTAGTCAACCAAATAAGCAATAATGGGTTGGCCCCATTGACGAACGTAGACTAAAGAAGTCAGACTGTAGCGACTTAAATATTCCTGAGTAAATCCGTGAATGTCTTGAAGTGCATATCCTGGAATTTCAGGAAAGCGTAAGTGGACGGGACCGTGTAGTGGTCCCGTCAGAACCAGTGCCGGTTGCAAGGGCCGATCACGTTCGTCCACTAGCCGGACAACTAAAGTCGCGGTTGGTAGTTGACTAGTATCGATCTGTTTAGTGGGTGTTGGTTGAGCTATCAGACGGACCGATGAATCCGATGGGGCAGGAATGGGGGCTGGTGATGCTGGTTTTGTAGGGGGCGTTGCTCGCCGACGATTGTGTTGCGGGCGAGTCTGCCGTGTGGGTTCAATCATGCGTCGTAACCAGTCAAAAAAAGCCATTCCGTGTCACCTCCTGAAGTTTCCTTTAAAACCCAGTATACCGCATTCTAAGAATCAGTGGCAGACTCTTTTTAAGTCAGGCGATAGCGACAAGACACAAAAACACGATGATCAGTGACGATCATCGTGTTTTTATCAATTTAATTACGCTTGGGAAGAATCTGATTTTTCAGAAGTTGATTTATTAGTTGCCGTATCAGCAGCTAAAACAATCTTGCCATCTTCAATCTTAGCGACGAGGTTCTTGACATCGGCATGATCCAAGTAGAAGTCGGCAATACGATCTTCGATTTCCTCTTGAATGACACGTCGAAGTGGTCGAGCACCCATTGCTGGATTATAGCCCTTAGTAACCAATTGATCTTCAACAGGTTCTGTGACGTGGATATGCAGACCTTGTCCTGCCAACATGGTATTCACATCGTCAATCATTAAATCAACAATGTGCATGAGGTTTTCCTTACTCAAAGCGTTGAATTCGATGATATCGTCGAAACGGTTTAAAAATTCTGGCTTAAAGTAATTGGTCAAGTTACCCAAGACGGAGTGGGTGGTTCCCTCAGCGGCAGCCCCGAAGCCAACATTAGCTTCAGCGTCACCGGTACCGGCATTACTGGTCATAATGATTAGTGTATCTTTGAAGGATACGGTTCGACCTTGTGAGTCGGTTAGACGACCATCATCTAGGATTTGCAAGAACATGTTCATCACGTCTGGATGCGCCTTTTCGATTTCATCGAGAAGGACTAACGTATACGGATGCCGACGAACTTGTTCAGTCAATTGACCGGCTTCTTCATACCCAACGTAGCCAGGCGGTGAACCAATCAATTTAGAAATTGAATGTGGTTCCATATATTCGGACATGTCAAACCGAATCATGGCTTCTTGAGAGCCAAAGAGCTCATTGGCTAACTGCTTAGCTAACTCGGTCTTACCAACACCGGTTGGGCCGACAAATAGGAAAGACCCGATCGGACGTCCAGTACCATTTAAACCAATTCGATTTCGCCGGATTGCCCGAGCAACCTTATCAACAGCTTCGTTTTGGCCAATGACGTGTTTTTCGAGGTCACTTGCTAAACTCTTCAGCTGATGTTGTTCCTTGGCCTGCAACTCACCAACTGGGATCGCTGTCTTTTCTTCAACAATGTCTTGCATGTCTTTGACAGTGACTTCAGCTGATTGGTTCTGGTCAGCATTAGCAGCGGACTCTTTGGACTTTTCCAACTTGGAGACTTGGTCGCGGTAGTAAGCGGCCTTCTCGTAGTCTTCCTGCTTCAAAGCGGCTTGTTTTTGCTGTTCAGCAGCTTGAATCTTTTCATCAATCGCTTTGGGATCGGCCACGTTAATGGTTAAGTTCTTACGAGAACCGGCTTCATCCAAGAGATCAATGGACTTATCAGGAAGATAACGATCCTGGATATACCGATCAGATAATCGAACGGCAGCCTCAATGGCGTCATCAGTGTAGTGAACGTGATGGTAATCTTCGTACTTCTTTTGAATACCTTGTAAAATCTTGATGGCTTCATCGGCACTAGGTTCATCCACCGTTACCGGTTGGAATCGCCGAGCAAGGGCTTGATCCTTTTCAATATCTCTGTATTCATTTAAAGTCGTTGCCCCGATTAATTGGAAGTCGCCACGAGCCAGCGCTGGCTTCAAAACGTTACCGGCGTCCATGCCGCCTTCAGCGTTACCAGCACCCATAATCTCATGAATTTCATCAATAAAGAGGATGATATCCGGATTGGACTGGACTTCTTTCATTAATTGTTGCATGCGTTGCTCGAACTGACCCCGAATCCCGGTTCCTTGAACCAAGGATACGACATCTAGCCGAATAATTTGCTTGTTGGTTAGCTTTTCGGGAACGTTACCTTCAACGATCCGTTCTGCTAAGCCTTCGACGACCGCCGTTTTACCAACCCCGGCTTCACCGATCAAAACCGGATTGTTCTTGGTGCGTCGGTTCAAAATTTCAATGACTTGTGCTGTTTCCTTGTCCCGGCCGATAACCGGATCAATTTTACCGTCTTTAGCCAACTGGGTTAGGTTCAACCCGTATTGACTAAGCAGGCCGTTGCCATTACCACCTTGGTTACCCGTTGGTTGAGTTGGCTGGCCTGGTTGTGCATTAGGTTGTCGGTAGTCAGCTTGATCGTGGCTTCCGCTTTGCATTGCGCGGAAGATATCATCTAAGTTACCGAAACCAAATGGATCTTGTGCCATACGGCCACCTCCATTTCCAGAGTTGTTTTGCTGCTGCTTTAGCAATTGATAACAATTTTGGCATAGGTCAACTTGTTGCCGCTGTCCGTTCACGCTCATGTAGAGGTGAATGGTTGCTTCATTGCGGTGGCAATTTTGACATAGCATTTTGTCGTCTCCTTTCATGCCTGGAATTATCGTGGGTTACCCCACGCAGGTCTGTCGATGAAAGGCTTGACCTTTCTTGACCATTGACCATATTATACCGCGTTGATTTCTGGGTGCAAGTATTTAGCTTGCACGAAAAACGCCGTCAACTGGGGCATTTCCAGCGAACGCCTTCATTCTAGCACTCTCGTCAATAGAATGCTAAAATCATTGTTAGATTTCATTAAATTTTCAAATATTTTGACGCTTGGTGTGTTTCCCCGTAAAATATGGAAGAACTGAAAAAAGGAGATGACATTGTGACAAAAGATTTTACGGCATTGATGAACCAACTTAAAGATCAGAAAATTGAGCAGTTTGAAGTCACACCGGAAGAGTTTCCAGCCTTTCAAAAAGCATTCATGGCTTTCGACACGCGTAAACGCGTGATTGGTCAGGCTGAAAAAGGGGGAACATTGATTTACCACTACGATCAAGATACGGGAAATGATGGTGAATAGTGTTTTTTTGATGTAAGCGGTTCATGAATGCTTGTAATTTAGTGGCGAGATTGATATTCTTAGAGAGTAGGCGTTGTTCGTGGAATGGTTGTTTGACCAATGCGCAAGGTCAACGCGAGTGATGCTCAAAAAGAAGTCAACCTAAGCTTAAAGGAGATCGATCAATTATGGAAAAACGCGAATTTCATGTTACTGCAGAAACAGGTATCCATGCACGTCCCGCTACGTTATTAGTACAGGCTGCTAGCAAGTTTAACTCAGAAGTTAGCTTGCAATACCAAGACAAGTCCGTGAACTTGAAGTCTATCATGGGCGTTATGTCATTAGGTGTTGGCCAAAATGCTGAAATCACGATCACAACTGATGGTGATGACGAAGCCGACGCTATGAATGCTGTAGCTGAAACATTGAAAAAAGAGGGTTTATCTGACTAATGAGAGCGATGCTCAAGGGAATTGCCGCTAGTGATGGGGTTGTTTGCGGTCATGTATTTCGCTACAGCGAACCGGATCTATCTATCACCAAACGGTCAATCACTAATCTTGATCACGAATTAAATCGATTCCATCAGGCCCTTGAAGCAGCCGTCTCCGAAGTTGAGATGATTAAAACTCGTGCAACTAAAAACCTGGGCGCTGATAGTGCCCAGGTTTTTAGTGCCCATATTGCCATGCTCCAGGACCCGGAATTCATTAAATCAGTTGAAGATGAGATAGCTCGGCAGCGGTGTAACGCCGAGGCAGCGCTAGCAACGGTGGTCACCGATTATGGTGCCTCATTGGCGAAATTAACGGATAATCCATATATGCAAGAGCGGATCACTGACTTGCATGACATTAGTAAACGAGTAACGGCCCACTTATTGGGCATCAAGTTACCCGATCTGGCATTGCTAGATCGGCCAGTGATTGTGGTAACCCATGATTTAATTCCGAGTGATACAGTTTCGGTTGATGCTAAGTACATCCTCGGTTTTGTCACGGATCTTGGTGGACGGACGTCACATTCATCAATTCTGGCCCGCTCACTGAATATTCCAGCGGTTGTTGGCACCCAGACGGCCACGGCTGATTTAGCGACCGATGAGATGGTTATTATTAATGGGACAACAGGGAGTGTCATTAGTGAACCCACTGCTGCGGAAATTGCAACGGCCAAGCAAGCCATGGCAGATCGGCAAGCTAATCGTGTGCGGCTGGCCAAGCTACGTCACCATCAAACGGTCACTAAGGATGGGATAGGTGTGACGTTGGCTGCCAACATGGGTACCGCTAATGATATTCCTAGTGTGCTTGATAATGGTGCAGAGGCAGTCGGGCTGATGCGTACGGAATTTCTGTATATGGACGCGGAGCGTGTCCCTACAGAAGATGAGCAATTCGCCATCTATCGGCAGGTTGTGTCGGCGTTAGCACCACGGCCAGTTGTGATTCGGACGTTGGATATTGGCGGTGATAAGCCGCTACCTTACTTGCACCAGGCACCAGAAGCAAATCCATTTATGGGTGAACGGGCTATTCGTCAGAGTTTAGCCCATCAACCATTATTTCGGAGTCAGTTGCGCGCGTTAATTCGAGCGTCAGCGTATGGTCATTTGCGAATTATGTTTCCGATGATTGCCACCTTAGATGAATTTCGTCAGGCCAAAGCCATCTATGATGACGAACGATCGAAATTGACAACCGCTCAGGTTCCGATGGGAAAGATTGACGTCGGGATGATGGTTGAGGTGCCAGCTGCGGCGATGTTAGCCGATCGGTTCGCTCAGGAGGTAGACTTCATGAGCATTGGTACCAATGACTTAATCGGATATGCCATGGCTGCTGACCGCACCAACCAAGATGTTGCCTATCTCTATCAGCCGTACCATCCGGCTGTCTTAAGGCTAGTGGATCGCATCGTTCGCGCGGGCCATGCTGCTGGAATTCCGGTGGCAATGTGTGGCGAGATGGCTGGAGATCCAATTGCGGTACCAATCTTATTGGGAATCGGGTTAGATGAGTTTTCAATGGGAGCCGGATCGATTTTAAAAACCCGGCAACTTATGGGAACTTTAAATGTTCATGAACTACAGTCGTTGGCGGATACAGTGCTCAATTCAACGAGTACAAGCCAAGAAGTGATTACAATGGTTCAGGCTGCTGTACCAGGGATTCTGGACGTACGGTAGATGAAATGATGATGGGACGTTTGCATGACCTGATGACTAAGGGCATGTCAAACGTCTTTTTTTATAATCAGGGTTTTTGGTTGTGGTTTGCAATCACTTAGGCAAACCCATATAATTGTGATGATTGTACAAAGCGAAACGCCAAACTATTTTAGCCAAACACAAGACGCAAGGGGGATTGGCAATGAACATTGGCATATTTACAGATACCTATTTCCCTCAAGTAAGTGGGGTAGCGACGTCGATTAAAACGCTACGGGATCAGCTGGAAAAGCAAGGACATCAAGTTTATATTTTTACCACAACGGATCCGCACGTGGAACGCAACGTGTATGAACGGAATGTCTTTCGATTCTCCAGTATTCCGTTTGTGTCCTTTACGGATCGGCGAATCGCCGTTCGGGGATTGTTTCAGGCTTATCAGATTGCCAAAGAATTAAATTTGGACGTGGTGCATACCCAAACTGAGTTTTCAATGGGGTGGATTGGTAAGTTCGTTGCGCGTAACTTAGAAATTCCCTGTCTACATACGTACCATACAATGTATGAAGACTATCTACATTATGTGGCTAATGGGAAAATTTTGAAGCCAGTTCACGTTAAACAGGGGACATTAGCCTTTTGCTATCATCTGAGCGGGGTGGTTGCCCCTAGTGATCGGGTTTTGACCACCCTGACGGATTATGGGGTTAAGACACCGATTCGGGTGATTCCAACAGGGGTAAATTTGCATCAGTATGAGCAACCAGATACGGCAGACTTACGCAAAAAATTGGGTTATCAACCGGATACGCCGGTGATTTTGTCGTTAAGTCGTTTAGCCTATGAGAAGAATATTAAGGCAAGTATTGCAGCTTTGCCCCGGATTCTAGCGCAGGTACCGACTGCACAATTGTTAATTGTGGGGGATGGCCCGGCACGAGAAGATTTGGAGCAACAGGCAAAAGATGCGCAGTTAATGGACCATATCACTTTCACGGGTGAGATTGATAATGATGAGGTCTTTCGCTACTATCACATGGCCAATGTTTTCCTGTCATCGTCAGACTCTGAATCACAAGGGTTGACCTACATCGAAGCGATGGCTGCGGGGACCAAAATTGTGGTCATGACTAGTCCATATACAGATGAATTATTATCTAGCCGCACGTTAGGTGTGACTTTCACGACACAAGATGAACTGGTTGAAAACGTGGTGGATTACTTGCTTCATGGGGATGACGAGCAAGATCCAGATCTTTTAGCACAGAAATTGGCGGAAATTTCCGCGGATACATTTGGTCAGCACATTATTGAATTCTATCAAGATGCGCAGGTCAGCTATGAAGAGTCGCACGAAGACACCCCAGACTTTACGGATTAAGGGAGTTATTGAATGTTAAAAATCAACATGTTTTCTGCAGCTGATTCTGTTAAGGGTCAGGGCGTGGGGAGTGCGTACAATGAACTGATGAATTTGCTGAAGACTCACTTGAACCAAGAGTTTGACGTGTCGGTCAATCGATACCGGCGAGTAGACATCACGCACTACCATACGATTAACTTTTCCTATTACTTATCTACTTTTCTGCCGCATCGTGGGCGTAAAATTGGTTATGTACATTTTCTACCGGAGACTTTGGAGGGAAGTTTGAAAATCCCCCAGCCATTCCGGTCAATTTTTTACGCCTATGTGTTGGCTTTCTATCGGCGGATGGACCACATTGTTGTGGTGAACCCGACGTTTATTCCGAAGCTCGTTGCTGCAGGAATCCCGGCCGAACGGGTGACGTATATTCCTAACTTTGTGAGTCGAGACGAATTTTATCCAGTAACTGTTGAGCAAAAGCAGGCCTTACGGCAACAGTATGGGTATGCGACTGATCGATTTACGATTCTAGGTATCGGTCAGATTCAAGAGCGAAAGGGCTTGTTTGATTTCATTAAATTAGCCCGAAATAATCCCAGCTATCAATTCATTTGGGCTGGTGGCTTTTCATTTGGTCGGATGACGGACGGGTATGCCGAACTCAAAAAGGTGGTCGATAACCCACCTGCTAACTTGAGCTTTCCGGGAATCGTCGATCGGGATAAGCTAGTTGATTATTATAATTTAGCTGATTTATTCCTACTACCGTCATTCAATGAACTGTTTCCGATGTCGGTACTTGAAGCCTTTAGTACGGGAACGCCCGTGTTGCTACGGGATCTTGATTTGTACCAAGCTATTATTGCGGGAGATTATCAACCCGCTAAGGATTATGCTGAAATGGACGAACAGCTGCATCGTTTAGCGGCAGATCCGCAAGCACTAGCCCACTGGCGGCAACAGAGCTTGGCGGCGGCAGATCGGTACTCAGAAGAACATTTAACACAGATTTGGCGAGAATTCTATACGCAACAGGCAAAAGAGAGGTAACTGCATGTCACGACGAAATAAATGGGTATTGGCGTTAATGTTTCTTTTAGGCATTGCGATTTTTACCTACTCGCTGCGAGACATCAAGTTTTCCGTCTTGGTCAGTGATTTTGTACACATCAATTTTTGGTGGTTTGGCGTTGCCATCTTGTGTATGGTGATGTATTTGGGATTAGAAGCGTGGATTGTTAAAGTGTTTATCTCAGATCGAATTCAAGGGTTTACGTTTAAAGATGCTATCCGAATTCCAATGGTAGAACAATTGTTCAATGGTATTACGCCGTTTTCTTCTGGCGGTCAACCGGCACAGTTAATTGCCTTGATGCAAACGGGGGTTGATGCTGGTAAAGCCAGTTCGGTCTTGCTGATGAAATTTGTGGTGTATCAATCAATGATTGTTATCAATTTCTTGTTTGCGTTAGTGATTGGGTTCAATCAGATTCAAGATAAATTACACGCATTAGTCTGGTTAGTTGTGTTTGGCTTTAGCATCCATTTGGCCGTGATTGTCGGCCTGTTGATGGTGATGTTTTGGCACGCCTTTACCAAAAAAGCCGTGGCCGTTATTTTGAAGCCAGTACGGTGGTTTATAAAGGCTGAGCGTTTTGATCGAATGGAAGCCAATATTAACGAAAAAATTGACTCATTTTATGCGGAGAGTGTCCGGATTAGTGGGCAGTGGAAGCTCATGCTACGGGTTTTTGTCATCACGTTCTTTCAGTTGCTGTTTTATTACTTAATTCCGTATTTTATTATGCTAGCGCTGGGATATACCACAGCGAACATCGTCATGGTTACCTGCCTACACATCCTCATCGTGATGGTCATTTCACTATTTCCTATTCCAGGGGGCTCCGGCGGTGCGGAATATAGCTTTGAGATGATTTTTAAAAGTTACATTTCCTCAAACAGTAAGTTAGTACTGGCTATGATACTCTGGCGACTCTTAACGTATTATTTGGGGATGCTGGCTGGCCTGGTGGCAATGGTCGTTCGTCCAGACAAGGTAGTTGAAGAGCCTAATTCAGGAAATGAATGAGATTTTCTGGATTAAGGCGTGCCATCAGCGCACAAGTTTGGTAAAATCATAGTTGAAAGCTAGAAAGGGGACCAACCATGGAAGAATCTCAATTGATTGGCATCATTAATCGCTTAAAGGCGATGCAAGAAGATGCAACTGACGAGCCACAACCCCGTCGTTTTGAAAAAGAAGGCGTGGAACAAGCACTGGTTGTCTTCAACCAAGCAACACATACGTACACGCTAACTGAACATAATCCGGAAACGACATTTGAGTTTGATAACATCGACTTAGTGGCAATCGAATTGTTTGATTTACTGACGGATAACTAACAAAACTATGGGTGACATAGTTTTGTTTTTTTTTCGATGAAAGATTGAATTTTTTCAAAGGTTCAGCAATCAGATTGATTACCAGCTGATATCAGCTATACTTTAGGGATGTTAATTATTTTGTGGAGGCAGTCGCATGGCGAACTTTTTTAAGCGAAGGATGAGTTGGGTAAATACCCGAATGGGCTTTTTCCTGTTAACAATTGGTTTATTCTGGGTAAAAACGTATATTGCCTATCAAACCGAATTTACATTAGGAGCGAAGGGTAGTGTGCAGCAGTTCTTGCTGCTGATAAATCCGTTACCGGCTGCGTTACTGGTATTTGGGATTGCGTTATACTTCCGTGGTCGGTTGGCCTATTGGCTGATGATGATCATTAATGTGTTGGAATCAACCTGGATCTTTGCCAACGTCCTATATTATCGTGAATTTTCAGATTTCTTGTCGTTTGGAATTATGAAAGGTTCCAGCGATGTGGGAAATAACTTGGGTAAGAGTTTAGCGCAGATTACACACGTTTATGATTTCTTTGTGTATGTAGATATTATTGTTTTAATTATTCTGTTAGTGACACACGTTATCCGGATTGATGCTCGGCCGTTTAAACGACGGTACGCCCTTTCAATCACGGTGCTATCGTTTGGTTTGATGTTTGCCGAATTTGGGATGGCTAATGCCGATCGGTCTGGTTTGTTGACTCGGACGTTTGATAATAACTATATCGTTAAATACTTAGGCTTGAATGAGTATGCCGCGTTTAATGCTTATCAGACGCAAAAGGAAAGCGCCACACGGGCAAGTGCTAATGCTAGTGATATGAAGAGTGTGTTGAAGTACCTCAAACAGAACCGTGTTAGCCCAAATGTTTCTTATTATGGAAAAGAAAAAGGAAAAAACGTCTTTGTCATTCATTTGGAGAGCTTCCAGCAGTTTCTGATTGACTATAAGGTTAATGGCAAAGAGGTGACCCCTAATCTGAATAAGTTTTATCATAATCAGAATACCTTGTCATTTGATAACTTTTATAATCAAGTAGCCCAAGGGAAGACGTCGGATGCCGAAATGATGTTAGAGAACTCACTCTTTGGGTTACCCCAAGGGTCAGCTATGACGACTTACGGGACACAAAACACGTTCCAAGCGGCACCGGCTATTTTGAGTCAGCAAGCAGGTTATACAACAGCGGCGTTTCATGGGGATGTGCCTAGTTTCTGGAATCGGGATAATACGTATAAGTCATGGGGCTATCAATACTTCTTTAGCTCCAGCTACTACACCGAAAAATCCGGTTATTCAGTTGGTTATGGCCTCAAAGATAAGATTTTCTTCAAGCAATCAGCCAAGTATATTGAGCAGTTACCCCAACCGTTCTATGCTAAGTTGATCACGTTAACCAATCACTATCCTTATGAATTAGATAAGAAGAATACTGATTTTCCGGCAACCAAGACTGGTGATAAGACCGTTGATCCTTATGTACAGACGGCACACTATTTGGATCAGGCTTTTGGGGAGTTTATGACGTATCTCAAAAAAGCAGGTCTCTACAAGAATAGTATGATTGTTGCATATGGGGACCATTACGGTATTTCAAATAATCACCGACCAGCAATTGCCCAACTGTTGGGGAAGAGCAAAGTCACGAACTTTGATTTGGCTCAATTCCAGAAGGTTCCGTTCATGATTCATGCGGCAGGTCTCAAGGGGGGCATCAATCATACGTATGGTGGTGAAATTGATGTCTTACCAACGTTATTGGATCTGTTGGGCGTGAAGAATACGGACACAATTCAGTTCGGACAGGACTTGCTAGCGAAGAACCGCAATCAAACCGTTGCGTTCCGGAATGGGAACTTTATCTCACCAACCTATGCGAAAATTGGGGGGACAGTTTATGATACCAGGACTGGCAAGGCACTGTCGTTAACGACAGCACAAAAGAAGACAGTGGATAAGATGCAAAACCATGTCACAACGGAATTATCACTTTCTGATCGAGTGATTTATGGAGACTTGTTACGATTCTATACGCCCAAGAACTTTACCAAAGTTGATAAGTCATCCTTTACCTACAAGTACAAGCCAGCTATGGAGAAACTAGCTGAGGCGGAAAAGAAGGAAAAGACGAGTGCTTTAGTGAAGAACAAGGGGAAAGAAACCACATATAAGACGGATGCACCAGAATTAAAGTAGAAAAAAGGTAATGTAATGGCGGTAACTTTGCTGTTGCATTACCTTTTTTGTAGTTAAGGTGATGCGTACGCAAATAATTTCAGTAAATATTCATTTTTCCCTTGACCCTGACAATAGAAATTGGTAAACTATTTTCTGTTGTCAATTAACGGAAACAAACATGGTTTGTCCGGCAATTGATTGCAAATCAAGTAATTGAAAAAAAGACTTGACGGTCTGTGAGATTCTTGATATAGTAGTAAACGTTGTTGAGAATATTTATTCACTTCTTCACCAAAACGTCTATATTTATTCAAAAAGATGTTTAAAAAGAAGTTGACATGATTTTATCAGCATGATATACTTTAAAAGTTGTCACGGAGCACTTACTTCTGATAACTTGGTAGACCTTTGAAAACTGAACATTGTTTCGACAAACCAAATATGTGTAGGGCGGTTTGATTTTAGAATCAAACCCAAACAATATTTGCAAAGTCAATTCGCTTTTAAAAATGTAACAACAATCGATGAGCTTACTTAAGTTCTCATCATAAGATGAGAGTTTGATCCTGGCTCAGGACGAACGCTGGCGGCATGCCTAATACATGCAAGTCG